>PAFB01000154.1 GCA_002700865.1 Rhodospirillaceae bacterium
AAGGGACAAATCGCGTCCTGCAATACCACGACCATCGTCCCGAATCCGGATCAGCCGCGTGCCGCCGGCCTCAATATCAATATCGATCCGCCTCGCACCGGCATCCAAACTATTCTCTACGGCTTCCTTCACCACCGAAGCCGGTCTCTCAACCACCTCCCCGGCTGCAATCTGGTTGACCAGCGTGTCGGGCAAGCGTCGGATCGACGGCAAATCGGTTTGCGGATTGGTTTCGGGCGCAGTGTTCATGGCTCGATTATAGCATTATGCGATGCAATACAGGTAGCGCTTATTCCAGCGTCAGCAAAGTCGCAGGCTGCATTTCAGCTTGTGCGCGCAGAATGCGGCGGGGCCACGGGAGGGCGGCGGCGAGGGTTGCGGCCCGGTCCACGTGGGCTGGCGTGGTCTCCAGCGCGATAAACCCCATCTGCGTCGCTGCCGACTGCAGGCGTCCCCGCAGCGCCGGAAATTCAGCGCGCGCGTCCTGCTCCAGCTCGTAAGCATCCAGAAACGTCGCCGCTGAGACGTAGACGGTGTTGGCCCGATCGGTGAGGATCGCGTGCGCCTCAGACCGGAGCCGAAACGGCGCGCCCAGCGCTGCGAGCAGGGTCGCGCCATCGAGCAGATAGTCACTCACAACAGCTTCACCGATGCCCGAAACAGCCCCAGCGGACGCGGTGCCGTGCGGTCCTGCGGCAAGGGCACAAGCTGCACCATTGCGTGCCCGCGCTTGCCGATCAGCACGGGTTTTCCCGTCGCGGCAACCTGATCGACCAGCTTGGAAAAGTGGGTTTTTGCGTCGTGCAGATTGATAACGTCGCTCATGGCTGCTCCACTTAGTCCGAAAAGTGGACCAAGTATGTCTGAACCTCGCTTGCGAGACAAGTCCCGCTCGGTTACACCCACGCTGCTAAAACACCGATGACAGATGGATGAGGACATCATGGCCTCTGTTAACCAAGAACTGGCCGCCCGCTACGCTTCTGCGCTGTTTGACCTCGCAGATGAGAGCAAGGCGCTCGACCAGGTATCTACCGACCTCGCGACCATTCGAGGTCTGTTCGACGAGAGCCCCGAGCTGGGTCAACTCGCGCGCAGTCCGCTGGTCAAAGCCGAGGATCGTGCCCGCGCCTTTGGTGCGGTCATGGAAAAGGCCGGCGTTTCCGCGCTGGTTGCGAACTTCGCGCAAGTGGTCGCCAAGAATGGCCGTCTGTTTGCGCTACCCCAGATCATCAAGGCTTTCAACGATGAGCTTTCCCGCCGCCGCGGTGAGATCGTCGCCGAAGTCCGCGTTGCCGCTCCGCTTTCGGCTGAGCAGGAAACCCGGCTTCTGGAAAACCTTCAGGCCAAGCACGGCAAGGGCGTACGCCTGGACGTGCAGATCGACCCGTCGATCATTGGCGGTATGACCATCCGCGTGGGTTCTGTCCAGATCGACAGCTCCCTTGCGACCAAACTGAACAAGCTGTCTCTGGCGCTGAAATCCGGCGTTACGGGCGCGGCTGCTTAATTTCACGCCTTCGCCCCGCGTTGGGGTGAGGGCTTAACCCAAAGGAAGAATGATGGATATTCGTGCTTCTGAAATCTCTGCGATCCTCAAGGATCAGATCGCTAACTTCGGCGCTGAAGCTGATGTTGCAGAGGTTGGTCAGGTTCTGTCCGTATCGGACGGCGTGGCGCGCATCTACGGTCTCGANAACGTCCAGGCGGGCGAAATGGTTGAGTTCGCAAATGGCGTAAAGGGCATGGCCCTGAACCTGGAAATCGACAACGTAGGTGTGGTTATCTTCGGCGATGACCGCGGCATTAAAGAAGGCGACACGGTTAAGCGGACAGGCGCGATCGTGGAGGTTCCTTCTGGTCGTGGCATGCTGGGCCGCGTGGTTGACGGTCTGGGCAACCCGATCGACGGCAAGGGTCCACTGACCGACGTCACCATGAACCGTGTGGAAGTGAAGGCGCCGGGGATTATCCCGCGGAAGTCGGTTCACGAACCCATGCAGACCGGCATCAAGGCGGTTGACTCCCTGATCCCCGTTGGCCGCGGCCAGCGCGAGCTGATCATTGGTGACCGTCAGACCGGCAAGACCGCTGTCGCCATCGACACCATTCTGAACCAGAAGTCGGTGAACGAGTCCACGGACGAGAGCAAGAAGCTTTACTGTGTTTACGTTGCTGTTGGCCAGAAGCGGTCCACCGTGGCGCAGATCGTAAAGACGCTCGAAGAATACGGCGCGATGGAATACTCCATCGTTGTCGCTGCAACCGCGTCTGACCCGGCTCCGCTGCAGTTCCTCGCACCCTACACCGGCGCTGCGATGGGCGAGCACTTCCGGGACAACGGCATGCATTCCCTGATTGTGTACGATGACCTCTCCAAGCAGGCCGTTGCTTACCGTCAGATGTCCCTGCTGCTGCGTCGTCCTCCGGGCCGTGAAGCTTACCCTGGTGACGTCTTCTACCTGCACTCCCGTCTGTTGGAGCGCGCTTGTAAGATGTCTGACGCTGCGGGCGCAGGTTCCATGACCGCTCTGCCGGTTGTGGAGACTCAGGCGAACGACGTATCGGCGTTTATTCCGACCAACGTGATTTCCATTACCGATGGTCAGATCTTCCTGGAAACCTCCCTGTTCTACCGCGGTATTCGCCCTGCACTGAACGTGGGTATTTCCGTTTCGCGAGTGGGTTCTGCGGCGCAGACCAAAGCGATGAAGAAGGTATCCGGCTCGATTAAGCTCGATCTGGCGCAATACCGTGAGATGGAAGCCTTTGCCCAGTTTGCCTCCGACCTGGATGCGAGCACGCAGGCGCTGCTGTCCCGTGGTGAGCGACTGACGGAGCTGCTTAAGCAGGACCAGTACTCGCCCCTGCGGATGGAAGAGCAGGTTGCGGTTCTTTACTCCGGCATCAACGGTTACCTCGACGGCCTCAAGGTCAGCGACATCAAGCGGTACGAAGCCGGCTTGTTGAGCGCGCTGAACGACAAGGGCGCAGGCATCCTCGACGCCATCGCTGCTTCTGGAAAGCTCGACAACGAAGCTGACCTGAAGTCCTTCATCGAAGACTTTACGAAGTCCTTCGCTTAAAGCCCCTCAATCCATCGGGGGAGCCCTTGGCGGCTCCCCGATAAAAGAAGGATTAGAAAAGCATGGCGAGCCTAAAGGATCTGCGGGACCGCATCGGAAGCGTGAAAAACACGCGGAAGATTACGTCTGCCATGAAAATGGTGGCGGCGGCGAAGCTGCGTCGTGCGCAGGATCAGGCCGAAGCCTCCCGCCCCTACGCTGAGCGTATGGAGCGGATGCTGAGTGACCTGGCCTCTCGTTCGTCCTCTGACCTGCCGTTGATGGCGGGCACGGGGAAGAGCGACACGCACTTGATCATTCTTGGCACGGCGGATCGCGGTCTCTGTGGTGGTTTCAATGCCAACTTGGTGAAAGAAACCCGCCGGATGACCAACGAGCTGCAAAGTGCCGGCAAGCAGGTGAAGATCTACTGTATTGGTAAGAAAGGCGCGCAAGCGCTGAACCGCGAATTCGGTGATCTGATCGTAAAGCGGGTGGAAGACCTCGATAAGCCAGCGCTGTCGTACAGCAAGGCCGGCGCTATCGCGGACGACATTCTGACCATGTTCGACGACGGTGCTTTCGATGCCGCGACGCTCATCTATGCCCGGTTCCAGTCTGCCATCGCGCAGATTGTAACGCGCCAGCAGCTTATTCCTTTCGCCGTTGAGGCGGACGAGGATGCGGCTAATGTCGATGAGGCTGATGACAGCGCTTACGAGTTCGAGCCCTCCGAAGACGCTATTCTGGCCGAACTGCTGCCCCGCAACGTGGGTGTGCAGGTGTTCAAGGCGCTGCTGGAAAATGCAGCCTCTGAGCAGGGTGCCCGAATGACGGCGATGGATAACGCTACCCGTAACGCAGGCGAAATGATCGACAAGCTGACGCTGCTCTACAACCGCTCGCGTCAGGCCTCGATCACCAAAGAACTGATCGAAATCGTATCCGGCGCAGAAGCGCTGTAAACAAGCAAGCAACCCTCCGCCCGACCCCGGGGCTCCGGCTCTGGAACGGGTGGGTTTTGAGATAGGAAAAGAAAAATGGCTGACAACAATGTAGGCCGCGTCTCACAGGTACTTGGTGCCGTTGTAGACGTCCAGTTCGACGGCGAACTCCCGTCGATCCTGAACGCGCTGACCGCGTCCTTTAACGGTCAGGAGCTGGTTCTTGAAGTGGCGCAGCACTTGGGTGAGAACACCGTTCGCTGTATCGCTATGGACACCACTGATGGTCTCACCCGTGGTCAGGAAGTTGCTGACTCCGGTGACGCGATTGCCGTGCCTGTGGGCAAGGAAACGCTGGGCCGGATCATGGACGTCATCGGTCGCCCGATCGACGAACGCGGCGACGTCGGCGCTTCCGCCAAGTGGCCCATCCACCGGGCAGCGCCTGAGTTCACCGACCAGTCCACCGAGACTGAGGTACTGGTGACCGGCATTAAAGTGATCGATCTGCTCGAACCTTACGCAAAGGGCGGTAAAATCGGTCTGTTCGGCGGTGCCGGCGTGGGTAAGACGGTTCTCATCATGGAACTGATCAACAACATTGCAAAAGGCCACGGCGGTTACTCCGTGTTCGCCGGTGTTGGTGAGCGGACCCGTGAGGGTAACGACCTCTACCACGAGATGATTGAATCCGGGGTTATCGATCTGGAAGGCGATGCGTCCAAAGTGGCGCTGGTGTACGGCCAGATGAACGAGCCTCCAGGTGCGCGTGCTCGCGTTGCTCTGACCGGTCTGACCCAGGCGGAATACTTCCGTGACGAAGAAGGTCAGGACGTGCTGTTCTTCGTGGACAACATCTTCCGCTTTACGCAGGCGGGTGCTGAGGTGTCCGCACTGCTTGGCCGTATTCCTTCTGCTGTGGGCTACCAGCCAACGTTGTCCACCGACATGGGCGCAATGCAGGAGCGGATTACGACCACGAACAAGGGTTCGATTACATCGGTACAGGCCGTTTACGTACCAGCCGATGACTTGACCGACCCGGCCCCTGCAACCACCTTCGCCCACCTCGACGCGACCACGGTTCTGAACCGCTCGATTGCTGAGAAGGGCATTTACCCGGCGGTGGATCCACTGGATTCCACGTCCCGTATTCTCGACCCACGCATCATCGGTGACGACCACTACGCGGTTGCCCGTGGTGTGCAGCAGACGCTGCAGGGGTACAAGAACCTGCAGGACATCATCGCCATTCTGGGTATGGATGAACTGTCCGAAGAAGACAAAATGACGGTAGCGCGCGCGCGAAAGCTTGAGCGTTTCCTCTCTCAGCCGTTCCACGTGGCTGAGGTCTTCACCGGCTTCCCCGGCGTGTTTGTCCCTCTCGAAGAGACGATCAAGGGCTTCAAGGGCATTCTGAACGGTGACTACGATCACCTGCCAGAGTCGGCCTTCTACATGGTTGGCACCATGGACGAAGCCATTGCCAAGGCTGAAAAGATGGCTGCGGAAGCGGCCTAACGCGCAAGACGCGGGGGCAGCGGTAGGCAGCGCACAGCCAGCCGACACCCGCCCCCGGTTTTCGCATCACGCGGATTGGACCAAAGACCCATGACGATGCAATTTGAACTGGTGACCCCAGAGGCATCCCAGGCACAGATCGAAGCCACCATGGTGGTTGTTCCCGGTGCTGAGGGTGACATGGGTGTTCTGCAAGACCACGCCCCAACCGTAACCAGCCTGCGCCCCGGCGTTGTGTCGGTCACGGGCAGCGACGGCGAAACCGGCTTTTTTGTTGCTGGTGGCTTTGCTGAGATCACCGCGGCGCGGTGCGTCATTCTCGCTGAAAGCGCGACGCCGCTCAGCGACCTGACCGCGGAAGCGGCACAGGCTGCGATGACCGAAGCCAAAGCAGCGCTGGAAACGGCAACCTCCGACGGTGAAAAGAACGCTGCGGAACGCAAGGTTGCCGTGGCCGACGCCATGGTAGACGCCGCCAAAGCTTAAACCCATCCTCAGACTGCCGCTCCCCCGTGTTGTCGGGCAAGGCGCTTCTGACCCTCTCTAAAACGGCCCGCGCGCCAAAGATCATTCTCACGGCGCGCGGGCCGTTCGCTTTCTGAACGCCCGCACCCCTCCCCCCTGAACGACAGTGCCGGAAAGGCCGGTTCTGGGCTTGATCCTGCGGAAATGGGGACCAACCTTTTGATCAAATGACACCAGAGAAAAGACCTGCGCCATGATCACCATTATCATTCTCGCCACGCTGATGACCCTCGCCATGAGTTTGGTGGCCGGGGCTTATAAACTGATGAATTCCGGGTTGGACGAGAAGCTGCGGACGGAGGCGAATTTGCAGGTCTTGCAGGGCTGGGGGAAGTCAGGACAGCGCGGGTTTGAGAACCACTTGGAGACCTACGTCAGCTTCATGGGGCTGGCCGTACTCGCGGTTTATCTGGGCGACCGGGTCGGTGTGAACGATCTGATGCGGCTGGCCGTGCTGGGCGGATGGATTTACCTCATTTTCCGGGTTGTGCATTTCGTTTGCTTCACGCTTTCTGTGCCCTACTTGCGCACGGCGAGTTGGTTTATTTCCACCTTTGGCATTGCGTTGATCGGCTGGGCGGTGATCCAACTCGCGGCTGTCTGATCGGGCGCGCGGCTGACAGGGTCACGACAGAGCAAAGGACCGCCATTTCATGCCAACGCTGCTGGGTTTCGGCGCCATTCTGCTGTGGGCGGCGCTGGCGCTGCTGACGTCACTGACAACCCGATTGCCGCTGTTCGAGTGGCTGGCGCTGACCTTTGGGCTGGCGACGCTGTTCAGCCTGCCGATGCTGCTGCGACCCGGCACGCTGGCATCTCTGCGCGCGGTGCCGGTGGCTGGCTGGGCGCTGGGGATTGGTGGCTTGTTTGGCTATCACGCGCTCTACATGCTCGCGCTCAAGAACGCGCCAACGGCTCAGGCCGGGCTGATCGCCTACCTCTGGCCCCTGCTGATCGTTCTGTTTTCCATGGTTGGCTTCCCGCTGTCCCGCTGGATGCTCCCGCTGCTGGGTGGGGTGCTGGGGCTGGTTGGTGCTGGATTGCTGGTCTTTGACCCCGGCGAAGGCGGGTTTCGTGGAGAATACGCGTTGGGCTACGGCTTCGCGCTTGCCTGCGCGCTCATGTGGTCGAGCTACTCTGTCCTCAATCGCCGGTTCAGCGCGGTTCCGACGGCGGCGGTGGTGGTTTACTGCGCCGCAGCGGCGGTGGGCGGTTTGATCCTGTCACGGCTGTTCGAGCCGTGGGTGACGCCGACAGCGCTGGAATGGGTCGGCTTGGTCGGGTTGGCGCTGGGACCGATGGGGCTGGCATTCTTCGTCTGGGACTTTGGCACCAAGCACGGCAATGTCACGCTGCTGGGCGCGCTGAGTTACTTCGCGCCGCTGCTGTCTACCGTGCTGCTGGTGCTGACAGGCCGTGCAGCGCCCTCGTGGGCGCTCGCCGCGGCAACAGTGCTGATTGTGGGCGGGGCCGGTTTGGCCGCTTTGGGTCTGCGACAGCGCGAGGGCAGCAAAATTCCCGACTAGGGCGCTTCGTCCGGTGGTTGTGCTGAGGGGGCCGAGGATGCCTGTTTCAACGCCGCCAATTCAGCGCGGATGGCGTGCAATTCTTGCAAAATCGCCAGCTGGGCGGGGTCTGCGACTTCTTCGGCCGACATTTGGCTTGCCTGCTCATCCTTAGCGGAATCCATGGCGTTGACGAGAATACCGATGAACAGGTTCAGCGCAGCAAAGGCCGAGATGACCACAAAAAGGGTGAAATATATCCACGCGCTGGGGTGAACCTCCATGATCGGGCGAACAATGCCGTGCGACCAGCTTTCCAGCGTCATAATCTGGAACAGCGTATAGAACGCCCGGCCCAGATCGCCAAAGTAGTCGTACCCCTCACTGCCATAGCCGCCATAGAGCGTGCCACTGTACAATTGCACCCCAATGACAGCGAACACGTAGTGGATCAGGATCAGCAGCAAAGCTGCTGATCCCATGCCCGGCAGTGCCCGGAATAGCCCGGAGACCACCAGCCGCATCGCCGGAATCGCTGCCACCAGCCGCAGGACCCGCAACACCCGCAGCGCGCGCAGCACTTTGAGCGAGTCCGTCGCCGGGACAAAAGCGACCGCCACCACAGCCAGATCAAACCAGTTCCACGGATCACGGAAAAACTGCAGCCGGTAAGCCGCTGCTTTCAGCGCAATTTCACCAACGAAAAACGCCAGAGCCACTGTGTCGAGGATCAGCAGCACTTGTCCCACCATGCCGTCCCCGGCGGCGCGGACGTTCTTGCTGGTCAGCAGCCCGAGGATGACGGCGTTGATGATGATGACTGCGATGACCAGACCCCGGAACCAGCGCGCTTCGACCAGACGGGTCAGCCGGTTCTCCGGTCCAGCGGGACGCGGTGCCCGCGCAGCGTCGCGCTTGGCGGTGGAAACATGAGGGGCGTTATTGGCCCGCGCGGCGGCGTGGGCACCAGTGACAGGAGATTTCATCTGATCAGCGCTATGGGTGGTCTATCCGGAGGGTCCAAACACAACGTCGTGCATAACCCGTCCGGGCAAAAGGGTGAACCAAATGTTGAGGCCCAGCGCGCCAAACCACAGCATTATCATCGAGAGCCGGTGATTCTTGACCCGCCCCATCCGCGCCGCACGCCAGCCCAGGAACAGGCCGACAGCAGTGACGACGGTGAGCAGGTGGATCGGGCTAAACGGCCCCCACAGCCGGATTTGATTGATGAACAGCGACGACAGGACCACCGTGGCCATGGCCGCGATCCAGACGTAGCCGAGCGTGCGGTGCGCTAGGGTCCCTTTCGGTCTGGCGAACATCAGCACACCCAGAACCAGCGACATCAGGGCCGTGCTGGCGTGCAGAGTGATCAGCCAGCCGGACTCGATCAGGGGGGCGAAAGACACCTTGGCGTTGTTTTCGGGCGGGGTGCTTAAGCGACGGCGTAGCGCGCGCGGGCGCCGCGCTCGATGCCTGCGGCGATCAGGCGGTCGATGTTCAACCGGTGGCGCACCAGTTCCAGAACCTGCATTTCCTCGTCGGTCAGAACCCCATCCGCAGCGGCCATTTCACAGGCCAAAGCATAGCCGGTTTCGCACAGTTGCGACGACAGCGCACTCTGCATATCGCCGAACAGCAGTTCGAGCCCGTCTTCAGCCTCCAGCGCCGTTGCGATGCGCCGGGCGGTTTCTGGCAGGGTGCCGATATCGAAGGTGTTAAACACCGGCCAGCTGCGCACGACGTCCGCCATCTTTTTCAATTCCTGATCCGCGATGTCGTTATCAGCGGCGGAGACCAGAACCATAATGGCGATGAGTGAGTCGTGGTGAGTGGCCATGGTGGTGTCCCTTTACAGTTGCAGGTGCAGGCGCAGGTGTCGGTGCCCATGTTGCTGGGGGTACGCTGCTCCTCAATACATGGCAAGCCTTCCGGGTGGGTCAACAGGGCTTCACCAAAAAGCCCCTTTTTCAAAAGCGCCGTCAGTCATCCAAAAAAGCGGTAATGCGCTGGCAGGCCTCGTCCAGTCCAACCCGGTGAATCGGAACGCCGGCAGGAAAGGCGCTTTCGAGGCGACTGGGCATCATGGGGTCGAGCAGCACAAAGACACCCTTGTCGCTTTGTCGCCGGATCAGGCGGCCAAAGGCTTGGCGCAGCTTAGCGCGGGCAAGCATGTCATCCAGACCACGCCCGCCGAAGGCGTCTCTTCGGGCGCGGTGCAGGATATCCGGCCGCGGCCACGGCACACGCTCAAAAGCCAGCAGCCGCAAGCTGTTTCCCGGCACATCCACACCATCACGCACGGCGTCAGTGCCAAGCAGGCAGGCGTTGGTATCGTCACGGAAAATATCGACCAGTGTGCCGGTATCCATGGCGTCGACGTGCTGCGCGAACAGCGGCAGACCCTGTTGCTCCAGCGGGGTACGGATACGCTCGTAAACCGCGCGCAGGCGACGAATGGCGGTAAACAAGCCAATTCCGCCGCCACCCGAGGCCAAAAACAGGCTTTCAAAAGCAGCGGCCAGCGCGCCCGGCTGGTTCTTGGGCACATCACCGACAATCAGCACCTCGGCCTGATTGGCGTAGTCATAGGGGCTTTCGACGCGCGCGCGGAAGGCGCCGCTTTTTAAGTGGTGCGCGCCGGTGCGTTCTTCGGCGACTTTCCAGGCGGTCTCGGTATCGGCCACCGGGTCTGTCAGCGTCGCCGACGTGACCACAAAGCCCTGTACCTGCGCCGCCATGACCTGACTAAAGGGCTTCATGGGGTCGATGAAGTGGCGGTAGTAGCCCAGATCCCGGTCACGCCCGTCAACACGTTCGACCGAGAACCAATCGACGAAATCTGCCGGTGGATCGCTTTCCAGATCACGCAGCATGGCCGACCAGGCCGTGAGGGGGTCGATGGCGCGGCGTTCGAGCGAGCGGACCATAGCTTCAGCCCGCCGGCGGGCGTCGGCCTGTGACTTCCACTTGACTGGCGCGTCGTTGTCGTCGCCCTTTTCGCCGTCGCTTTCGCCGTCGCTTTCGGTTTCGGCGTCTTTATCCTGATCATCTTGGCCTGTGGGCTGTTCCAGCACATCGATGAGGCAGGCGCGTAGATCCTGCACGGGCTTGAGCAAGCCGCCCAGCGCGTCTTGAAATTCGCGCGCAGCAGCCAGCAGGCCGGTAATCGGCGGGCGGGGCGTGCATTCGATGGAAAAGGGGTCGCCGGGTTTGTCAGCGCGCGCGTAAACCTGCTCCCCGACAAAGCTCAGGAAATACTCGCCCGCCCCATCAGGGGTGCCGTCGCGCAGGCGCTGGTACCAACCGGGTCCAGGCAGGGAGTAGGCCCCCTGTTCAACATCCTTGAGCAGGTCCGGCAGGCGCGGGTCGAGGGTGACGACTTCCTCCATCCGCACACGCAGCCCCCGGCCCCGCCCACGTCGGTCGCTTTCCGGCCCCAGCAACCAGCGGCGCAACTCGGCGGTTTCAAGACCCGAGAGCGAGGCGCTGAAGAAGGAATCCGAGGCGTCGAACAAGTGGTGGCCTTCGTCGAAAACGACGTGCTCAGACAGGTCGCTTTCCGGCCCTTGTCCAGCCTGATTGAGCACCAGCGCGTGGTTGGCGATCACCAGCCGGGCGTTGCGGGCGTTGCGGATGTTTTTCTCGATCCCGCATTTGCCGTAGTGCGGGCAGCCCGAATATAGGCATTCGCCGCGCTGGTCGGTCAAATCAGTGGTGACTTTGGTCCCGAACAGATCAATCAGCCAAGCCGGAAAATCGCCCCCGACCATATCCCCGCTGCGGCTCCGCTCGGCCCAGCGCGCTGTTATCACCAGCCCGATCCGATCCCGGTCCGACAGCCCGCCTGCCTGCCCGGCTTCCTGTAGATTGAGCAGGCAGAGATAGTTTTCCCGCCCTTTGCGAACGACCACGGAGCGGTTTTTGGTGCCCGGTTCCTCGAACAAGCGGTCCATTTCCTGGTCGATCTGACGCTGCAGCGCGCGGGTGTAGGTTGAGACCCAGACTGAGCCCTTGTTCTTGCCGGCCCAGACCGTGGCCGGTGCCAGATAACCAAGGGTCTTTCCGACCCCGGTACCGGCTTCGGCGAGGACCATGTGGGGGGAGGCGCGCTCTTCGCGGGGGTGGAAGGCCTGACTGACCGCTGAGGCATAATCAGACTGCGAGGGCCGTTCTTCGACGTCGCCCCGGCCAAGCCCCAGCAGCGTTGTAAGCTGCTTGCGCGCCTCAGCCTCGGTGACGGGATCAGTACCCGGTCGCCCCAGCGCTGCTTCGTCCTCCCACGTGTCCATGCGCTCCCAGACGCGGAGTGCGCGGGATTGGTCCGCGCCGGGGTCGAGTGCTGCATCGCCCGCGGTGGCGGCAAGGCCTCGCACGATGGGTTGCGCCCAGGGCCAATGCGCCCTTGCAGCGATCCAGACGCCCGAAAGCATCACCCGGTCGGTCGCGCCAAAGCTGCCCAGCTCAGCCAGCAACGTCCGCGCGAGTGCACGCAAGGCAGCGGCGAGGTCAGCAGGACCGGCGCTGTCCTCGGGTTCTTCCAGACCAGCAGCGCGGGAGAGGGATTTGATCGTTGGGGTAACCGTGCGCGAGGGCCGGACAAAGGCGAACAGCTCCAGCACGTCGAGCGCCCGAAACCGTGCCATCCCGCCGCGCCGGGCCAGCGTTGGCATGTGACAAACCAGCGGTGCATCCTTGGTCAGCGCGTTGCTCAGCGCCTGAGCGGACAGCTGCTTGGGCGCTTGCCCCGGCGCACACCACCACAGCCCGCCACCGTGCCACACCAGCACGGGTGCCGTGTCCACGGACAGACCCTCTGAGCGATCGAACAAATCAAGCATAAAGGTCGTTTTATGCGCAGATTCGATCTTTGGACAGCGGTAGTTTGAGCCGCCATGCGAGTTTGAGGCGTTTTGTCCGAGCAACATTAGGATTAATGTCGCGCTCACCATCCAATCGACAGGAAATGTAATCCCATGACCGAGTTATCTGCTCTTGCTGACGCTGCCCGTGCCTGGCCGTTTGAAGAAGCGAAGAAACTCAAAAAACGCTTGGGCGGCAAAGCGCCGGCCAAAGGGTATGTCCTGTTTGAAACCGGCTACGGTCCGTCGGGACTGCCGCACTTGGGCACCTTTGGTGAAGTCGCGCGGACGACCATGGTCAAACGGGCTTTCGAGGCGCTTTGTCCGGACATTCCAACCAAGTTGATCGCCTTCTCCGACGACATGGACGGCTTCCGCAAGGTGCCAACCAATGTTCCCAATCAGGCGCTGTTGGCAACCGCGCTGCACAAGCCGCTGACCCAAGTGCCTGATCCCTTTGGCGAGGAAAGCTCCTTTGCCGCGCAGAACAACCGTCGCCTGCGCGCTTTTCTTGATGGTTTTGGCTTTGAATACGAGTTCAAGTCCTCGACTGAAACCTACCAATCCGGCGAATTCGATGATGCCCTGATCCGGATGGCTGAAGTCTATGAAGATGTCATGGGGATTATGCTGCCCACGCTGGGCGCTGAACGCCGCGCCACCTATTCGCCCTTCCTGCCGATTTCGCCGGTCAGCGGAAAGGTGCTTCAGGTGCCGATGATCAACGTCGATGCCAAGGCAGGCACGGTCACTTACATCGAACCCGACAGGGGCGAAGAAATCACCCAGCCCGTGACCGGCGGTGCCTGCAAGGTGCAGTGGAAGCCCGATTGGGCGCTGCGCTGGTACGCGCTGCAAGTCGATTATGAAATGTACGGCAAGGACCTGATCGACAGCGCCAAGATTGCTGCGCGCCTGACCAAGGCGCTGGGCGGTCCGGCGCCGGAGGGCTTTTCTTACGAGTTGTTTCTGGACGAGCAGGGGCAGAAGATTTCCAAGTCAAAGGGCAACGGCCTGTCCATCGAGGAATGGCTCGAATACGGTCCGGCTGAATCGCTGTCGCTTTACATGTTCCAGCGGCCACGCGCGGCCAAGAAGCTGCATTTCGACGTCATCCCCAAGGCCGTTGATGACTACGTTACCTTTGTCGAGAAGTTCCCCGGTGAAGCGGGTGAAAAGCAACTCGAAAACCCCGCTTGGCACATCCACGGCACTGACCGGGTTCCGGCGAGTGAAGACGGGGTTTCCTTTGGCATGCTGCTCAATCTCGCGTCGGTGGTGAATGCCGCCGAGGCCAGCGTGCTCTGGGCCTTCATCCAACGCTACCGCCCCGCCGCGAGCCCGGAAACCACCCCGTTTCTGGCCAAGCTGGTCGATCACGCCGTGCGCTACTACCGCGACCGGGTTGCGCCGACCAAGTCCTACCGTGCGCCAACGGTGGATGAAGTGACGGCTTTTACCGCCTTGCACGAAGCGCTTGAAGCCTTTGAGGGGCAGGCTGAGGTGACGGCGGAGGACTTGCAAACGACGGTCTTCACCGTGGGCAAAGGCGCGAATTACGAGAACCTGCGCGAATGGTTTCAGGCGCTGTATCAGGTGCTGTTGGGTCAGGATCAGGGGCCGCGCTTTGGCTCCTTCATCGCGCTCTATGGTGTGGCAGAAACCCGCGCTTTGCTGATGCAGGGCATGAGCGGTGAACTGGCGTCGGCGTGAGTGGGATGATCTACCATATGGCGCATCAGGCCGACTGGGAGGCGGCCCTTGCCTCTGGCAGCTATCACGGATCTGCGGACGACCGGCGCGACGGCTTCATTCACTTCTCCAACGGCGCGCTGATACCTGAATCAGCGGCCAAGCATCGGGCGGGGCAAAGGGATTTGCTGCTGATTTGCTGCGATCCGGCGGCGCTGGGGAAGGCGCTCAAGTGGGAGCGGTCTCGTAACGGCATTGACTTTCCACACCTCTACCGTCCGCTCGATCCGGCCGAAGCGCTGTGGTCGGTTCCGCTGCCCCTGAATGACCAGGGCGTGCATGTCTTTCCTGAGGATTTGGCCTGATCCATGTGGTCTCTTGCTCCCGCGCTGCTGCGTGCTCTTGATCCGGAAACCGCGCACCGGTTGACCATTCGGGGGCTGTCGCTGGGCCTGCACCCGCGCTTTCGTCAGCGCCGGGCGGAGCCTGCTGTGCGGCTGTTTGGCAAGGATGTTCCCAACCGCCTTGGGCTTGCTGCCGGGTTCGATAAGGACGCCGAGGCCGTGGCCGCGCTGGCTGCGCTGGGTTTTGGCGCGGTCGAAGTTGGCTCGGTCACACCCCAGCCACAACCGGGGAATCCCCGCCCGCGCGTGTTTCGCCTGCCCGCTGATGGTGCGGTCATCAATCGCTATGGCTTCAACTCCGGCGGTCACGATCTTGTCCGCCGTAACCTCGACCGTTTGCAACCCGGACAGCGTCCGCCGCTGCTTGGCGTCAATCTGGGGGCCAACAAAACCTCCGAAAACGTCCCGCTGGATTTTGCGCTGGGCGTGCGCCGGTTTGCTGATGTTGCCGACTATCTGGTCATCAACGTCTCCAGCCCCAACACGCCGGGCCTGCGCGATCACCAGACCGTTGACGCGCTGGGCCGCATCCTCGACCTCGCGCTCGATGCCCTGGCGCAGACCGTCGCAACCCCGATTTTGTTGAAAATCGCGCCAGACCTCGCGGATGCGGATGTGGCGGAGATTGTCGAACTGGCGCTGGAGCGCGGCATTGAAGGGCTGATTGCGACCAACACGACGGTTGGCCGTCCCGAGGGCCTGCGCAGCACCGGTCCGGCACGACGCGAAAGCGGCGGTTTGTCGGGACCGCCGCTATTTGACCGCTCGACCGAGGTTCTGAGCGCCATTCGGGAGCAGGCTGACGACCGGCTGGTGGTGTTCGGCACCGGCGGCGTGTCCACCCCGGCCCAAGCGCAGGAGAAGGTGCGGCGTGGGGCGGATCTGGTGCAGCTCTACACCGGTCTGATTTACGGCGGACCGGCGCTGGTCAGGCCGCTGATCCACGCGGTTTCAAAGCCAGCGCGCACCGAAGTTGTAACCGGCCTCAACCACCTGATTGACCATCACGGCTATCGTGGGCTGATCGTCGATTTGTGGGGCGTGATGCACAACGGCAAGACACTGTTCCCCGAGGCCGTTGAGGCGCTGCGCCGGGCGCGCCAGCGGGGGTTGCAGGTGCAGTTCCTGTCCAACGCGCCGCGTCGGTCGGCGTCGGTCGCAAGCTTGCTTGACGCCATGGGTCTTCACGCTGGCACCTATGACGGCATCGTTTCCAGCGGTGAAGAGAGCTGGCAGGCCCTGAGCGCGCGCAGTGAGCCGTTCTACGCAGCGCTGGGACCGCGTTGTTTTCACCTCGGCGCGGGCGCGAAGGACGCGAACATGCGCGAGGGGCTGGACTTTGCCTTTCAGGACGAGATCGACGGCGCAGACTGGATTTTGAACACGGGCCCGGCGAGCAGCACGGATTTGAACGCCTGGCTGCCGCTGTTGAAAACTGGGCTGAGCGCGGGCCTACCCATGGTCTGCGCCAACCCCGACCGCGTGGTCATGCGCGGCACTGACAAGGAGCTGTGCGCCGGGTCGCTGGCGCAGTGGTATGAGGAACAGGGCGGCGCGGTCAGCTGGCACGGCAAGCCCTTCGCCCCGGTCTACCGCAAGACCCGCGCGGTCATGGGTTTGCGCCGGCATGAAGTTCTGGCCATTGGCGACAGCTTCACCACCGACGTGGCGGGTGCGCGTACGGCGGGGATCGATGTGCTGCTGGTCAATACCGGCATTCATCAGAGCGATTTGGATGATGATTTGACGGCCGGCGTAGACCGGCTTTCCGCCGAAAAGGGCGTCCGGCCAACCTTCGCAGCGGACAGGTTGCAGTTCTGAGACAGCGCGACAAGCGGCCTGTGTCCTCCATGCATCGATCTCATATTACGCGAAAAAAGTCATTGAACCCGTTGTAAAAAAGATATATTTCTACATACATTATGCGGTGACACCGATTTATTTTAGGGTGTGACTGTCGATTTTCAGCCCCGGTTTTGTTTCAGGGGCGCGCATTTGATGTTCAGGAGCAGTGCCCATGACGGCGCAGTTTACGGCCAAGCCACGCCTTCCTTCAGGTCCCAGTTCTCGGTTTGAATCCTACACCCCAGTCTTTGTTTTCGGGCTGATCATGACGGGCGCTTGGCTGGTCGCGGGGTGGTCGCTGTTTGGGTACTATGGCGGACCAACCGCCTTTTCCAGTCTCAGTCCGGCGGAAGTGGGTTTGGTGATCTGTGGTGGGATTCTGCCGCTGATGGCGATTTGGATTCTGTGCGGCATGTTGATCGTCGGAACCCGTATGCGCAACGCCATGATGGCCGAGTTGAGCACGCTGCGCACGGTAAACATCATGCCCGAAGAGACCCAGGCCCACATCAAGTCGATCACCCGCGCCTTTGAAGATCGGGTCGAGCATCTGCAGGGTGTGACCAGCGGCATCTTAACCTCGCTGGAAACCGCGTCGCACCAGTTTGAGCACCAAACCACCATGCTCGACACCCTGTCGCTCCGCGTCGATGAGCAGGCCACCAGCATTGCCACGGCGCTGAGCATTCAGGGCAATCAGCTGACGGGCTCTGAGAGCCGGATTGACCGCATGGTCAACCGTATGAAACACGCCATGGAGGACGTCCGTGACGTGGGTGAAGAATTCCGCGAGAACCTGACCAAACCGATTGTCGAAGTTCAGGAAACCCTCGCCGACGCCACCCGCTCGATCCACGGTCAAATTGACGATATCTGGTCCCGGCTGGAGCTGCTGGACGCGGCGCAGGCGGAGACGGAAGAAGCCACCGCGCGCACTCGTGAAGCGCTGGAGGCTGAATCTGAGAACCTGCGTGTGACCGCCGATGCGGCGCTGAACAGTGTTGAGGCCATGTCCACCAAACTGAGCGGTCAGATCGAAACGCTCAAATCGGTGTCAGGCGACGCCAACGACGTTGGTGACCAGATGCAGGTTCGGCTGGAAGAGCAATCACGCGCCCTGCGTCAGGCCGGCCATGACCTGTCGGCTCACGCCGGTGAGCTGCACGAAGCCATCCAGCACCAGGCCAGCCACCTTTCGACGCTGCAGGCCTCGGTTGACAGCTACGGCGGCGCAATTTCTGAGGAATTTGAGAAGAAGATCGAACGGCTGATGAGCGCAGCCAAGGAAGCTGCTGATATCGTCAGCGACCATACTGCAGACGCCACGCGCAAGGTGATTGAGGAGCTGTCCGAAAATGGCGACAAGCTCACGGGCAATATCAGCTTTGTTTCCGAACGGGTCGAGGAGCTGACCGAAGCCCTGACTTCCGGCGCGACAACGATCAAGGAGACCACCCAGTTCGCTCGCGAAACCATGCAAGACAGCGCCAAGGACGTGGTCACGATCATGGACGGCTCTACCAAAGGTGCCGAGGGTCGCTTTGTCCAACTTAGCGAATCCTGGGCGGAAACGCTGGATGATCAGGCCGGACGGGTTGAGAGCCTGCAGGAGATGGCGACCGCCGCGGAAGACAGCACCTTTGCCCGCGCTGAAGAAGCCATCGTGCATTTCGCCGAGCGGCTTGACCATGCCTTGCAGGCCCGTTTCGAGGATGAAAACGGTGCCTTCAACACCGCTCAGCGCCAGATTGACTCGGCGGCGCAGCGGACAGTGAACAACTATCACCGTCTGGTTGGCAGCTTTGTCGAGGACTTGAGCAAGAAAGCCGGGGCGGAGATGGAGTGTCTGGTGACGTGGGGGCAGGAAATCCCGCTGGCCGCCGAACACCTGCGCGAAACCGCAGCAGAGGTCGTGCAATTGATGGACGAAAAGACCAAGTCCCTGCTCGCCCGCACCCACGAAGTCCGGCACGCAACCACCGATGCGCTGGCCAGCACGCAAAGCCTGTTCGACGGCATTTCGGAAAGTCCGGAGCGGCTGAACGCCTCTGTTGCGGCGCTGAAAGAAGCCTCGACGGTTGCCGTTGAAGACCTGCGTGAGCAGACTGAAGCACTCAACGCCCTGTTGCTGGACAGCCGTAACCGCATGGTGCGTTTGACCGAGCAGTTCCATCGCGGCGTCAATGATGATCAGGTCGATGACCGCCTGCTGCGTCTGGCGCAGGCGATTGAGCTGGGTCAGCAGGCGCTGCGCGATGCGGCCTCAGCCTTCGACGACACCACGCACCAGGCCGCTGAATCCGCGCACTCTGCGGCCGGTCGCCTGATGGATACGTCCCGGCTGGTCGGTGATCAGGTTGAAATGCTGCGCGATATGACCACCAACACAGAAAGCGCAAATAACCTGCGCCGCGTGACGGATCAGGCCGCTGAATTGCGCGAGATCCTCGACCAGATTGGCGTTGCGGCTGAGCATCACCAGAACAAGCTGGTCCGCGTGACCGAAGAAGCCCGCACGCAGTCCGAGCGCCTGTTGGAAACGGTGAAATCGTCAGAGCGTGACGCCTTCTTGAACGAAGCTTCTTCCATGGTCGAAGCGCTGCACCAAGCGGCGATTGACGTTGATACCATTCTCGATGGCGACTTACCCGCAGAGGTCGTCATGGCCATTGATGCCGGGGATCGCGGGGTTTCCGTGCGACGCCTGCTGAGCCGCTATACGCCAACCGGCGCGGCGGCGATGGCGGATCTCTATGCCCGCGATCGTTCCTTTACCGAGCGCGTGGACCGCTATTTGGAAGCCTTTGACAGCTTGCTGGCGCAGGCCAACAGGGTGGATAAATCCAAGCTGTTGCACACGACCTTCCTGACCGCGGACATTGGCAAGCTTTACGTCTTCCTCGCCCGGTCAATCGGGGCGATGCAGGCCGCAGAATAGCCTGCCACCGCTGTCTCGCTTTGCCTTGCTTGTTCCTGCCCGCCAATGCTGTGTCTCAGCTTGGCGGGCGGTGAACCGGACCCGGTTTTAGGGCTTCTTGCCAACGATCGGGGCGAAGACTTTGGGAAAGTCACGGGCGTCAAAGGGCATCGCGGCAAAGCCTTCGGGCGGCAGGGTAATCACCCCATAGCCCGCGCCATAGGTGAAGCCTGCGGGATTCAGGCCGTAGTAGGAGGGGGCGTAGGTTGGCACGATCGCAGGTTGCGCCTGTGCCGCTTGGCCCGCGAGGAGTCCGGCACCAAGGGCCGCCGAGATCATCAGAAATTTTAGGGTCCGCATGACTGTCTGCTTCTTTGTTCTTCCAAAACAAGGGGCTCTGTTAGGCCTTGGCTCAGAATTCGGATTCTCCGAACCTCTGTGCGCTCTTGCCTGCCCTTGTGGGTCAAACACGCAGCAACTCAGGGGCCAGCTTGACGGACAAGCGGCCTGTGACGCGAACCATACGTATAAAGGGGGCTTATTCCGACTCAGGCGGCGGATCGAGGGGGGACAACTGAAATATCAGCGTTGTCGGCTTGTCCTCAATTGAAATATCCGCAGGCCCGAGTCGGAATAACTCGGTACTCAGACGCAATTTGCCTCAAATGATAGCAGTGTTGGCAGCGGCGTCTGAGCGTTGTTTAGTCTGTGTAGTAGCCAGTTTCCGGTTGAAACATGCTTTGGCCCTGACCCTGACCCTGGCCCTGTGAGGGGATGTACTGCTGCTGGCCCGGCTCGCCGTTGTACCCTTCGCTGTTCTTCACCACGGGCAAAACTGCGGCTTCGTAGACCACAGGCCGCTGTGTGGCGACTGCTTGCTGCGGATAGGTCGGCGCAGGTGCGGTGACGACTTCCTGACGACGGTAGTGAACCTGGGGCTGCTGGATGACGGGCGGCGCAGCGCGGTAATGCACAATCGGTGGCGACGGGGCGTAGACCGGGTGACGGGCGGTTTTGGTGAACCGGCCGGGCGCCACCGGAGCCGCAGCGGGCATGTAGTGCTTTTGGCCATTGACGGAATAGGCAACGACGTTCGGGGCAGAGACCGGCGCGTAACCCGCTTTATTGTACACCAGCGGCACCGGCATCTGAGCGCCGGCGGTAGAAGCGAGCAACAGCGCGCTGAGGCCCGCAAGCTTTAAATGTCGTAACATCGGCATGTCCTATGGAAAGGGTGAGAAACGTGAAATCGTGTGTTTCTGTTCCGCAAGCCCGATACCAAATCTGTTCCGACTAAAAGTGCTCTAATACTCCATTAGGAGCCGCCGCATTTGAACTATTGACGCATAAGGAAACTCACGCTCAACGTTATGCGTTTCCAAAATCTTATCCGACGTCCGTGGCGGGAGGACGCTCAAGGCCGCGGGCCAGCAGGCGGGACGCCAGCGCTTCCGGGGTCAGGTCGCCGCGTACCAACTGGCCGACAGCCTCACAAATTGGCAAGTCGAGGTCGCGGGTTCGCGCACTGCCAAGCACGCTTTGCGCGGCCAAAGCGCCTTCGACCGTGACGCCTTGATCCAGCAGCGCGCCCGCAGCAGCGCCCTGTCCCAGCTGGTAGCCAAAGCTATGGTTGCGCGACTGCCGATCCTGACACGTCAGGGCCAGGTCGCCGATCCCCGCCAGACCCGCTGCGGTGCGCACATCGCCGCCATAGGCGACAATGACCCTTTCGATTTCGCGCAATCCACGGGTCATCAAGGCCGAACGCGCGCTGGCTCCCAGCCCCATGCCATCGGCGCAACCACAGGCGATCGCAATGACGTTTTTGAGCGCGCCGCAAACCTGCACCCCAACGGGATCGTCGCTCTGGTAGAGGCGCAGGCGTGGGGTGGACAGGGCTTCTGCGACGGCATTCAGAGGCTGGCGGTGCGCCAGCGTCAGGGCGGTGGGACGGTTGTGGAACAGATCAGCAGCAAAAGAAGGCCCACTGAGAACCGCCAATCCAGCGCGCGGCTGAACCGCTTCGCCCAGCAAGCGCGCGTCGTCGTCCGCGAAACCCTTGGACACCGTGATCACCGGACAGTCCGGATGCAGGCGCGGGGACAAGCGCGCGAAGACTGCGCCCTGAGCGCGGGCTTTGACGGCAAGGATGAGGATCTCGCCGGGGTCGGAGGCCTCGAAGTCGTCCCAATGTCGCGCTTCGACACTGGCCAGCGGCGGCGCATCAGGAACGCGGATGTTCAGGCCGCTGGTGCCCAAGGCCTCGACTTGGGCTGCGTCCCGGCACCAAAGCCGCACGCGATGGCGAGGCGCTGGTGGCCGCGCGACCTGCCAAACGTGCGCCAAAGCGGTCCCGAAGGCGCCCGCGCCAACGATATTTATGGTGGAGACACTCATGAAGCCTGTGTCAAAAAATAAACGTGCATAGCGGGTCAACTCTTGTTCTTAGCGGCCTTCGTTTGCACATCAGGCTTATTCGATTTTCAGCGGTGAGCATACTTTGATGACAGACAAGAGCGCCAGTCCGGATCAGCCTCAAGCGGCAACGGTTTCTGCGATTCCAAAATCCAAGGCACCCGGTGCTGCCAAGCCCGGGCAATCCGGCGGCGCGCCTGAGACCCCGAAAGCGTCCTATGAGCGCGACGGCAACCAGTTGATCACGGCGCTCAACCTGCTGCGCTACCTGTGGCCGGCCAACAAGCCGCGCCTGCGGCTGCTTTTTGTTCTGACCGGGCTGTCGATTTTGTTGGGTCAGCTGTTTCTCGCCGTTACCCCGCTGGTGTTTGCCGCGGCTGTTGACGCCATTGGCGGGGAAGGGGCCTTTCCCAATGCTTCGATTGCTGTGATTGTGGGCTTGGTCGCTGCCTTTGGGCTGGCGCGATTGCTGTCTCAGGGCAGTCAGGAATTGAGCTCGGCGCTGTTCATTTTTGTCGGCCAGAACGGCATCCGCACGGTCGCGCTGGAAACTTTCCGCCACTTGCATAAGCTCAGCCTGCGCTTCCACCTCGACCGCCAGACGGGCGGGCTGTCCCGGGCGATTGAGCGCGGTACCAAAGGCATCGAATTCGTGCTGCGGATGATGACCTTTAACCTCATCCCAACCGCCTTCGCCATTCTCATTGTCAGCACCATTCTGCTGATCAATTTCGGCGCGCTCTACGCGATTATCACCTTTGTCACCGTGGTCGGGTACATCATTTATACGGTCGCTGTGACGGAGTGGCGGCTGAAGTACCGCCGGATGATGAACGAGACCGATTCTGAAGCCACGACCAAGGCCGTGGACTCGCTGCTCAACTATGAGACCGTCAAGTACTTCTCCAACGAAAACCACGAAGCCGCCCGGTACGACGGCGCGCTCAAGGGCTATGAGTCTGCGGCTGTCACCAGCCAGCTGTCGTTGTCGCTGCTCAACATCGGACAGGGCATTATCATTGCCGGCGGGTTGATTTTGCTGCTGGGGATGGCCGTGCCGCAGGTGGTGAACGGGGAGATGACGGTCGGCGATTTCGTGGCGATCCAAGCCTATTTGATCCAGCTTTACTTGCCGCTCAACTTCCTCGGTTTTGCTTACCGCGAGATCAAACAGGGGCTGGTGGATATGGAGTACATGTTCAACCTGCTGGAAGTTGAACGCGAAGTGCCGGACCGCGAGGGCGCGAAACCGATTGCGGTTGAAGGCGGGCACCTCGCCTTCCGCACCGTCGATTTTGGCTACAACGACGACCGGCAAATTCTGCATGAGCTTGATTTCGCGGTGGAGCCGGGGAAGACGCTCGCGATTGTCGGGCCCAGCGGCTCGGGCAAGTCCACCATCGGGCGCATGCTGTTCCGGTTCTACGATGTTTGGGGCGGCGGTATTGAGATTGACGGGCAGGATTTGCGGGATGTTACCCAATCCTCCCTGCGCGAAGCCATTGGCATCGTGCCTCAGGATACTGTGCTGTTCAACGACACCATTGCCTACAACATCGCCTATGGCCGGCCCAATGCCGGCCGGGAAGAGGTGATCCAGGCCGCTGAGCTGGCGCAAATCCACCAATTCATCATGGAACTGCCCGAAGGCTATGACACCCGTGTGGGCGAGCGTGGGCTGAAACTTTCGGGCGGGGAGCGTCAGCGCGTATCCATCGCGCGCACGATCCTGAAGGACCCGTCGATCCTGCTGTTTGACGAAGCCACTTCTGCGCTCGACACGGATACCGAGTCGGCGATTCAGGCGTCTTTGGCGGCCGTTTCGCGGGATCGTACCACGCTGGTTATCGCGCACCGTCTGTCCACGGTGGTCGATGCGGATGAGATTATCGTCCTCGACAAGGGAAAAATCGTTGAAAAAGGTGCTCATCAGGTGCTTTTGGAGCGCGATGGCATCTATGCGCACATGTGGCACTCGCAACAGGAAGCTGATGAGTAACTGCCGCAAGGCTTAACACTGGCTTTT
>PAFB01000155.1 GCA_002700865.1 Rhodospirillaceae bacterium
AAAAGGGACGCTCAGGCGTCCCTTTTTCTATGACCCAGCTCGAATGCGGGCTTAGAGCGTCAGTTTATGACGGCGGGGTGTCTCTTGGCCTGGGCTGAGGGTCAGAATGTCAATCTGCCGCCCCTGCACCCCAGCGAGCACGTCGGTTGTCACCCCGGCAAGCACCAAATGGGAGCTTGGGGCCGCGAGGTCGTCTATGGTGTAGATCTGATCCAGATCAGCCAGACCGATAGCCGCCGCACGTGACCGCTCGGCCCCATCACGGAACAGCAATCGGCCGATCATCGAACCGCCCAGCGCCTGCAACCCACTGGCCGCCAGCACCCCTTCCGGCGCGCCACCACTACCAAGATAGACGTGAAACGGCGGCTCACCGGTCACAGCGTCAGGCAGCGCGGTTTGCAGCGCGCCCATGACATCGCCCTCGGGGATCAGGGTCAGGTCAGCACCAACAGCCAAGGCGGCCCGTTTAGCACCCTCGTGTCGCGGGCGGTCGAGCATGACCACACGCAACGACCCTCCGACCTGCCGGGCTAACCCTCTGAGGACAGCCTCGACCGGTCGGTCCAGATCGGTGCCATCCAAGCGCAGACCCGGCCCAACGGCGATTTTCTGCATATAAACATCCGGCGCATGCAGCAGTCCGCCGCGCGGGGCAACGGCCGCAACACAGAGTGCGCCCGGGCGATTTTCGGCGCACAGCGTGGTTCCTTCAAGGGGATCAACGGCGATGTCCACGGCAGCACTGCCAGGATCACCGTTGCCGACTTCCTCGCCGATAAACAGCATGGGCGCTTCGTCGCGCTCCCCTTCACCGATGACGATCCGGCCCGCCATTGGGGCCTGGGCAAAGACGCGACGCATCGCCTCCACGGCGGCGGCATCGGCAGCTTCCTTGTCGCCACGTCCCACCCACGGCTGACAGGCGAGCGCTGCAGCGGCACAGGCGCGTTCGAAATGAGGGATCAGGTCGATCATGCGGCCTGACGAGCCGCCGGCGGGTTATCCGTCCCTGAAGCGGCTTCCTGCGCGGCCTGCGCCTGGTAGATCTCGATCAGCTGATCGAGCAACGCCAACGCCTCATTGCGGGAGCGCTGAAAGGCATTGCGACCGATAATGGAACCCGAGCCGCCACCCTTGGCAATAGCGGCGATTTCTTCGGCCACGGCGTCATTGCCCTTGGCTTCACCCCCGGAGAAAATCACGATCCGGCGACCATCAAAGGCGGATTGGATGACGTGGGAAATGCGGTCTTCCAGACGGCTCCAGTCGTGGCCTTCATAGTGCTTCTTCGCCGCGTCCTGTTCGATCCGGGTCCTGGGTGGCTTAACCTTGATGACGTGCGCGCCCATCAGTGCCGCGATATGCGCAGCGTAGGCGATAACGTCGAGGCTGGTCTCACCGTCCTTGCTCAGCCCGCCGCCACGCGGATAGCTCCACACCACCACAGCCAGGCCAGCGTCGCGCGCGTCCTTGGTCAGCTGTCGGAGCTTTTCCTGCATGTCGAATTGCTGGTCAGAGCCGGGATAGAGCGTGTAGCCGACCGCAGCGCAGCCCAGCCGCAGCGCGTCTTCGACACTGCCAGTCAAGGCTTGATCCGCATTCAGCGCGTGGCTGTTCGAGCTGTTGACCTTCAGGATCGTTGGAATCTGCCCGGCAAAGCGCCCTGCGCCCGCCGACAGCAACCCGATGGGCGCGGCAAAGGCGTTCAAACCAGCGTCAATGGCAAGCTGCCAATGGTAAAGCGGATCATAGCCAACCGGATTGGGGGCAAAGGAGCGCGCAGGGCCGTGCTCAAAGCCCTGATCAACGGGCAGAATGACCATTTTCCCAGTGCCGGCCAACCGTCCGTGGTTGAGCATCTGCACAAGCTTGGCGCGAGTGCCGGGGTTTTCAGAATCGTAGTTTTCAAGGATGGCGGAAACAGCAGGGCTCAAGCTCACGGCGGGCGTTCCTCGGTCTGTTGGCATCAAGTGCCTGACCCTAGACAGGCACCGTCTGCATGGACCACTGTTCAGGTCCCAATCCCGTGCGCATAACCGCGTCCCGTGCCCTATTCTGGAATCAAATTCAATGCTTCCGGAAAGGTTCTTGAACCACACATTACATGTAATCGTTTGCCGTTAGCTCACTCTTGGGAATCAGGTTATCGAGATTGACTTGCTCGATGTCCCTGCGGCCGCACAGCGCCATTGTGACATCCATTTCCTTCTGGATGATCTCCAAGGCTTTGGTCACGCCCTGCTGCCCCATGGCCCCCAAGCCATAGAGGAAGGCGCGGCCGATATAGGTGCCCTTTGCGCCCAGCGCCATGGCCTTGAGTACGTCCTGACCGGAGCGAATACCGCCATCCATATGGACTTCGACCTGATCACCCACGGCCTCGACAATACCCGGCAACTTGGCAATGGACGACCGCGCACCGTCGAGCTGGCGGCCACCGTGGTTGGACACAATAATGGCGTCCGCCCCTGTTTTCACAGCCATGCGCGCGTCTTCTTCGTCCAGAATGCCCTTGATGATCAGCTTGCGGTCCCAGCGCTCCTTGATCCACGCCACATCGTCCCAGCTCAGTCTCGGGTCGAACTGCGACGCGGTCCACTTGGCCAGCGAGGACAGGCCGTCCACGGTATCAACGTGCCCATCGATGTTGCGGAAGGTGCGCCGCTTGGTTCCCAGCATACCCAGCGACCAGCGGGGCTTCATCGCCATGTCGATCATGTTGGGCACGGTCAGCTTGGGCGGGGCGGATAGACCGTTGACCACGTCTTTATGGCGCTGTCCGAGGATCTGCAGGTCCATGGTCACCATCAGCGCCGAGCAACCGGCAACGTGCGCGCGCTTGATCAGGCGCTCGATATAATCCCGGTCACGCATGAAGTACAGCTGGAACCAGAACGGCTTGGTGGTGTGTTCAGCCACGTCTTCGATGGAGCATATTGACATGGTGGACAGGGTAAAAGGCACCCCAAAGGCTTCCGCTGCCTTGGCCGCCAATATCTCACCATCTGCGTGTTGCATCCCGGTCAGACCCGTTGGCGCTAGCGCCACTGGCATGGTGACGTCCTCGCCCACCATCTTCGTGGCAAGGTTGCGCCCTTCCATATCCACAGCGATGCGCTGACGCAGGCGGATTTTTTCGAAGTCGGAGGAGTTCTCGCGATAGGTCTGCTCTGTCCACGAACCGCTGTCAGCGTAGTCGTAAAACATTTTTGGCACCCGCTGCTTGGCCAGCAGCCGCAGATCTTCGATTGTGGTGATTACCGGCATAGAACTGTCTTTGATCAGTGGACTTTACCCGCGCACCTTAGCGCATGCGCGCGGGTCTGTAAGTCAGTCTTCTTGAAGCACCTCGATATTGCGGAAATGATCCAGCGCTTCGGCGTTTGCCAGCGCTTCAACGTTCTTGACCTCCTCGCCCATCACCACCGAGCGCACCGCCAACTCAACAATCTTGCCCGAGCGCGTGCGCGGTATATCGATGACTTCGACGATTTTCGCAGGCACGTGCCGCGGCGAGGCGCCGTGACGGATCCGCACCTTGATTTTCTCACGCAATCCATCGGTCAGGGTCTCCCCCTCCTGCAACACGACGAACAGCACCACGCGCGTATCCCCGGCCCAGGGCTGCCCGATCACGATGCTTTCCTTGATCTGCGGCAGCGTTTCCACCTGCCGGTAAATCTCCGCTGTGCCGATCCGCACACCGCTGGGGTTCAGCGTGGCGTCTGAGCGGCCATGGATGATGTAGCCGTGGTTCTCGGTCATCTCGATGAAATCGCCGTGGGTCCACACGTTGGGGAAGCGCTCGTAGTAAGCGCTGTGATAACGGCTACCGTCTTCGTCGCCCCAGAACCCCAGAGGCATGGAGGGAAAGGGCTTGGCACAGACCAACTCGCCCCGACCATCGCGCATCGGTTCACCGTCGTCATCATAGACCTGCAAATCCATCGCCAACCCCGGCACCTGCAACTCGCCGCGATAAACCGGCAGCGTGACCGCCCCGGAGACAAAGCAGCCCAGCAGATCGGTACCGCCCGAGCAGGACATAACCTGTACGTCCGTTTTGACGTGCTCATAGAGGTAATCGAAGCTCTCATGGACCAGCGTTGAACCAGTTGAGGCAATACAGCGCATGGCCGCAAAGTCCCCCACGGTCTTGGGGCGCACCTCCTGCTTGTTCAGCGCATCGACGTACTTGGCCGATAGCCCCATACCCGTGATCCCATGCTCCTGGGCAAACCGCCACAGCACCAGCGGATCGGGCGCGAAGGGCGAGCCGTCGTACAGCATTACCGTCGCCCCGGTCTGCAGGCCGGTGATCAACCAGTTCCACATCATCCAGCCGCAGGTGGTGAAAAAGAACGTGCGGTCGCCGGGCCGGGTATCGTTGTGCAAGATGTGCTCGGTTAGCTGTTTGAGCAGCACCCCGCCCTGCCCGTGCACGATGCACTTGGGCTTTCCGGTCGTGCCGGAAGAAAACATGATGACCATGGGCGCGTTGAAGTTCAGACGCGCGAAATGGGGCGTGGTCGCTTCAGTGTGCCGTGCCAGCGCGGCGTCCAGCCGTTCGGTCCGAGGCAGCGGTCCGACCTCGGCTTGCTCATCGGCAAACCCGAGCATGAAGCAGCGCTCCACCGATGGTAACTGCGCCAGCACCTCAGTAAACTTCTCGCGCGTGTCAAAAGCTTTGCCGGTGTAAAAATAGCCGTCGCACACGACCAAAACCTTGGGCTGGGTCTGCGAGAAGCGGTCGAGAATCCCGTTGACGCCAAAATCTGGCGAGCACGATGACCAGACGGCACCAATCGCGTTGGCAGCCATCGCCACCACAATCGATGTCGGGCAGTTGGGTAGTACAAAGCCGACGCGATCGCCTTCTTCCACCCCGCATTCCAGCAGCAGTGCCTGCATCCGACCGACCTGCGCGATGAGGTCACGCCAGGTCACCTGCTCCGCCTTCTTATCCTCAGCCTGGAAGATCAGCGCGATCTCGTCACTGTCAGCGCGTTCGGCGGGGCGCAGTAGATTTTCAGCAAACGACAAGCTGCCGTCGGGGAAGTATCGCGCGCCCGGCATTTTATCGCCATCAACCAGAACACGATCGCCCTGCTCTCCAATCACCCCGGCAAAATCCCAAAACCCCTGCCAAAATCGCTCGTTATCATGAACGGAGAAGTCGTGTAGATCCCAGAAAGACCGGCAGTCCCGATCAAAACGCTCGTTGATATAAGCCTGGAACTTGGTCAGATTTGCAGAAGCAATCTGCGCCTCGCTTGGCTGCCACAGCATAGTCATGGGGTGGATCCCTCGATCTTTGGTCGTCTACTTATTAATCTTGCGTTCAACCAGTTAGTACAGGGCATATTTCATGCGTAATTTTGAACTTCCCGGCCGATCTACAGTTATGGCTGAAACCGGAGCGGTTGCAACGTCTCATCCACTGGCGACCTCGGCGGCGCTTCGCGTTCTGATGGATGGTGGCAATGCAGTTGATGCAGCGATTACGGCTGTGTTGGTCCTGTGCGTGGTGGAACCGCAATCTGTGGGCATCGGCGGCGATATGTTTGCGCTCTACGCAGAGGGCGGACGTCTGCCGGTCCATGGGCTGAATGCGTCGGGTCGCTCGCCCAGGGCGGCCAGCTTTGAAGACGTGAGCGCGGCTTTCCCTGGTGCTGTCAAACCGGTACGCAACCATCCGCACGCGGTGACCGTCCCCGGCGCGGTTGATGGTTACCTGACCCTGTTGGAGCGCTTTGGCACCTATGGCATCGATCGTGCCATCGAACCGGCTCGACGCTATGCCGCTGACGGCTTCCCAGTGCACGACCGCGTACGCAGCGACTGGCGGCTGGAAGTCGAGCTGATTAAACAAGATCCGGACGCCGTCGCTGCCCTGCTCGCCGGCGGCAGACTGCCCGCGCTGGGCCAGCGCATGGCCTTCCCCGCGCTCGCCCGAACACTAGCCGAAATCGGTGCCAAAGGGCGCTCCGGGTTCTATGACGGCTGGGTTCTGGAAGACATGCTGAGCAAATTGAACGCTGGCGGGGGCCTGCACCAGGCCGCAGACTTCTCGGCCACGGAAAGCAGCTGGGTGGACCCGATCAGTACCGACTACAAGGGCTATCAGCTTTGGGAGATCCCGCCGAACGGTCAGGGGCTGGTGGCGCTGGAAATCCTGCAGATCCTACAAAGGTTGGAGGCTGCATCGGGCGATCCGCTATCGCTGACTCGTTTTCACCAGCAAATCGAAGCCTCGCACCTGGGTTACGCCGACCGCGATGCGTTCTTCGCCGAACTGCGGGACATGCCAACAACGGTTGATGCCGTGCTCGACCCCGCCCGCATGGATGCGCAAGCGGCACGAATTACCATGGATGGCACGCTCTCGCCGGTGCCCGTACCGGACTATCCGGGGCAGAGTGATACGGTCTACCTCACCGTGGTTGATCGCGACCGTAATGCGGTCAGCTTGATATCTTCGGTGTTCGACAGCTTTGGCTCCACCATCACCGCGCCGAAATCAGGCGTGGTGTTCCAGAACCGGGGCCGCAGCTTCCGCATCGATGACCCCAACCACCCCAACGCCTACGGCCCGGCCAAGCGCCCCATGCACACCATCATTCCGGCGATGCTGACCCGCGGGGACGCGGTGCAAATGTCTTTTGGCGTCATGGGCGCGGACTACCAGCCTCAGGGTCAGGCGCACGTACTCACCTCGATGATCGACTACGGTCTGGATATACAGGCGGCCTTGGACCTCCCCCGCGTGCACGCCTCGCCCAAAACCGGCGGCGTACAGTGTGAGGCGGGCATCCCGCCGATGCTGCGTCAGGGCTTGCAGGATCTCGGGCACCGGCTGGAAATCCCCGAAAAGGCCATTGGCGGGGGCCAGGGGATATGGCTGCACCACGACACTGGTTTTCTCTCCGCCGGCTCAGACCCGCGCAAGGACGGGCAAGCTGCGGGGTTTTAGGTCCGGAACCTCGATAGATCGCGGATCTGCGATAGGGGCACCATCACGAAATCCCGCTCGAACATGCGCGGATGCGGCAGGATCGGCGGGCCAACCGGGTCGCTGATGTCGTCAACCATCAGCAGGTCCAGATCCAGGATCCGCGCGGCGTTCCGCACCGTCCGAACGCGCCCAAAATCCGCTTCGATGACGTGCAAACCAGACAGTATTTCAGCGGGTTGCAGGGCCGACTCGATTTCACAAACCGCGTTTTGGTACCAAGGCTGGTCCGATTTGGGTACNGGTTCCGTACTGAGAAAGGGCGAAACACGCAGGACAGAACCTACTTTNGCGTGTATCTCCTTAATGGCCACCCGTAATACTACCTCTGGTGGGCCAATTTCGGGGTGCGGTAGGTTGCTTCCCAGTCCAATTAAGATCACACGGGCCGTCCTGTGGATAACCAAAGTTGCAAACGATGGGCGGGTGTACCATCCTTGCCAACGAACGAGCAAAATGAAAATAGCCCTATCGTCTGCGGAAGCTTTTACCGCGGTCGCTTCATTTTTTAGCGCCCAGGCATTTTACGCCACCGCTTCGATGGGACATTTAAGGCAAGGCGGATTTTATGAGCAACTTGCGTTTCTACCCGCAAGAAAGAATAGCCCTCTTCATCGACGGCTCCAATCTCTACGCGACGGCGCGGGCCCTTGGGTTCGATATCGACTACAAGTCGCTTCTGGGCATGTTCCAGAAACAGGCTGCCATGGTGCGCGCCTTCTACTACACGGCGCTGCTGGATGATCAGGAGTACTCCCCGATCCGTCCGCTGGTGGATTGGCTGGACTACAACGGCTACACCATCGTCACCAAGCCAACCAAAGAGTTCACCGACGCCACAGGTCGCCGCAAGATCAAGGGTAACATGGACATCGAACTGGCCATCGACGTGATGGAGATGTCTGACCGGTTGGACCACATCGTCCTGTTCTCCGGCGATGGTGATTTCCGTCGGCTGGTCGAGGCTGTGCAGCGCAAGGGCGTCCGGGTCACGGTGATCTCGACGATCAAATCGTCGCCACCCATGATCGCGGATGAGCTGCGCCGACAGGCTGATAGCTTCGTGGAATTGACAGAGATTCAGGAGTACATCTCCCGCCCGGTCTCTCAGCGCAATACCCGCCAACCCAGCGACGCCATGGACCCCGACAGCGACATGGCTCCGATTATCGACGACACCGAAGACTAGCCCGCCCTAAACACTGGTCTCCTGCCCCGCTCTACGGGCGGGCGAGATCGCGGTCAGAAAGCGGAGGCGGCAGCCGACCGGCGGCGAAGCCGACGTCACCCGCGCGACGCTTGCCGACAACGCGAAGCGTTGAGGCAAGTCGGCGCCACCATCAGAGTTTCGCGATTAACGGCCCTGCTTGCGCAGTTCCATCTTTGCAATCGACTCCAAATGCACCTCATCCGGTCCATCTGCCAACCGCAGGGTCCGCAGATGCGCGTATCCCTCAGCGATGTTGAAGTCCTGGGACACACCGCCGCCCCCGTGAACCTGGATGGCGAAGTCCATCACGCGCTGTGCCATGCGCGGTGCCGCGACTTTGATCATGGCGATTTCCTTGCGCGCAGCCTTGTTCCCCACGGCGTCCATTTTTGCCGCCGCGTGGAGCGTCAGCAACCGCGACTGGTCGATGTCGATCCGCATTTCCCCGAGCTTTTCGCGGAAAGAGCCTTTTTCGGCGATTGGGGTGCCAAAGTTGACCCGCTGCTTGGCGCGGTTGACCGTATCCTCAAAGGCGCGTTCCGCCCGGCCAATGGTGCGCATGCAATGGTGGATGCGGCCAGGGCCAAGCCGGCCTTGCGCAATCTCAAAGCCTCGACCTTCACCCAACAGAATATTCGACGCCGGCACGCGTACGTTCTCGAACACCATTTCAGCGTGCCCGTGCGGCGCGTCGTCGTAGCCGAACACGTGCAGCGCGCGCTTGACCGTGACACCCGGCGCGTCACGCGGCACCAAAATCATCGACTGCTGCTGGTGCTTTTCCGCGCTCGGGTCTGTTTTGCCCATGAAGATGAACACCTGACAGCGCGGATCTGGCGCTCCGGAGGTCCACCACTTGCGGCCATTGATGACGTACTCATCGCCCTCACGCCGAATTTCCGATTGGATGTTAGTCGCATCTGACGAGGCGACATCCGGCTCCGTCATGGCAAAGGCTGAGCGGATTTCGCCGGCCAGCAACGGCTTGAGCCAGCGCTCCTGGTGCTCAGGCTTGCCGTAGCGGACCAGCACTTCCATGTTGCCCGTATCCGGCGCCGAGCAGTTGCAGGCTTCAGGCGCAAGGTGGGAGCGCCCCATTTCCTCGCACAAATGCGCATATTCGAAGTTCGACAAGCCAGCACCGAATTCACTTTCGGGCAACCACAGGTTCCACAGCCCACGCTTGCGGGCCTCGGCCTTGAGATCCTCCATGATTGGCGGGGTCACCCACCGGTCCGTCTGGGCCGAATGCTGTTCGTGGAATACGCTTTCGGCCGGGTAGATTACCTCTTCCATGAAAGCCTGTAAGCGCTCGCGCAGATCCTTGGCCTTGTCAGACAGTTCCATCAGCATGGCGGTCTCCTCCCTGTGTCCTATGCTGCACGCAGACTGGCAAAGCCTGCGCCCGTGCGCAATGCGCTTCTTTGCGGCAATCTGCTGCGGTAAGCGCAGATGACCAGAGCCACGCCCGGTGCTAAGGCCTCCAAAGCCCCCCGCGCAACGGCACTCAAGACCACTGGCGAGCACTCACAAGCACTCACAAGCACCCAAAAGCACCAATAAAGCAGCGGTTTTCTCACGCCAGCGATGCCCATCTAGCCGCTATCGCGGCCATCGGGGTGTTCAAAGGGCTTGCCGTGCACCGCTTCAAAGTCGGCTTCGTCCCAGTACCCGATCAGAACGTGCTCACTCTCGCTATCGCCGCGGCGCAGGGTCTGGTCGCGGGTGTAGGTCGTGCGGGTATAGGATGCTGCCCACGCCTGATGGGCTTGGGAAAAGCGCGCGAGCACGGCGGTGATCGTCGCAGAAGTCTGCCCGCCCAAATCCATCCGCTCGTCCGGATCAGCCTGCAGGTCGAACAGCATGGGCCGGAAGCCCAGCGCGTGAACGTATTTCCAGCGCGCGTCGCGAATCATGGTCAGCCGCGCCTGATCCACGTCCACCCCCATGTCATGCGCCACTTCGCGCATGCCATAATCCATCTCCGAAACGGCATACTGCCGCCAGGCGAATTCTGGCCGGCCTTCGAGCAGCGGCAGCAGAGAGCGGCCTTCGAAATGGTGGTCCAGCGGTTCACCGCCAAAGAACGCCTGAAAAGTCGGGGCCAAATCAATACATTCGACCAGTCGGTCGTCGGTGGTGCCGCGCGTGGTATCGGCGGCGCGGCGCGGGTCGTAGATGATCAGCGGCATTTTGGTCGAGCAGTCGTGAAACAGCTCCTTATCCGCCATCCAGTGGTCGCCCAGATAATCACCGTGGTCAGCGCTGAACACGATCATGGTGTCCTGCATCCGCCCCTGTGCTTCCATCCATGCGAAGAGACGCCCCAGATGGTCGTCGATCTGCTTGATCAGCCCCATATACGCCGGCAGCACGCGCGCGCGGACTTCATCGCTCCAGAAGGTTCTCGACATGTGGGTTTTGGTAAAGGCCTCATAGACCGGATGCGCGCCCGCTTCACGCTCAGCCAGATCGCGGTTCACGGGCAGCAAATCGTTAGCGCCATACATGCCGTGATAGGGCGCAGGCACGATGTAGGGCCAGTGCGGCTTGATCAAGGACAGGTGACACAGCCAGGGCTGATCAGGATCGGCGGTCGCCATGAACTCTTGCGCCCGCCGGATCATGTAGGGGGTTTCTGAGTGCTCTTCCGCAATATTCGCAGGCTGGTCCGCATAGGCCAGCAACCAGCCCGAGCGCAGTTCACCGTCATCCCAGCGGCCATCGTCCCCGCCCACCTTGGCCGAATTGGCAAAATCCTGCCAAGGGTTGTCGGAGCTGTAACCCAGATCGCGCAGGTAATCGTTGTAGTTCAGCTGAGGCCGATTGCCGTCTGAGGGATGCAAACCGTCGTCCCGCTCAAAGGGGCGGAAACCGCATTCGGACAGGCCCACGCCAATAGTCGAACCGGGATCAATCCCTACCCGCGCCATGCCTTCGATATCGGCGACCATGCAGGTTTTACCCACCAGGACAGGATCAACCCCCTGCTCGCGCAGCAAATCCCCCAAAGTCCGCTCACCCACGCGCAGCGGTACACGGTTATAGGTGGCTCCATGACTGCGCACGTAGCGCCCGGTATAGGCGCTCATCCGACTGGGTCCACACAGCGGAGATTGCCCATAAGCATTGGTAAAGCGCAGGCCCTTGTCCGCCAAAGCATCAATGTTTGGCGTGTGCAAATGCGGATGCCCGGCGCAGGACAGGTAATCCCACCGCAACTGGTCCGCCATGATCCACAGAACATTCATGACGTCAGCGGTTTCCCATCGGGCTAGAGCTCGCCCTTGAGCTTGAGCATGGGAACAGAAAAATCACGCGCACCGTGCCCGTCGTCAGCAAGCGCCTGATAGGCCGCTTCCGCCGCTTTGCCAAAGTCCGTATCCGCCTGAGCACCCGCCGCGGCACCCATGGCAAGCTTGAGGTCCTTGAGCATCATGGCCACGGAGAACCCCGGCTGGTAGTCGCGGTTCGAGGGCGCTGTCGGTACGGGTCCGGGGGCAGGGCAATAAGTGGTCATGGACCAGCACTGTCCCGACGCCTTGCTGGAAATATCAAAGAAGGTCTGCGCGTCCAAACCCAGCTTCTCCGCGAGATTAAAGGCCTCGCACGTCGCGATCATTGACACGCCCAGCAGCATGTTGTTGGCAATCTTCGCCGCCTGCCCGTTACCCGCCCCACCGGCGTGGAACAGGTTTTTGCCCATGGCGCTCAGGACCGGTTGGGCGCGGGCGAAGTCCGCGGCTTCACCGCCCACCATAAAGGTAAGCGTACCCGCCTCAGCCGCCGCGACCCCGCCGGACACAGGCGCATCAATCAGCGTTAAGCCTGCGTCCAGCGCCTTGATATGGGCTTGGCGGGCGTCTTCAACAGCGATGGTCGAGCAGTCGATCAGCAAGGCGCCCGGCGCTGCTGCCTGCGCGACGCGGCCGGTATCAAAATAGACATCCAGCACGTGCGACCCGGCGGGGAGCATGGTGATGACCATGGCCGCCCCCGCAGCTGCTGCCTCGGCCGATGCAGCAGGCTTGGCCCCTGCTGCCACCGCTTGGTTAACCGCAGCGGGCGAGAGATCATAGGCCGTGACGTCCATCCCGGCTTTGCACAGGTTGGCACACATGCCCGAGCCCATATTGCCCAGACCAATAAAGGTCAGTTTCGCCATAGCTGCGCCCTCCACCGCTTGGGTTTAGGACATGGTCGGGATGATAAAGGCCTGATCACCGATGTTCTCAGACCCCGGCCAACGCTGGGTGACGGTCTTCACCTGGCTCCAAAAGCGCACGCCCTCCATGCCATACTGATTGTGATCGCCAAACCCGGAGCGCTTCCAGCCGCCAAAGGAGTGGTAGGACACTGGCACCGGGATCGGCACGTTGATACCAACCATGCCGACATTGACCTGCGCGGCAAACTCACGCGCGGCCTGCCCGTTTTGGGTAAAGATCGCAACGCCATTACCGTACTGATGCTGACTGGGCAGCTTGACCGCTTCTTCGAGGCTCTCTGCCCGCATGACCTGCAGCACCGGGCCGAAGATTTCTTCGTGATAGGTCTTCATGTCGGGCTTGACGTTGTCGAACAGGCTGGGGCCGATGAAGTACCCATCTTCGTTGCCCTGCAGCGACATCCCGCGACCGTCGAGCAACAAGTCCGCGCCCTCGTCCACGCCAAGCTGGATCATGCCCTCGACCTTGTTCTTGTGCACTTCGGAGACCACGGGGCCATAGTGCGCTTCTGGATCGGTGGAGACACCAACCTTGAGACCGCGCGCGGCATCGAGCATGCGCTCGACAAATTCATCACCGGTTTTCTGCCCCACCGCGACCGCAACCGGCAGCGCCATGCAGCGCTCGCCCGCCGACCCGTAAGCCGCGCCGACAATGTCCTTAACGGCCTGTTCCATATTCGCGTCGGGCATGATGATGCCGTGGTTCTTCGCGCCACCCATGCACTGCATCCGCTTTCCGTTCGCGGTGCCGTTCATATAGACGTAGTGAGCAATATCTGAGGAGCCGACAAAGGAGACTGCCCGGATTTCCGGCGCGGCGAGAATGCCGTCCACCGCCTGCTTGTCGCCATTCACGACGTTGAGCACCCCGGCAGGCCCACCCGCTTCCATGAACAATTCCGCCAAACGAACCGGCACAGAGGGGTCCTTTTCAGATGGCTTGAGAATGAAGGTATTGCCCATAGCGATGGACATGGAGAACATCCACATCGGGATCATGGCCGGGAAGTTGAACGGCGTAATTCCCGCCGTGACACCCAGCGGCGTCCGCATGGAGTAGACATCAATGCTCGGTCCGGCCGCGTTGGTATATTCGCCTTTGGACAAGTGCGGGACACCGCAAGCAAACTCGACCACTTCAAGACCACGCTGAATATCGCCATGGCTGTCCGCAACCACTTTGCCGTGCTCAGAGGAAAGCAGGTGCGCGAGCTCGTCCGCATTGTCTTCGATCAGTTGCTTGAGCTTAAACATCACCCGCGCA
>PAFB01000156.1 GCA_002700865.1 Rhodospirillaceae bacterium
AATCGATGGCTTTGGTCATGCTGTACTTATCCCACCGCTGAGAGTTTTGGCGCCTTGCGCTGTGAAAAGTGCGGCATGACTTCTTCGGCGAAACATTGAATGGCGTCCAAGGTGTCTTGCTGCTCCAGGCCGAAATTCATGTTCATGATCACGCGATCAATACCAAGCTCCTGATACGGCCCCAGCTTATCGAGCATCTCGGAGGGCGTGCAGATAAGCAGGCTTTTTTCCAGCTCCGCCGCTGATTGCTTCCGGGGGATTTGGCGGATCATGCCCGCGTCAACGACGCCGGGACCAAGGAAGATATTATCAAACCGGCAATAGTAGTCGTATGCCGCTCGGTTCTTCCGAGCCCGCTCAGCCTGAGAGCTGGCGACGTGCGACACGCGGGACAGTGAAAGCGTTAGATGGTCTCCTGCACCGTCCATGTCTGCTTTGCCCCGCTTGAACGCCTCAACTTGATCGACCAGCATCTGGTGATTGCCGGAAAGTGGCGTTGTTTGGATATGGAAACCGCGCTTTGTGCAGTGATAAATGCCTTCGGGGTTCATGACGGCCATCATCATCGGTGGACCACCGGGGCGGACAGGGCGGGGCATAATCGTCATGGGGTCAAACTGGTAGTATTTTCCGTCCCAGCTGACTTCTTCCTCATTGAGCAAAGCCTGCAGCACATCAAGGCTCTCGTCGAACCGCTCGCGGGTTTCCGCCATCGGCACACCCATGCGTTCCATTTCAAACTTGAACGCGCCGCGTCCTGCGCCTAGATACAAACGACCGTCGCAAAAGATGTCGGCAACCACCACCTCACCGGCATAGGTGCGCATATCGTGCAGCGGCAGCACGACCACGCAGGTCAAAATCTTAACGTCTTTTGTATGGGCCGCAAGTTTGACCGCAAAGGTCAGGGGGGCGGGCATCATCAGGCAGTTCACCAAGTGATGCTCCGTGATTGAAATCGAATCAAAACCCAGCCGATCCGCCAAGACCGCCTGACCAATCATGTCCTGATAGACCCGGCCGCCCCCATAATCCTTGTTGGGGTAATCCGAAGACAACTGAACGCTGAATTCCATTCGCCTGTGCTCCTCCGTCGAATATCCACAGATTGTGCTCTATTGGCACCGCTAGAAAAAGTCTGGGAGCGTCATGTTTTTGCGAGACGCGCGGGCAAATTGCCTCAGGCAGCGTCAGAAAATACACTTCACGTGATTCCTTGGAGTCTCGACCGATGAGGCCAATTGGTGCCGGGAAAGCGACCCGAACGGCTGTCTTCCCCCCACGGGGTCAGGCTCGTTCCAAGTTTCTGCCCGTTTTTTGGGCGGGAATTTGGCGCTATGGAGCCAGAGTCATTGGCCCTGATGCACGCGGTTACAGCTCGTGCTTCTGGTGGTTCTTGGCACTGACTTTATGGCAACGAATGGTGGCCTTGGGGAAGGGTGGATGCCCGTGTGCCTGTGGGGAGAGCCCCCGTTAAGGTTTGCCCTGATCCTGCGATGGTGAAAGGGGGTGAAGGGCCATCACTGCGGGGTCATCTTCAGAGTGCATTTGCTCTGCTCAATAATGCATTAACAGTCGCCTTTGATTGTATGACCTAATGACAATCGCTGAGGAGACCCATCCCTCGTGCCTGTGCTGAACCATCCGGCGGAGCGCAACGGTTGTGCGGACAATCTTGCAACCAACACCTAAAATGTCGGAGTTGGTGCGGTTTAGCCCGAGGCCGTAAACCTGAAAATAAACGAGCGACTGTGGCCAGCGGTGGTGTGTCAGGGGCAGGCCGAGAAAGGGTCTCGTCGGTTCTACAACGGCGCTATTTCGTACCGGAACGGCTGAAAAAATCCTACGCCTGGGCCTCAGAGGAATTGGTCCACACATCACCAGTTTTTATCACTCAACGGCTTAACCATTTGTGCTGTGACGCGGTTGAATTGAGCCGAAACACTGGCAGCGACCAACAGTATTTCGCACCGGCTTAGGGTGCGCTTCTCTCTGCGCTGTGCGCTTTGAGATTTCGTTGCCTGTCCGATTTTGAGCAACAGGCCGTGCCAGATTCAGCACTAGACCATCTGCGGGCGGCTTGAATAACTTTTTGTTCAGAACGTTTCACCAGCGTTCCGAACCGGCTCCTTCGGTTCAAAAAAATGTAATAAAAAACCAAGAGGAATCCTGAACCATGAAAAAGTTCCTGATTGCAGCAGGGGCGCTTGTGAGCGCGCTGTCTGCGAACGCTGCCCTTGCTGAGGACGACACCATCAAAGTTGGCGTTCTTCATTCCCTTTCCGGCACGATGGCCATCTCTGAGACCACCTTGAAAGACACGGTCTTGATGATGATCGACGAGCAGAACAAAGCTGGTGGACTGCTCGGTAAGCAGCTTGAAGCGGTCGTCGTTGACCCAGCTTCTGACTGGCCGCTTTTCGCCGAAAAAGCGCGTGAGCTGATCGAAATTGAAGGCGTGGACGTGATGTTCGGTTGCTGGACATCTGTATCGCGTAAGTCGGTCCTGCCGGTCATTGAAGAATTGGCGTCCGTTCCGCTGTTCTACCCCGTGCAGTACGAGGGCGAAGAGTCCTCCAAGTTCGTCTTCTACACCGGCGCAGCACCGAACCAGCAGGCGATCCCAGCGGTTGACTACTACCTGGAAGAACTGGGCGTTGAGTCCTTTGCCTTGCTCGGTACGGACTACGTGTACCCACGGACAACCAACACCATTCTTGAGCAATACCTTCTTGATGCAGGTATCGCAGCAGAAGATATTTTCGTGAACTATACCCCCTTCGGTCACTCAGATTGGCAGACCATCGTTTCGACGGTTAAGGATCTGTCCGCTTCGGGTAAAAAGGTCGGCGTGATTTCGACGATCAACGGAGACGCCAACGTGCCGTTCTACAAAGAACTCGCAAACCAAGGCATTTCTGCTGAAGACATTCCGGTTGTGGCCTTCTCCGTTGGTGAGGAAGAGCTTTCCGGTTTGGATACAGGCCCACTGGTCGGTCACCTCGCAGCATGGAACTACTTCCAGTCTGCAGAAGCTGACGTAAACGACGAGTTTGTTGAAACATGGCAGAGCTTCATCGGCAACGATGAACGCGTCACCAATGACCCAATGGAAGCAACCTACATCGGCTTCAAGCTTTGGGCACAGGCTGTCGAAGCTGCTGGCTCCGAAACTTACGCTGACTGGCGCCCAGAGATTTACGGCATGTCCGTGCCAAACCTCACCGGTGGTGAAGCAACCATGCTGCCAAACCACCACCTGACAAAGCCAGTGTTGATTGGTGAAATTCAGGACGATGGCCAGTTCGACATTGTTTCACAGACCACCGAAGTCCCGGGCGACGCTTGGACCGACTACCTTGCAGCTTCTGCGACACGGATGTCCGATTGGGCAGACTCTGAAGTCGATTGCGGTAACTACGACACCGAAACCGGCGAGTGTTTTGGTCAGAACTACTAATCAGCTCTGACTAATCTTGGGAAGGTCGCTCACTGCCTCCTCGCAGTCGGCCTTCCCATACTGTTTTTTCGCTCCTCGCTGAACCCATTCCTTGGCCCAAAGTCCAGCGGGTCAGCAGTCTCGTAGTCCTGTCTCCTCAGCAAAGGCTGACGCCATGCTTCGTTTGCTCACCCTCCTTGTTGCGCTGATTATATTGAGCCCCGCATGGGCCTCGGCGCAGTCGCTTGGCGACATTCTGGCCAGCCGGTCGGACGATCTCGCGGCTGGTAAAACAGCAACGATTAAAGAAATCGCCGCCGACGTTGCCGCCACCCGTGATCCCCAGACCCGAGACGTGCTTGAAGGTTGGATTGATGGCCGCCTGCATTACCGTCGCAGCGACAACCTGATTGTCTTCGCCGACAAGACTGATTCAGGCTACGACCTGAGCGACCCCATTACGGGCGATGCGCTTGGTTCAGTCGGTAAGAAAGATACCAAAAAAGTAAAGAATTCGACGCCGATTAAGGCCATTCTCCGGCCCGGCTTAGCCGCGCTGGACCTCAGCAGCGTTGACCCTGAAAAGCGGTTATCGGCGGCTGAGCAAATCTCGAAAAAACCAACAGTGCAATCCTTGGCTTTGCTCGAACAAGCGTTGGCGACCGAAACCGTTGCAGGGGTTCAATCGGCCCTTGAGACCGCCGCGCTGATCGCAACCTTCGCTGTTTCGGACGCCGCTGATAAATTGGCCGCTTTAGAAACCATGGGCGACCGTCTGGAACCATCCGTACGAGGGGCCGTTCAGCGGGTTGCCAACGATAAAAACGAAGCGCCCGAGATAACAGAAGCGGCACAGGCGCGGCTTGCCAGCATCGAAACTCGCGTGGCGCTCAACAATTTTGGCAACAACATCCTGTTTGGCCTGTCCCAAGCCTCGGTTCTGCTGCTGAGCGCCATTGGCCTCGCCATCACTTTTGGCGTCATGCGGGTCATCAATATGGCCCATGGCGAGTTTGTCATGATCGGAGCCTACACGACGTTTGTGGTGCAAACCTCCTTGCCGGTTTCGTCCGGCGTGGGCTTACTCATATCGATCCCGATTGCCTTTGCCGTTGCGTTTATCGCCGGGGTTATTCTGGAACGACTGGTGATCCGGTTCCTCTACGGTCGTCCGCTGGAAACCCTGCTGGCGACCTTTGGCGTGTCACTGGTTCTGCAACAGTCCTTCCGCTTAATTTTCACCCCACAGAACCGACCCATCGTGACCCCGGATTGGTTGGCTGGTAATCTGTCTCTCAATCCCATTTTAGGCATTACCACGCCCCGACTTTTCGTCTTTGGGATCGCGCTCGCTGTCTTCTTTGGCCTGTTGCTGTTTTTGCAGCGTTCGCGCTTTGGCCTTGAAATGCGCGCCGTCACACAGAACCGCGCCATCGCAAAAACCATGGGCATCAACTCCAGCCGTGTCGATTACCTGACTTTCGGCCTGGGATCTGGCATCGCGGGTCTGGCCGGGGCTGTGCTGAGTCAGGTGTTGAAGACCAATCCTGACATGGGGACGGATCTGATCATCCCAAGCTTTATGGTGATCGTGGTTGGGGGCGTCGGCAGTCTATGGGGGGCGCTGGTTGGCGCGGGCCTTGTGGGCATGGCAACCAAGTTGGTCGAGCCGCTGTTTCCAAACAATACACTGCTTGCCACAGCCATTATCCTCGTCGCCGTCATCGGCTTCATTCAATTCCGTCCGCGCGGACTGTTCGCGCAAAAGGGAAGGTCGGCTGAGCTATGATGACCCCAACACAATACACCGATTTGGGCCGTCGCTATCGGCGAGCCTCTCCGGTTATTTCNATGCTGGTGGTGTTCGCNTTGCTGGCGGCATTCATGGTCTATGTCCCGCTGGCCAACGGTTCGTTCACNGGCGGCAGTGGAGCGCTGCCGGATACCATGGTGCAGNTGTTNGGCAAGATCTTGTGTTTTGCGCTGNTGGCCGTNGCTATGGATTTGGTCTGGGGCTACTGCGGAATTCTGTCGCTCGGTCACGGNGCGTTCTTCGCGTTGGGCGGTTACGCCATTGGCATGAACCTGATTTATGCCACCGCAGACGAGAAACTGGCCCAAATCACCGANGCNGTCGCNCGNGATGAAGCGGTCAAACAGTCTATTTTCTCCGTCGTGGGGCAGGGTGAAGACCCGTGGCCGTGGTTTTGGCTNCTGGCAGACCAATTCTGGTTCCATGCCTTGNTGGTCCTCATCGTTCCGGGNGCGCTCGCNTTTGGGTTCGGGTGGNTGGCGTTTCGCAGCCGAGTGACGGGGGTTTATCTCTCNATTATCACNCAAGCNCTNACGCTGGTCCTTGGCTACTTGTTCATCATGAACGAGTTCGGTTTGCGCGGGAATAACGGACTGTCGGGCCTGCAAAATGTGATGGGGGCGTCNACGACTGAGCCATCGACCAAGGCGCTGTTGTTCATTGCCTCTGGCGTCGCGCTGATGGTGGGCTATGCCATCACGTTGTTTCTGACACAATCCAAGTTCGGCAACGTTATTCGCGGCATTCGCGATGACGAAGACCGCGTTCGGTTTCTGGGGTATCAGGTCGAGGGTTACAAGGTTTTCGCCTTTGTGATCTCCGCCATGATGGCGGGCGTGGCCGGCGCTTTGTTTGCTCCGCAAGCTGGTATCATTAACCCCGACAGCTTTGGCCCCTTAAAGTCGATTGAGATCGCGGTCTGGGTCGCCCTGGGTGGTCGCGGCATGATTTACGGCGCGATTGTTGGGGCAATCACCGCCAATTTGCTCCGTTCTGCACTGACAGGGGGCTGGATCAATTCCATCGGTTTTGGTGCTGCGTCCATCGATGTCAGCGGGGTGCCTTGGCCAGAGTTTTGGCCGATCGTGCTGGGGCTGATGTTTGTCCTGGTGACGCTGTTCCTGCCTAGAGGGATCATGGGACTTTGGCATGATATAATGGGTATGACGTGGCAGGGTTTGGTGAAACCAAGGTTGGTCGCAGGTGCTGGCGCAGGCGGAGCTTCAGAACACCCGGAACAAGAGCCGCCCGAGGTATCATCTGGACGTGAAGTGGTCGCCAGCGCATGAGTAAGTATCCCCCAATGGTGCTTAACATGGCACCGATCCCGGCTGAGCCGCCGTCGCCTCGAACAACATCGAGTTTTGAGAGCAGTGATTTGAACTCTGGTTCATCGCTCTTGATGATGCAGTCAGTCACCGTGTCCTTTGACGGTTTCAAAGCCTTGAATGACCTGTCATTTTCGATCGCAGACGGTGAATTGCGCGCGATCATTGGCCCCAATGGTGCGGGAAAGACAACATTCATGGACGTCGTCACCGGCAAAACGCGCCCCGATAAAGGCCGCGTGGTGTTTGGCTCGACGGATGTGCTTCGGCGGTCCGAAGCCGAAATTGCCCGTCTGGGCATTGGCCGTAAGTTCCAGCGACCAACAGTCTTTGAACACCAAACCGTCTTCGAAAACCTGATGATGGCCCTCGCCAACCCACGGGATCCCATCGCAGGCATTTTCTATGCGCTCAACCGATCGGATCGAGAGCGGGTGCAAGACGTGGCAGAGCAGATCAACCTGCAAGATGTGCTGCAAAGCGAGGCAGGGATCCTGTCGCACGGACAGAAGCAATGGCTCGAAATCGGCATGTTACTCGCGCAGGAGCCGAAATTGTTGCTGGTCGATGAACCCGCAGCCGGCATGACGCCGGCAGAACGCGAGCGCACCGTTAACATTTTGCGCGAGGTGTCCAAGACCCGCTCCGTCGTCGTGATCGAACACGACATGGAGTTTGTCCGTAATCTCGATTGCCGCGTGACAGTGCTGCACGAAGGCTCAGTGCTGGCCGAGGGCTTCATTGATCATGTCGTCAATAATGAGGAGGTGATCGATGTCTACCTTGGTCGCTGAAAATATCACGCTGTCCTATGGCGCATCCCAAATTCTGCACGGTGTATCCTTGGAGGCTCGCACGGGCGAAGTGACCTGTGTCATGGGGCCCAATGGGGTCGGCAAGACCTCGCTGCTTAAGGCCATTGTTGGTGTGCATCCGTTTAGCGGCGGCGCTATACGCTTAGGCGAGACGGATCTGGGCAAACTCAGTGGTCATCAGTTGGCGCGCGCGGGTGTTGGTTATGTTCCGCAGGGGCGAATGATCTTCCCGCGTCTCACGGTCGAAGAAAACCTCAAAAGCGGGTTTGCGTGCTTGCCACGCAACCAATGGCGCATCCCCGATCGCGTGTTCGAGCTGTTCCCCATTTTAGCCGATTTCATGGGGCGTCGCGGGGGTGATTTATCCGGTGGGCAACAGCAACAGCTGGCAATTGCCCGGGCGCTCATTACCAAGCCACGGTTGCTGATCCTTGACGAACCAACAGAGGGCATTCAGCCCAACGTCATCCAGCAGATTGGCGATGTCATCCGCGCGCTGAAGGAGGAGGGCCAGATGTCCATCATCTTGGTTGAGCAGTACTTTGACTGGGCCCAAAGGCTGTCGGATAGCTTTACCGTCATGCGGCGTGGTGAGGTCATCGCTCAAACCCGAAAGGATGATGCGAACATAGATCAATTGCGGCGGTTGATTTCCATCTGACCCGGTGCATTTTGTTGTCGAGACCATGGCGCATATGCGCTTGAGAGAGTCCCTTTTTTCAATGGTATTCGCGCAAGGGATTCGTCAGAATGCGCGAAACACACAAACACTTAGGAACGCAAAACCTGACCCGTTTGATCGCATCTGCTTCTGCACTTTTGCTCACCGCTGGAACCGCCGCAGCGCACACCGCTGAGGCTGCTCACAGCCACAACGAGATGGTTATCGCTGTCGCTGCCGTGGTTGCGGTTGGTGCCGTCGTAACGCGGATGATCGTTCGCGCGCGCTAAATCGTTTCCCTGCGCCCTTCTTCGTGATGAAGAAGGGCCGCAACGGCGCGCTTTAGTTTGATAGATTGGCCGTGAGCATTGTGAGCTCATAGTGCATGGCCAAGATCTGATCCTTCAGCTTTTCCGTCTTACGACGGTTGTTGAAGGTGTTGGGGATCCGAGCGAGTTTCGCCTCCAACTTTGCGACTTTTGAGCTGAGAATAATGATGTCAGCCTTGGTCGCGACCTGTCGTTCCTGCTTGAGACTGTGGCTACCCCGCACACTGGGTGTCGCTTGGGTTTGGTCAGCAGGGACGCAAAGGGGCTGTTCCAGAACTCCAGTATCATTGATGCAGTAAAACTCCATCGTCTGCGGCTGAGTATTGCCGGTCAGAATCAGGGTTTGTGCACTTGCTCCGCTGGACATGCCAAGCGCAACGAGAAAACCGAGGCTGTGAAAAGACAGCAGTTTCATGGAAACAGCCTTATCGACGAGTGAAAACCAGGAGAACAATGTTGGTCAAAAATACATATGTGTCTCATTGGCAACAAGTGATGCGGGCCTAAGCCCATAGGTTTTCGCCTTGTATGCCTAAAGCCGTCTCATAACGCCCTATTATCCCGCCGCTTATGCCATACTTGCCACTATTCGAATAAAATTAGTCCAATAATGTCATGTTTTGCCGAATCGCTTCAACCCACAAGCGCGATTCTAGAACTCGCGACCGGCTCTAAACTCGTTCCATTTAATAACAGCAGTTGCGCCGAGACTCTTAAAAGGGCCGCCCGGCACGCGCGTTGGTGCTGGTTCCTTGAGTAAGTAGTCGAGATA
>PAFB01000157.1 GCA_002700865.1 Rhodospirillaceae bacterium
TGTCGGCGTTGAGAACATTGAGGTTCATGGGGATGCGAATTTCCAGATCCGTGTTACGGAACAGGCTTTCCATCAAATGTTCTGGCTCGACATTCCGGCTCTTGGGCTCGATGACGATCCGAACGTCTTGGGTCGACTCATCGCGGATGTCGCCGCACAGATGCAACTTTTTGTTGGAAATCAGCTCCCCGGATTTCTCGAGAAGCCGACCCTTGGCCACCTGATAGGGGATTTCCGTCACGGCTATTTGCCAAGTGCCGCCTTTGAGCTTTTCCACCTCCCACCGCGCGCGCAGCCGCATCGAACCGCGTCCGGTGGCGTAGACTTCGCGCAGAGTATCGGCGTCTTCGACCAGAATTCCGCCCGTGGGGAAATCGGGTCCAGGGACATGGGCGAGGAAGTCTTCGACACTGGCACTGGGGCGGTCAATTAGGTGGCGCAAGGCGTTAAGCAGTTCACCGGCATTGTGCGGCGGCACCGCGGTCGCCATACCGACGGCAATGCCTTGAGTGCCGTTGGCGAGCAGGTTGGGAAAGGCTGCGGGCAGAACCACAGGCTCTTGCTCTTCGCCGTTATAGGTGTCGCGAAAATCAACGGCGTCTTCATCAATGTTACGAAGCAGCAGGGCCGAAATGTCGGTCAGGCGGGCTTCGGTGTAACGATAGGCGGCGGCGTTATCACCATCGATGTTGCCAAAGTTGCCCTGACCGTCAATCAGCGGATAGCGCTGCACAAAGTCCTGAGCCAACCGCACCAGTGCGTCATAAATCGCGGTGTCGCCGTGGGGGTGATACTTACCGATGACCTCACCAACGATGGTTGCGCACTTGCGCGGGCTGGCGCTGGGGTCAACTTTGAGCTGACGCATGGCGTAGAGTACGCGGCGCTGAACTGGCTTGAGGCCGTCTCGAACGTCCGGCAAGGAACGCGACATAATTGTCGACAGGGCGTAGGCGAGATATCGCTCTGACAGCGCAGCACCGAAATTGACATCGCGAATATCGCCGCCATCGTTGTTCAGCAGATCGTTATCGTCAGCGCCGGCCATCTCTCACCTTACCCTTGGGAATTCGCATAATCCTTTATCGCGGACGGACGGGTCTGGCTAGAAGTTTTGAGCAAGATGTTGGGCGGGGTTAGTACAAGCCTTTGATCGTGACCAACAGCACCAAACCAGCCCCAACCAAAGCGCCACCAAGAATAGCCCTGACCTGCCGGGGGTTGGGGAACACGTCACAAATGGTGCCGACTCCAACACCGATGAGATGCATCAGCGCAGAGGCAAGCGAGAACCCGATCACGTATTGGAAGGCATTGGCAACGGCCGGGATTTCCGTGCCGTGCGGGTAGCCATGGATCAGACCAAACACAGCGACAACCACCAGAGCCAGCACGGGGATAAAGCGCATCTGCAGCACGACAAGCACGCCCAGAGCAATCACACTGAGCAAAATTCCGTCTTCCATCTGCGGAATGGTCTGGCCGATCATCCCCAGCACACCGCCGATAATCAAAAACAAGACAAACACCGCTGGCACGTAGGCCCAGCCCAGCCGTCCCACCTGGACCGACAAGAGGCCAACAGCGAACATGGCCAGTAAGTGGTCCAGCCCGCCTAAGGGATGGGTGAAGCCGTAAGCTATGGAGTCTGTAAACAAAGCCTGCATGGAAAACCGTTCTCTCGCGGAAGGGTTGGGAGCAAAAAATCAGGCGCAGTGTGTACCGCAGTCTGTTTTGCCTGTCACGGGGTGGCGCGCGCGGTGAGATCGTGGAGAGATTGACCAAAAAGAAACCGGCTTGGCAGCCAAGCCGGTTGAGTCATGTTTTGGGAGTAAGCGAAAGAACTTTGGGTGGGCAAGAGATGTGGGAGAGGCAGAGAAGAAAGAGAATGGTTTGTGCGTCCTTGGGTCGTGTGCGGTGTTTGAGTGCTGCGCGGCGGGGTGAAGGAGAGAGGAGGGAGGGGGGAGGAAGCCCCGCCGCGCTTGCTGTTGTTCGATGAATTCAACCTAGCTCCAACCGCTGTTTCGGTCTCCACCAGAAGTGTTTCACTTTGTAAAAAACAGTGACGGTGGACTGCTCACGTTAAAAGACGGACGCTCAGTGAACCAAAGCAAGCACCAGGTCGAGCAGGCGGATCGCTCGAAGCTCCGCAGGCAACAAGCAAGGCCTCGGTTTTGCTGCCCTGCCATAAGCCCTGTGCGCGTTTGTGGCACTGGTCAAACGATTGGGGTGGGTGTAAAACTCGGGCCAAGTAGAGCAAGCTTGAGGATGTCTGGTCGATGGAAGTCGCCGTATCGTATTTGCCGATCCTGATTTTTATGGGTCTGGCTACTGTTCTGGCCTTGGTAATGGCTGGAATTCCGCTGCTGGTTGCGCCGCGTCGCCCGGACAGCGAAAAGCTTTCCGCCTACGAGTGCGGCTTTGAAGCCTTTGATGATTCGCGCGGTCGATTTGACGTGCGTTTTTACCTCGTGGCCATCCTCTTCATCATCTTTGACCTCGAAGTTGCATTCCTGTTCCCGTGGGCTGTCAGCCTGCGTGAGGTAGGCCTGTTTGGGTTCTGGTCGATGATGATTTTCCTGACCATTCTCACCGTAGGGTTCATCTATGAGTGGAAGAAAGGAGCCCTGGAATGGGAGTAGATGGCAAGCCACTGACCCCCGGCGCCACGCAGAACGAAGCGCTGGATCTGGTCACGCAGGAGATTCAGGACCGTGGCTTTATCGTAGCCAACTTTGAGAAGCTGGCAGGTTGGGCGCGTTCCGGTTCGCTTTGGCCCATGACCTTCGGCCTTGCGTGCTGCGGCGTGGAGATGATCCATGCGGGAACAGCGCGCTATGATATGGACCGCTTCGGTTGGCTTTTCCGTCCGTCGCCGCGGCAGTCTGACGTGATGATCGTTGCCGGTACGCTAACCAACAAAATGGCCCCTGCGCTGCGCAAGGTCTATGATCAGATGCCCGAACCTCGCTGGGTCATCTCCATGGGTTCCTGCGCAAATGGCGGCGGGTACTACCACTATTCTTATTCAGTGGTGCGTGGCTGTGACCGCATTGTGCCGGTGGATGTTTATGTCCCTGGCTGCCCGCCAACCGCCGAAGCCCTCATTTACGGCGTGATGCAGCTGCAGAAGAAAATCAAACGTCAAGCCGGCATCATCCGCCGGTAATGCGAACACCAAGGGCCGCGATCAAGGGCCAAGAAGGTTTCTGAATTATGGAAGAATTGCTGGAAGCGGTATCGGGCGCCTTGGGGGAGCGTGTCCTCGAAACGGTGGTCCATGCTGAGCAACTGACCATCCGGCTGTCCCGTGATACGTTGATTGAGGACTTGACCACCCTGCGCAATGAAGGCTCGTGCCGCTTTGCCGTGCTGCTAGACATGACAGCGATTGATCTGCCTCAGCGGCCTGAGCGCTTTGAAGTCGTTTACATCATGCTCTCGCCCTACCTGAACCAGCGCCTTCGGGTGAAGGTCGCAACTGACGAGTTCACACCCCTTGCATCGGCAACCTCGGTTTGGCCAAGCGCAAACTGGTTCGAGCGCGAGACTTGGGACATGTACGGCATCATGTTCTCCGACCACCCAGACTTCCGGCGCATCCTGACCGACTATGGTTTCTCCGGGCACCCCTTGCGCAAAGATTTCCCGCTCACGGGCTATTCCGAAGTGCGCTATTCCGAAGAGCAGAAACGCGTGGTTTACGAACCAGTATCCCTGACACAGGAGTTCCGCTCCTTTGACTACGCTTCCCCGTGGGAAGGCACTTCAACACTGCCCGGCGATGAAAAAGCCGAAGACGAAGCAGCGGCTTAACAAGGGGCGAGATCAGAGACATGGCTGAAGTACAAATCAAACCACTGACCCTCAATTTTGGTCCACAGCATCCGGCGGCCCATGGCGTGCTGCGGATGGTGCTTGAAATGGACGGTGAGATCGTCGAACGCGCTGACCCGCACGTTGGCCTCTTGCATCGTGGCACTGAAAAACTGATTGAGCATAAGACGTACCTGCAGGCGCTGCCGTATTTTGACCGCCTCGATTACGTGTCGCCCATGTGTCAGGAGCACGGTTTTGCGCTTGCCGTAGAAAAGCTGCTGGGGATCGAAGCGCCTGCGCGCGGGCAATACATTCGGGTATTGTTTTCCGAGATTACCCGGATTCTGAACCACCTTCTCAATACCGGTGCCTTCATCATGGACGTGGGCGCAACTACGCCCATGCTGTGGACCTTTGAACAGCGCGACAAGTTGTTAGAGTTTTATGAGCGCGTCTCCGGTGCTCGCTTCCACGCTGCCTACTTCCGTCCCGGCGGTGTTCATCAGGACTTGCCCAAAGGCCTGGACCGGGACATCGCGGCCTTCTGTGACCAGTTTGACGCCGCGATTGGCGACATCGAGACCCTGGCAACCAACAACCGCATCTTCCGTCAACGCACCGTGGATATTGGCATCGTCAGCGCTGAGCAGGCGATGGCTTTGGGTTTCTCCGGGCCAATGCTGCGGGGGTCTAATGTCGCATGGGACTTACGCAAGTCCCAGCCCTACGAAGTCTACGATGAATTGGACTTCGACGTTGTGGTTGGCAAAAATGGCGACTGCTTTGACCGCTATGTTCTGCGGATCGAGGAGATGAAGCAGTCGATAAAGATCATCCGGCAATGCCTAGACATGATGCCCGGCGGCGAAGTTCTGAACGAAGACCATAAATTCACACCGCCCCGTCGCGGTGACATGAAGCAATCAATGGAATCGCTGATCCATCACTTCAAGCTCTACACTGAAGGCGTCAAAGTGCCTGAAGGCGAAGTCTACGCCGCCGTTGAAGCGCCCAAAGGCGAGTTCGGTGTGTTTCTTGTGTCTGATGGTTCCAGCAAACCCTACAAGTGCAAGATTCGCGCGCCGGGTTTTGCGCATCTTGCCGCCATGGACGAGCTGTCAAAGGGCCACCAGCTCGCGGATACCGTGGCGATTTTGGGGTCAATGGACATCGTATTCGGGGAGATCGACCGCTAATGGCTATTCAGGTTACCTCACGTCCCACCCCGCAAATCGGCACCTTCACGGTTTCTGAGGCAGCCAGTGCCCGGGTTGACGTGATCATGGCGCGCTATCCCGATGACCGAAAGGCTTCAGGGATTATCCCGCTGCTGGACATTGCGCAGCGCGAGAACGGCGGCTGGTTATCGAAAGAAGCGATCGAATGGGTTGCCCTNACCACTGAAAGTGCGCCCATCCGCGTCTATGAAGTCGCGTCATTTTATTCCATGTTCTACACCGAAGAGGTTGGTCAGCACGTGGTTCAGGTGTGTCGCACGACGCCTTGTTGGTTGCGCGGTTCGGACAAGCTGACCCATGCGGCTGAAGAGCATTTGGGGATTGGCTTGGGTCAAACCACCGAAGACAAGAAATTTACCCTGATCGAGGTCGAGTGTCTTGGGGCCTGTGTTAACGCGCCCATGGTTCAGATCAACGACAACTACTACGAAGACCTTGAGGCTGATGCCTTCAAGCAGATCCTCGACGATCTGGCGGCGGGGAAGACCGTTCAGTACGGCAATACGACCGGACGGATTGGCTCAGCGCCCGAAGGCGGCCCGCAGGCGCTCAAGGATTTCGACCCGACAGTAAACGCAGGAAGGCCCCTGCCAGATTACAGCGTGCCCGCGGAGTAGAGTAGCGCGGAACGGTTTATTGACGGTTTTGTTGGCAGTTAAGCGCTCTCTGGGTCAGGATCCGGGAGCGTTTTTACTTGGGCCCAGCAACATTGGGAGCCCAACCACTTCGGAGCTTCAAGGCCGATCATGCAGCCACGCCACATCGTCCCCTTTGACCTTTTCAGTATGCGTGAAGACGTCCGGGTTTCGAGCCTTGTGCGGGTGGGCGAGCAAGGATGGACCTGCGGGCAGTGCCCTTTGGACACCCACGCGCACGTCATCGCGCCGCATGACCTGACCGCGCAAGCTGCGTCGGTGTGCTCGATGATCAGCACGGTCCTCGAACGCGGCGGTTTCTCGCCTCATCATGCAGCTCAGCTGATCCTCTATCACGCCGCCCCAAGCGCCCATGCCCTTACTGATGCTCTCAACATCTTCCGTCAGGCCTTCCCACACGGGCCGGCAATCCTGCCCGTAGCCGTCCCCTATTTTTACTACGAAGGCATGCTGCTCGAAGTGGATGTCTTTGCCGACCAGACGGTTGTGCCAAGCGAGAATGCCATTCCCGAGGGCGTTCAGGTGTTGGATGGTGAGACGTTTTCCTACCTCACGGTGCAGGGTAGGGAGCCCAGCGCTATCGACGCAGCCTATGAAGCGCTCGGTCTTTCACCAAACGCGATCCTGCAGGAAGTGCGGTTCGGACCGGCCACCCTGAGGGCTGGGGAGCTTGAGCCGTCGTCTCCGTCTCTTGTCCAGTCCATCACAACCTGCGCTGCCGCTTTCGGCCCGGACCTCTATCAGGCCGCCCTCATCGTCAGCCGCAACGAACCAGTCAGGGCCGAACGAACCCACGATGGCACCATGATCAGAGAAGCCGCTGACACCGTGGTTCTTTTGAGTCNCCCCGGCAGGGCGCAAGACGATCTGGTCACTCAAACCCGCGCGGCCATGCACAGTCTTGACCAGGCACTGACAGCCAAGGGCCTCGATTGGTCGCACGTGGTAAAAATCAGTGCGCCTTATGTAGGGGACGCCAGCGCTGGGGCTTTGCATGAAAACCTGAGGGTTCGCCACAGCTTCCACGCGCATCCTTACCCGGCGTCAACCGGCTTGCCCGTGCTTGGTTTTGCGACGGCCGGTTCGCGTATCAGCCTAGACGTGGTAGCCCGCCGCTAGTCCCTGCATTTCCGCATCTGCCCCTTGCAGCGAACGAACAGGTGTCGCGACATCAAGGCGGTTTTCTTCAGCCGCATTTAAGGGCATAACCCGGGCAGTGTTTCAGACAGGATAGGCACAGGCCCATGCTTGCGGATCAGGACCGGATCTTCACAAACCTCTACGGCCAGCACGACTGGCGCCTCAAGGGTGCTCAGGCGCGCGGCGTGTGGGACAACACCAAGGCCATGGTGAGCCTTGGCCGGGATCGCGTTATCGATCTGGTAAAGGCGTCCGATCTGCGAGGGCGGGGCGGTGCAGGGTTCCCCACCGGTCTGAAGTGGTCGTTTATGCCTAAGGAAAGCGCGCTGCCGCATTATCTGGTCGTGAACGCAGATGAGTCTGAGCCCGGCACCTGCAAAGACCGCGATATCCTGCGCTTTGATCCCCACCGCTTGCTCGAAGGCATGCTGCTCGCCGGTTTCGCCATGGGGGCACACACGGGCTACATCTACATCCGCGGCGAGTTCTACAACGAAGCATCGAACATCGAGCAGGCTATTCTGGAAGCGCGCGATGCGGGCCTGCTGGGCGACAAGTCCGAAGCAACCACCGGCTGGCACTTTGACATCCATTTGCACCGGGGCGCCGGGGCTTACATTTGCGGCGAGGAAACCGCGCTGCTTGAATCTTTGGAAGGTAAGAAGGGCCAACCACGGCTCAAGCCACCGTTCCCCGCCGGCGCCGGTCTCTATGGCTGCCCGACCACGGTCAACAACGTGGAGACCATCGCTGTTGTGCCCGAGATTTTGCGTCGCGGGGTTGAGTGGTGGACAGGATTGGGACCTGAACGCAATCGAGGCACCAAGCTGTTTTGCATCTCCGGCCACGTCGAACGCCCTTGTAACGTGGAAGAGGAAATGGGCATCCCGCTGCGCGAATTGCTGGACAAGCACGCGGGCGGGGTTGTTGGCGGCTGGGATAACCTGCTTGCGGTCATCCCCGGCGGCTCTTCGGTGCCGTGTATCACCCAAGATGTCTGTTCAGACATCCGTATGGACTTCGACAGCCTGCGTGCGGTCAAGTCGGGGCTGGGTACAGCGGCTGTGATTGTCATGGACAAGTCCACCGACATTATCCAGGCCATCGGCCGTCTCGCACATTTCTATAAGCATGAGAGCTGCGGCCAGTGCACGCCATGCCGTGAAGGCACCGGCTGGATGTATCGGGTTCTTGATCGCATGGCAAAGGGGCAGGCCGACGTCGAAGAAATCGATATGCTGCTGGACGTATCCTACCAGATCGAGGGGCACACCATTTGCGCGCTGGGTGATGCGGCTGCTTGGCCAGTCCAGGGGCTAATCCGCAACTTCCGCCCGGTAATGGAAGCGCGCTTGTCCGGCAAGAACGTCGATCTCGCCGACGCTATGGCTGTTGCCGCCGAGTAAGCAATCAACAAGGCCCCGCCAGCCTGACATTCG
>PAFB01000158.1 GCA_002700865.1 Rhodospirillaceae bacterium
GCGTGCTTGTCGATCAACCGTTGGTCGATTCCCTCGTACCGCCCACAGAGAATGCGAACGCCCGGCCCAGCTGACAACTCCCGCGCCAAAGCCTGATCCAGCGGGCGGCCGCGTGGGGTCATGAACACCAAGGGTCCCGGCCGGTGTGCATGCGCATCCAAAGCCGTATCGATGGGCTGCGCAGACATGACCAGCCCAGCGCCTCCGCCATAGGGGATTTCATCGACTTTGTTGTGTTTGTTTTCGGTGAAATCGCGGATGTTGACGGCGTCGCAGGACCATTGCCCCGCCTCCAGCGCCTTACCCGAAAGCGCATGACCCAGCGGCCCGGGGAACATCTCGGGGAACAGTGTGAACAGGGTGGCAGCGAAGGCCATCGCGCTAGTGTACGTTGCCCTGCTCGTCTTGAGCAGTGACTTCGGGTGGTGGGTTCAGCACGACGTAGCCTTCACCCATATTGATTTCAGGAAAGTTGGCGAGGCTAAATTCATAGGATCGAACCTTGCCGTCTGTGTGCAGCACATCGACAATGTCACCTGCGCCGTGGTCCAAAATGCTACGGATCGACCCTGAAACGCGCCCCTCCGCATCGCGGGTTTCCAAACCTAGCAGATCAGAGGCGTAAAATTCGTCGTCGTCGAGGTCGTCGGGTAAGGCGTCCCGTCTGATGTAAAGCTCGACGCCGCGCAAGGCCTCTGCACCATCACGGTCGGTGACGCCATCAATGACGCACAGCAAGGACCCTTTGGCGTCGCCGACAATGGAAATGTCAAACACACGCTCGCCGTCGTGAGTTGTTACGTCACCGTAATCAACAAACGCGTCTGGATCTTCCGTGAACGACCTGACTTTCACCGTACCCCGCACGCCGTGCGGGGAGGTGATGACACCGATTTTGAGACGCGTCGGTATTTCGGTTGAAGTTGTCATGAACGATGACCCTCGACCTGAAACCCGCAGTGCTTACTCTTCGTCAGCCGCGGCTTCTTCAGCAGGTGCTTCTTCAGCAGGTGCTTCTTCAGCAGGGGCTTCTTCAGCCGCAGCAGCTTCTGCCGCCGCTTCCTCAGCCGCTTTAGCCGCTTCTTCCTTCTCGCGAATACGCTCCAGCGCTTTGGCCTTAGGCTTGTCCTGCTTGGTCTGTTCAGCGCGTGCCTTGGCGTCTACGACACCCGCCTGTGACAGCAGACGCTGTACGCGGTCAGACGCCTGAGCGCCAACGGACAGCCAGTGCTTGATGCGGTCTTCTTTGATTACGAGGCGGTTTTCGTCGCCGTGCTCGAGCATCGGGTTGTAGGACCCAAGGCGCTCGATGTAACGACCGTCGCGCGGCATGCGGGAGTCCGCGACAACCATGCGGTAATAAGGGCGGTTCTTGGCGCCACCACGGGCCAAGCGAATTTTTAAAGACATATTGTCGATCCATTCGATTTTTATGGGGTTCGGCACCGACCGGTTTCGGTCTGCGCCAGGCCGTGGGATCTACGGCCCTGTTCGGACTTAGTTTTTGAAACCAGGCGGGAGTCCGCCCGGCATCTTGGGCAGGCTCTTAGGGTCAAGACCGGATTTGGTCAACATTTCTTGCAGTTCTGCGGGGTCCATATTGCCCATGTCTGGCATGCCAGCGCCACCGGGCATCCCCGGCAAACCGCCTTTTCCGCCCATTTTCTTCATACGCTTCATCATTTTCGAGGCTTTATCGAACTGCTTGAGCAGCTCGTTCACCTGCTGCACCGAGGTTCCGGACCCCGCTGCAATCCGCTTTTTGCGGTTGGCTTTGATAACATTTGGGAAAGTTCGCTCCTGCAGCGTCATCGAGTCGATGATCGCAATCTGGTGCTTCATCTTGCGCTCGTCCATCCCGGCAGCGGTCATCTGCTTTTTCATCTGGCCCGCACCGGGCAGCATCGACATGAGCCCCTGAATGCCGCCCATTTTGTTCATTTGCTGAAACTGATTGCGCAGGTCGGTGAGGTCAAAGGAGCCCTTCTTGAGCTTCCTCGCCATCTTTTTCGCTTCGTTCTCGTCAAAGGCTTCGGCAGCCTTTTCCACCAACGAGACGACGTCGCCCATGCCGAGGATGCGTCCGGCAATGCGCTCGGGCTGGAAGGCTTCCAGCGCGTCCATCTTCTCACCCATGCCGAGCAGCTTGACGGGCTTCCCGGTGACACCGCGCATGGACAGGGCCGCGCCGCCGCGAGAGTCGCCATCAACCCGCGTCAGCACCAACCCGGTAATCCCGACCTTCTCATCAAAGGCCGTCGCGGTCGTCACTGCGTCCTGACCCGTCATCGCGTCGGCGACCAGCAAAGTCTCGTGCGGCTTGACCAAATCACGCACGGCCACGACTTCGTCCATCAGCACGTCGTCGATGGTCAGCCGCCCGGCGGTATCGAGGATAACCACATCGTAGCCACCGGAGCGGCCTTCGCGCATGGCCCGCTCAGCAATGGCTGTGGCGCCCTCGCCTGCGACGATGGCGAGACTGTCCACGCCCGTTTGTTCACCCAAGACCCGCAGTTGCTCCTGCGCCGCCGGGCGGTGTACGTCCAGTGACGCCAGCAGCACGCGCTTCTTGTCCCGGTTGGTCAGACGCAGCGCAATTTTTGCTGAAGTGGTTGTTTTACCCGAGCCCTGCAAACCCACCATCAGGATTGGCACCGGAGGGTTTCCACTGATTTTCAGCGCGCCTTCACCTTCGGGTGGGGTCAGGGTCTCGACCAGAGCGTCGTGGACGATCTTGACCACTTGCTGACCGGGAGTCACCGAAGAAAGGACCTGCTCCCCCACGGCGCGTTCTTTGACTTTACTGATCAGGTCTTTGGCCACAGGCAGCGCCACATCGGCTTCGAGCAACGCAATGCGGATTTCGCGCGCGGCGGCGGACACGTCGGCTTCACTCAGCTTACCGCGGCCACGCAGCGTGTTGAAAACGCCTTCGAGGCGATTACTCAGACCTTCAAACATGTCGGCTCATTTCTTGATTTTGAACTTGCTTGCCTCTGACATAGGCTCTCCCAGCCTACCACGCAAACGCCGGAGAGTTGGAATCCGTGAAAAAAACCGCCTTAGCATCCTTGATTGCAGGCCTTGTGCTGATCATCACGACCCCGATTGTTCGGGCAGCGGGCCTTGATCCGGATCGAGTGATCGACAGCAACCTGCTGCAGTCACTGGTGACCGACAAAACCTGGTACGGCTGGGCGGTGACAGGGCAATACAGCTGGGTGGAGTATTACAGCCCGAACGGTGATGCCTTTTACACTGACGACAACGGGTTTCTGCAGGGCACGTGGACGTTGCGGGGCGAGCGCGAGATTTGCTTCGATTACCCATCGCTCGGCACCTTCTGCTTTGCCGCGCGGGAGACCGCCTCGGGTCAGGTTGCTATCTACGATCTCACCGACGAACGCTTGATCCATATCACCACCCGCATTGTCAGTGGTGACGCCGAAGGGCTGAGGCCCCTTTCTGTGGTGGTACCAAGCGGCGTGGGTGAAGAAGTAGGGCGGGATTAAGAATTCTGTTCCGTTTCGGTCATGCCAGCAGGCTCATATTCGCAAGCACCCACGCAACTGGTGGCGCGAATGGGCGATTTTTTCGGTGTTGGTCTGTCACGCTAAGACGGTAAGCGGCCAATGAAGACCGCTGGTTTAGAAATGCAATGTATCCCATGGCCGTCCGCCCACCGCTCCTCCGACCGGTTTCACAGTCTTCCAATCTGACAAGCCTTTTCCTTGGCCTGCTCTATGGTCTTGAGAATCTGCCGCGGGCTTTTGTTGTCACCATCATTGCTTATGACGCTCTGCGGTTTATGGGCAACGAAAGCAATGCGTCCTACCTGCTGGCCGTGGCGGCCATCGGCTCACTGCTGGTGACTTTGAATTCGGGCCCCTTGATTCGCCTGATGACGCGAAAGTGGGTGTTTACTTTGGCCGTGCTGGGTCTGGGTGTGGCGGGTCTACTGACGATGAGCGGTAATCCGTATCTGTTCGGCCTCGGGCTGTTTTTCCGCAATGCGGGCGCAGGACTGACACTGGTGATTCTGTCGCTCTACGTGCTCGATTTCGTGCCGCAAAAGGATCTGGTGCAGGCCGAAAGCCGCCGGCTGTTTTTCGCGGGCGCGGTTTGGCTGATTGCGCCACCGGCAGGGGTCTATGTGTGGAACATCTTTGGCCCCTCGGTCGCTTATCTGATGACCGTTCCCGCCGCGGGATTGCTGCTCGCGGTGTTCTGGGCAGTGCGCCTGCGCGAGGCTGACAATGTTGATCCCGAACCGACCAGGCAGCGCGTGAACACCATGCAGGCCATGCGCCATTACTTTAACGACCCCAACCTGACCATTGCCTACCTGATCGCCGTCAGCCGCTCGATCTTCTACGTGTCGATTTTTACCTACGTGCCGATGTACGTCATTGGCGCGGGGCTGGATGCGGCGCTGGGCGGGTATTTCATTTCTGCCTCCACGCTGGTCCTGTTCGCCGGACCGTTCCTGACGCGGTTTGTACCGCTAATCGGCCTGAGGCGTCTGATCATGTGTTCGTTCTTTCTGGCGGCGTTCTGCCTGATCGTCGCGGGCAATCTGTCGACGCAGCAAGCGTTGCTGGTGGTCGGCCTGCTGCTCGCTTCAACCGTGGCAGCCAGTGTGCTCGACATCGTGGGCAATCTGCCCTTCATGCGGTTGGTCAAGCCCGAGGAACGCACGGAAATGAGTGTGGTGTTCTACACGTGGCGCGATCTCAGTTTCGCGCTCACACCATTGATCGGCGGGTTCATTATCTCGCTGGGCGGGATTGAGGCCGTGTTTGTCTGTTTAGGGGCGATTTTCTGCCTGATGACCGGGCTCACCTTCGCCCTGCCGCGCATCGTCATGTCAAACGACGCGCGGCCTGCGATTTAGGCTCGTTTTTGCCGCAACGCGGTTTAGCCGCGCAGTTCGCCGCCGAGGTTCTTAGCCACCAGTGCGACGATCTTCTCCGATACACCGTCGATGTCTTCATCCGTCAGCGTCCGCTCGGTCGGCTGTAGTGTGACATCCACGGCGAGCGACTTTTTGCCGGCAGGCACGTTTTCGCCAACGTAAACATCAAACAGCGCCACCCCGGAAATCAGCACCTTGTCGGCCCCACGAACCGCTTTAACCAGCTTTTCGGCGGAGACGTCCTCGTCGACGATGAAGGCAAAGTCCCGCTTGACGGGTTGGAAGGGCGACGGTTTCAGCAGCGGTTTTGCAGTGCCTGGTTTGCCCTTCTTCGGCGGTACTTTGTCCAAGAACAGCTCAAAGCCAACCATGCGGCCCTTGATCCCCAGTGCCCGCAGCGCCTTAGGGTGCAATTCACCAAAGACCGCCAGAACATTCTTGCCCAGCCCCAGCGTGCCAGAGCGGCCCGGATGGAACCACGCCGGGATATCGCGGGTGTCGGTCATCAGGTTATCGACTGGCGCGCCAAAAGCTTCCAGCGCGGCCAGTGCATCAGATTTCGCGTCGAAAGCGTCGACCGCGCGGGTGCCGCCTGCCCAGTGCCGGGGTTGCGCTGCGCCCATCCGCACGCCACCCACGGTGGGCAACTGACCCTCTGGTTTAGTGGACAAAAACCGGAGACCGGCTTCAAACAGCGCCACGTCGCCGTAGCCGCGATCATTGTTCCGGCTCGCAGCCATAATAAGGTTTGGCAGCAGCGAAGGCCGCATGACGTCCAGATCAGCGCTAATCGGGTTTGCCAGCAGCAAGTCGGCCTGACTGCCAGCATCCCAGCCAAAGTGCCGGGCAACCTCAGACGACGTGAAGGACCAGAGCACGGCTTCATCCATACCCCTTGTCGCCAGAACCCGCTTCAGATCCCCCATGGCGCGTTGATGCGCGGACAGGGCAACGGCTGGCATGTTGTCAGGGCGGGTGAAGGGGGTCGTGGGCAGGGCATCGAGACCGATGATCCGCAGCACTTCTTCCACCAGATCAGCCGGCCCGTCGATGTCAGGACGCCAGGACGGCACCTGCACCGTAGACCCACTGACGGTGAAGCCGAGATCGGTCAGGATGGTGGTGGCGGTCGCCGTATCGACCGCCATGCCGCCCCGACGCTCGATCAGGCCAAAGTCGAATTCGATTGCTTTCTGCCAGGAGGGTTCTTCACCCGTGACATGGATTTCACCGGGCTCGCCACCGCAAAAGTCGAGGATGTACTGCGTGGCGATGTCCAGCCCTTCAACCGCCGAAGCGCTGTCCGTGCCGCGTTCAAAGCGGAAGCGCGCATCCGTGTGAACGCCCAGCTTGCGACCGGTGCGAGCGATGTTTGAGGGATTCCAAAGCGCTGCTTCGACCAGCACGTTCACGGTCTCTTCTGAACAACCGGTTTCCGTGCCCCCGATGATGCCACCCAGCGAAACCACGCGGTCAGAATCCGCAATGACCACCATTTCGGGGTCAAAGCTGTATTCTTTGTCGTTGAGCGCCATCATGCTCTCACCGTCTTGCGCCTGCCGAACGGTCAGTTTGCCCCCGGCAATTTTGTCAGCATCAAAAACGTGCATCGGCCGGTTTTGGTCCAGGGTCATCCAGTTGGTGATATCCACCAATGCAGAAATCGGCTTCTGGCCTATGGCTTCCAATTTACGCTTGAGCCAGTCCGGGGACTCGCCGTTCTTGACGTTGCGCACAATGCGATAGGTGAAAATCGGGCAGTTTGCTGTGGCGATCTCAACAGAAACCGGGCTTGCGCCACGGCCACCGGTAAAGGCCGGGCGGTTGGCTTTCAGCGTGCCGATTTTCGCCGCTGCCAAATCCCGCGCAACCCCGCGAACGCCCAGACAATCGGCGCGGTTAGGGGTTACGTTGATTTCGATGACCGGGTCATTGATATCGCGATAGTCGATATAGGCCATCCCGATGGGCGCATCGTCGGGCAACTCGACAATGCCGTCATGGTCCTCGGAAATCAGCAGCTCTTTTTCCGAGCACAGCATGCCTTCAGACCGTTCACCCCGGATTGATCCGAGTTCGAGGGTGAAATCCTTGCCCGGAATGTATGTGTCGACGGGGGCAAAGACCGAAACCAGGCCCGTGCGTGCGTTTGGTGCACCGCACACGACGTTGTAAATCGTGCCGTCACCGGGGTCGACTTTGCACACCCGTAGCTTATCTGCGTTGGGGTGCTGATCGGCGGAAATGACTTTGGCCACCACAAACGATGCCAAAGGGCTTTGCTCGATTTCTTCCAGCTCAAGCCCTACGGCCGTCAACTTGTCGGTAACGGCACGCAGGTCAGCATCGGTGTCCAGGTGCTCTTTGAGCCAATCCAGAGTGAATTTCATGGGTCAGCGCCCCCGTACCAGAGATGGGAGAAGATGCGGCTCGAAGCCGTAATGCTGTAGCCAACGGACATCGCCATCAAAGAAGGTGCGCAAGTCCGGAATACCGTATTTCAGCATAGCCAAACGCTCCAACCCCAAACCAAAGGCGAAGCCCTGATACTCGTCCGGGTCCAGACCACAGGCTTCCAGCACGCGTGGATTGACCATGCCTGAGCCGAGCACTTCCAACCAGTCTTCACCCTCGCCGATCACCAGCTTGCCGCCAGAGCGATCGCAGCGGATATCCACTTCAGCGGAAGGTTCGGTGAAGGGGAAGTACGAGGGGCGGAACTGGAGGGTTAGGTTTGGCGCCCGGAAAAACGTCCGGCAGAACTCCAGCAAACAGCCCTTGAGCTGTGCCATGTTCGAGGTTTTGTCGATGACCAGACCTTCGACTTGATGGAACATCGGGGTGTGGGTTGCGTCGCTGTCGGACCGGAAGGTGCGGCCGGGGACGATGACCCGAATAGGCGGCTTCTGGCTCAACATCGTGCGAACCTGTACCGGCGACGTGTGGGTTCGCAGCACCAGCGACCCTTCATCACCGCTGTGGCCGTTCATGTAGAATGTGTCCTGCATCTGCCGCGCTGGGTGGTCGGCGGGCATGTTCAGGGCGGTGAAGTTGTGCCAGTCGTCCTCGATCTCCGGGCCTTCAGCCCAGACGAAGCCCATTTGCCCGAAAATGTCGATGACTTCATCCACGGTCTGGGTAATCGGGTGCAGACGGCCCATCTTTGCGGGACGCGGGGACTGCGACACGTCGATGGCCTCCGCGACCAGCCGAGCGTTCAGCTCCGCGTCGGCAAAGCCCGTCTTTTTGGCGTCCAGCGCGCCGGCTATTTCGTCCTTGAGCGCGTTTAGCGCCTGTCCGGCAGCTTTGCGCGCCTCGGGGTCGAGGCCGCCGAGTTGTTTCATCTGCGCGGTGATCTCGCCTTTCTTACCAAGGGCAGAAACGCGAATGTCCTCCAGCGCGGCGACATCGCCTGCGGCGTCAATTCGGGCCATCAGGTCCGACTTGAGGGCTTCTAAATCCATCATCGACCACTCGTGTCTGTTGGGTTTGTGGGGAGCACTATGCCAGTAACCGAGGCTCGCGTGCAGCGCTGCTAGGTCTTTGGCCGCATGCGTGAGGCGCAAAGTTCAATCACCGGAACCAACACAAAAAAAGGGGCCGCAAAGCCCCTTTTGTCTCTGAAACAGCAGGCCGGATTAAGCGGCTGCCTTATCCAGCGCGCCCTTTGCCGTCGCAACGATTGCTGCGAAGGACTCAGGCTCACGCGCTGCAATGTCGGAGAGCACCTTGCGGTCAACTTCGACACCGGCTTTGTTCAGGCCGTTCATCAGCTGGGAGTACGTCAGGCCGTTTTCACGAGCGCCTGCGTTAATCCGCTGAATCCACAGACCGCGCATTTGCCGCTTTCTGGTGCGACGGTCGCGGTAAGCGTACTGCAGATCCTTATCAACCCGCTGCTTGGCGGATTTGATCAGACGGGAACTGGCACCACGCGAGCCTTTCGCAAGCTTCAGGACCTTTTTGTGGCGGGCGTGACTGGTGACGCCGCGTTTAACTCTAGCCATCTAAATCGACCCCTATGCCTGTGCCATGGCCGCACGCTGAGCGCGGGACTTCCGACGCTGCTTGCGGTCATAAGGCATGTAAACTTTAACGATGCGTGCATCTGCGTCGCACATCAAGGACGTGCCACGGGCTTTACGCTTCATCTTCTGAGGCTTGTTGGTCTGCATGTGGCGCATGAAGGCATTATTCATGCGCACTTTGCCAGACCCAGTCATACGGAAACGCTTTTTCGCGCCCGACTTAGTCTTCATCTTCGACATTTCATCTACTCACTCAAAGTGTTGATACGACCGTGCGAAGGCATGTCGATTGGCCAAGCGCACAGGGGACTCGCCGCGCGTCCATGAGGACGGAAAGCGATTGCCGGGTTCTATAGGGGGGTTCCACCCTTGGCAAGCATGCACTGACGCAAGGGTGGGTTTCAGCGGATAATGGGTCTCTATCCGGCAAAAACGGTAGAGGTCGGGCTCAAGTTGGCTTGGGCGCGACGATCATCACCATTTGTCGGCCTTCCATCTTGGGGTGCGCTTCCAACTTTACAGCGTCTCCCAATTCAGCCTGAACCCGTTCCAGCACACGTCGACCCAAATCCTGGTGCGCCATCTCACGGCCGCGGAAGCGCACGGTGAATTTCACCTTGTCTTCGTTCTCAAGGAACTTGTTCGCGTTGCGCATTTTGGTTTGGTAGTCGTGATCATCGATGCCGGGACGCATCTTGATCTCTTTCAGCTCAACGATCTTCTGACGCTTGCGCGCTTCGTTGGCTTTTTTCTGCTGCTCATACTTGAATTTGCCAAAGTCCATGATTTTGCAGACCGGCGGGTCTACGTTCGGGGACACCTCAACAAGGTCAAGGCCGGCTTCGAGCGCGCGTTCAAGAGCGTCGCGTGTTGAAATGACACCGTAGTTGGTGCCTTCATCGTCAATAAGACGAACCTTAGGTACGCGAATATCGCGGTTGGCCCGAAACTGATCCTTTTTGTTCGGCTCCAAACGAAGGGGTGGACGTGCTATGATTCTATTTCCTGTTGTGAATACTAGGCTAATGGCCGCTTTGTACGCCAGCGGCGCTCGCGTCAAGCAAATAACACGAACGGGCGCAGGCGCTAAGCATCTACGCCCGCAAGAATCGCAATTTAGCGCGAATCTTGGTGTTCTTGGTCGGTTTTTTGGTGAATTCAGGCGTAGGGCGCGCGAGTATTTTCAGAAATCTGCTCCAGAGCGGCGTCCAGGGACATGATTTCCTGATCCTTGCCGCCCAGAGTCCGTAGCGCAATCGTCCTTTCGTCAGCCTCTCGCCGACCCACCACAGCAACCAGCGGCACTTTCTGATGCGAGTGCTCGCGGATCTTGTAGTTGATCTTTTCATTACGCAGATCCGACACGGCCCGAATGCCCCGCCGCCGCAGTTCTTCAACCACTTCTTCGGCGTAGTCAGTGGCATCGGTCGTGATGGTCGCAACGGCCACTTGAACCGGTGCCAGCCACAGCGGCAGTTTCCCCGCATAGTTCTCGATCAGAATACCAATGAAGCGTTCAAACGATCCCAGAATGGCGCGGTGCAGCATAACAGGACGCTGCTTGGAGCCGTCTTCGGCGATGTAATTGGCGTCCAGACGCTCGGGCAGCACGAAATCGACCTGCCAGGTCCCACATTGCCAATCCCGGCCAATGGCATCGCGCAGCACGAATTCGAGCTTGGGGCCATAGAATGCGCCTTCGCCCGGATTCATGGTGTAGGGCAGACCTGCATCCTCAATCGCTTCCCGCAGCGCGCCTTCCGCCTTGTCCCAAGTCTCATCGGTCCCAGCTCGCTTTTCCGGGCGATCAGAAAACTTCACTGCGACGTCGGTAAAGCCGAAATCAGCGTAGATTTGCGTCAGCAGCGTGCAGAATTCCTTGGTTTGCTCAGTCACCTGATCCGGTGTCGCGAAAATGTGGGCGTCATCCTGCGTAAAGGCGCGAACCCGCATAATGCCGTGCAAAGCACCGCTGGGTTCGTTGCGGTGGCAGGAGCCGAATTCGGACATTTTCAGAGGTAAGTCACGGTAGGACTTAATGCCCTGATTAAAGATCTGGACATGGCACGGGCAGTTCATGGTCTTCAGCGCCAAAATCCGATCGTCTGATCCGGCATCCTCATCGGCGGCATCGCCGGTGGTGAACATATGCTCGCGGAACTTCTCCCAGTGGCCAGAGTCTTCCCACAGCTTGCGATCCACCAGCTGCGGTGTTTTCACTTCCTCATAGCCTGCGTCATCGAGCCGGTAGCGCATGTACCTTTCCAGCTCAGTGTAAATGCGCCAGCCCTTGGGGTGCCAGAACACGCCACCTCGGGCTTCTTCCTGCATGTGGAACAGATCAAGTTCCTTGCCCAATTTACGGTGATCGCGCTTGGCGGCTTCTTCGAGCATGGTCAGGTGGGCGCGCAAGGATTTTGGGTCTTCGAAGGCCGTGCCATAAATGCGCTGCAGCTGTTCCCTGCTGCTGTCACCCCGCCAATAAGCCCCCGCCACGGACAGCAGATTGAAGGCTTTGCCGACTTTGCCGGTCGTGGGCGCGTGCGGGCCGCGGCACAGGTCGATCCACTCGCCCTGAGAATACAGCGTGATCGTTTCGCTCTTTGGCAGGTCCTGTATCAGTTCGACTTTGAACTGCTCGCCTTTGCTCTTGAAAAACTCAATCGCTGCGTTGCGGTCCATGACCTGGCGCTGGAAGGGTTCATCGCGGGCGATAATCTCGTGCATTTTGGCTTCGATGACTTCCAGATCTTCACTGGTAAAAGGCTCTGCCCGGTAAAAATCGTAAAAGAAGCCGTTTTCGATGTTCGGGCCGATGGTGACCTGGGTGCCGGGAAACAGCTCCTGCACCGCTTCGGCGAGCACGTGGGCGCAGTCGTGACGGATGATATCAAGCGCCTCGTCCGTCCCTTTGTCCCGAACGATAATGGCAACGTCAGAGTCCTCTGTGATTTCCCGGCTAAGGTCCCATGCCTGTCCATCGACGGTAACGGCCAGCGCCTTCTTTGCGAGGCCGGGGGAAATCGACAGGGCAATGTCCATGCCGGACGTGGCGCCATCGTACTGACGCTTCGCGCCATCGGGGAGGGTAATTTCAACCATTTTGGGTCACAGATGTTCTCTGGTGAATAACAATAGCAGCCGCAAACGCGGCCCCTGCGGGCACCTTAAAGGAAAATCGAAATAATCCTTACGCAAGTAGCTCATCGTAGATGTCAAAAATCTGACGGGCGGTTTCATCGCGTTTGTAGGTCTTGAAGGCGTGCAGCATGGCATTGTTTTCCAGCTCAGCGCGCTTATCCGGCTCCATCGTCATGGCCCAGCCCAAGGCCATCGACAGGGTTTCAGCATCGCCAGGATCAAACAGCGCGCCGTTGGTGCCCGGCTCAATCTGGAAAGCGGTTGAGCCATTGTTGGCGCCTAAAACGATTTTCCCAGCCGCCTGACTTTCTGCGCAAGCGTAGTCAAAAGCCAGATTGCCGTTCACCGTGGAGATGACAATGTCGGTGAGCTTGTAAAGCGTGGCCGGGTCTTCGGTGCCGTCGTAGATTTTGATGCGGCGCTCCAGCCCTTCAGCCTCAAGCTTCTGGGTCAGCCGGGACTGATACCGCCGTTCGGCCTGACCGACGCCGATGAACAGGCAAACCCAAGTCTGTTCCGTGTGGTGTTTCAAGGCCTCAATCACCAATTCATGCCCCGCGCCTTCCTGCAGGGCCGCAGGGAAGAGGATCACAGGGCTTTGCGCCGTGATTTCCATATCCCGCACCATCCGCGTCAGCCGCGCAGCCGTCACCACCGAGGGATGCAGCGCGTTCACCGCCAGTCCGGGCGGGATGACGTGGGCGTGGACACCCTGCAAATAGCCGGCTTCCTGCAGCAGGTTTTGCAGAAACCGCGAGGCCAGCAGCACGCGGTCGCCTTTGAGAGCGGTGAGCAGGCCGGGCGTTGGCTTGCCGTTGCGCTGAACGGGCAGGTCATAGAGGCTGACAACGTGTGGCACGCGATGCTTGCTGATGGCTTTGAAAACCATGCCAGCGGCATCTTCGCCGTGGGAGTGCACCAACTGGCTGTTCCATTCGTCCAGCCTTCCGGCAATCTTGCCGCCGAGGTTGCCGATTGGGTTTGACGAGGCGACAGAAATGGTCTCGTGGTCCACGCCCGCGCGCTGGGCCTCAGCGACCATCAGACCGCCGCCGCTGATAATCTTGCTGTTGCCGCCGAACCGTTGGATCGCTGCTGCCAAATCAAGCGCAACGCGGTTTACGGGCCCAGCTTCCAGAAAGTCCGAGACCTGAACGATCGCGCCGCCAGAGCCCTCGCTCATTCCACCGGCGGTGGGGGTAGTTGCCGTCATGGTTCACCCAACACTGTTCACCCAACACTGTGTTTGCTTCAGTCACACACGACCTCAGCTTTCGCCACGCCAGCGACCCTGACGGCTTGTTCCTTTTGGCCATGTGTGAGATGCCAACGGGAAATCGTCAGCAGGCTCAAAGACCTGACAAACCTCGAACAGAGTTGAGACGCATAATGACAAATACGCTAATTCGCCCCGATGGGACAAGGCTGGTCTACGATCGGTTGAAAGTTCAGGAAGGCATAAGCGCGCCCGGNTTGGTGTTTTTATGTGGTTTCGGGTCGGATAAAGAGGGATCAAAGGCACTTTTCCTAGAAGAACACGCCAAAAAAACCGGTCAATCTTTTGTTCGCTTTGATTATTTTGGCCACGGGCAATCCGGCGGTGATTTCAAAGACGGTACCATTGGGCGCTGGGCCGAAGATGCTGTCGCCGTACTGGATGAACTGACCCAAGGCCCGCAAATCCTGATCGGGTCGTCTATGGGCGGATGGCTGATGCTGTTGGCCGCTCTGGCGCGCAAAGACCGGGTTGCTGGCCTGATCGGGATCGCCGCCGCGCCCGATTTCACCAGACGCCTGCAGTGGCCTAAACTCACAGCAGCTCAGCAAGCAACGGTGATGGAAGCAGGATTGGTTCAGGTTCCATCGAATTACGAAGACGACTACGTCTTCACCCGCGCGCTGTTCGAGGACGGCGACCGACACCTGCTTTTGGATGGTTCCATCGACCTCGACATTCCCGTTACTCTGCTGCACGGACAGCAGGATGCCGATGTTCCGGTCGAAAGTTCACTGGAGATCGCAGCTCAGGTTCGCAGCGAAGACGTGGTTCTAGAGTTGGTAAAATCCGCCGATCATCGCTTTTCCGGCCCGGATGAACTGGCCCGCCTCGCTGCTGCCGTCGATACGATGACCGCGAAGCTCCGCTAATGGCCACATCTCCCAAAGAGCCCAACAGCACCCTCAATCTTCCCGTATCGTCGGCAGTCGCGCTGGAAATGATGCTGGCCGCGCTGATTTCCATCCTGCTGGTTGAGCTCAGTCGCTTTACTGGCCCGGTGGGCTGGGTTTTTGGGCCTTTTGGCACGCTGGCGAACTGGTTTGCCACCTTCTTCCATGAATTCGGGCATGGCCTGTTTGTGGTGATCAGCGATAGCACACTGGTCGATTTTCAGCTCAATTGGGACGGTTCAGGCAGTGTGACTTACAACGTGCAAAGTCTTCGCTTGCCAATTGCATGGGCCGGTTATGCCACCCCGCCGCTGATCGGTGCTGTGCTGTACTGGGAAGCTCACGGACGCGGTCTGGAAACGCAGGGTACGCTGGTCGTGCTGGCCATGATGATCGGCGCCGTGACCCTGTGGTGGCCAAAGGATAGGCCAGAGTCGACCCTGATCATCGCCGGGATTTTGGTCGTTAGCCTTCTCATCGTTGCCCTGCTGTGTGCGTCCCGAATTGGCAAGCGTATTCCTGTTGACTGGGTGCAGCGCATCATCGCGGCAACGTTGCTGGTCGAGGGCGTGCGGTCGGTCTGGTACTTACTCGGACTGGGCCAGCCCTCCGACGCTGCGACGCTGGCGAAGCTCTACGTGATGCCCGAATTTTTCTGGGTTCTCACGTGGTTGGCGTGGACGGCCACGTGCGTTTTCGTCACCTATCGGCTGGAAGTCAGGGATCGCCGCCGAAAACTGCTCAATCGACCGGCGAAGCGCGCAGCTCTGAGAAAATAGCGTCCAGACCCTCGCGGTACGTGGGAAAGGCCGGTTGCCATCCCAACACGTCTTTGAGCTTCTGATTGGACACTCGCTTGTTATCGGCATAGAAGCTCCGACCCATGTCGGACAGACCTGCTTCATCCATCGAGATCGGCTTTGGCACGGGCTCGCCGAGCAGGGTGCACGCATAGGCGATGACGTCACCGGGCGCACAGGAATAGTCGTCGCACACGTTAAAGATTGCGGCTGATCCCGGCGAGGCGGTGCTGTTATTCATAGAAGCGAAAACCGCCGTTGCGATGTCTTCGACGTGAATCCGGCTGAACACCTGATCCGGCTTGTCGATAATTCGCGCGCGCCCTGAGCGGACCGTCTCCAAAGCATTCCGCCCCGGACCATAGATGCCCGCCAACCGGAAAATGTGCAGCGGCCAGCCCAAATCAGCCCAAGCCGCCTCAGCCGCCAGTCGCGCGAGGCCGCGGGACGAGGTGCTGCGTGCGGGTGAGGTTTCCTGCACCGTGGCACCTTGCCAATCGCCATAAACCACCGTTGTTGACAGATAGCCTGTCCACTGGGGCCGTAACGACGCGGCCATCGGTGCCAGCAGAGGCAAGACCGGGTCATGGCCAGACTTTGCCGTACCGACCGATTGCAGGATGTGGGAGCTTTGCTGCAAGGCATCAAAAATTTCCGCAGGCACAGCGTCAGCGTCAGCGTCAGCGCCAGCGGCGTCGAGGACAAAGGCTTCAATCCCCTGCGCGCGCAGTTGCGCTGCCTTTTCCGGCGAGCGCACGGTACCGCAAACCCGCCAACCGGCGTCCACAGCGACGCGGGCCAAGGCCTGGCCCGAAAAACCAAGGCCAAAGCAGAATAATTGTTTAGACTGAGTGCTCACTCTTTTGCCACGCCCATCGACTAGACTCGTTTTCTGAAACATAGGTCGTAGACTCCTAAATCACACGGGAAGCTGCGGTTTAGAAGGGCACAAAAGCCGTGTTCAGGAGGTTTTGCGATGCGGAGTAACGGGGGAAGCGGGTGAATGCAGGCCAAGGGGCTTGGGAGGAACCGTGATTCGGATTTGGAGACGTTGATTTCTATGAGGCGAGCAGCGGGTGATGTCCTCCGCGCCATCATTTTTGCGCTGATTTGCCTGGTATGGTTTGGCGGGCGTCCGGCAGCCGCCTTTACGCCTGAAGACGTGCCCAACGACTTTCGTGGCACTTTTGTCAGCTGTATGGCCAAGGGTGAATCCGATCCAGTCGCAGCCAGAGACTATGCTGAACAGTGGTTGGTGTCAGACACGGGCGGGGACGATTACGCCTTCTATTGTTTGGCCATCTGGACTTTCCACACAGGCGACCCGCTACGGGCTGCGGAAATCTTTGAGCGGCTGAGTGAGCAGAGCGGGGTTCGTGACAGCGCCTACGCAGGCGAGTTCCTGCGCACCGCAGGCGATCTGTATGACGCTGCCAAGGCCCCCGAACGCGCCTTTCGCGCCTATTCAAAGGCGCTGGAGCGAAACCGTGACCTGCCGGACCTGTGGGTAGACAGGGCCCTGGTTCGGGCCGAACTGGGCGACTACGAGGGCACGATTGCAGACCTCGACGCGGCTCTGCAGTTGGACTCTGAAAACGTTGAAGCGCTGGTGTTTCGCGGGTCCAGCTTTCTGGCAACAGACCAGCTCGCCGCCGCCGCAGACGACGCCCTGCAAGCCCTGCTGCTAGAGCCCTTCAACATCCCCGGCCTGTGGCTCCGGGCACAGATTGCTATGGTCGAGGGGGACAGGGCGCTGGCGATCCGAGACCTTGAGCGCATCATCGCCCGGGATCAGGGCGGTTTCGCGGAACGTGCCCGTGAAGCACTGGAAGTTATTGTCCGCGCAACCGCTCAGAAATCGACGTTGGAGTAGTGCTTTGGCGGCGGCAGGCCGTCGATGCGGTCAGCAAGAATAGCCTCCATCGCCCGGCGTGACTTTACCCGCGCGTACCATCGTCTCAAAACCGGGTAGCGGTCCCACTCGATCAGATCGACATAATCCAGCACCGAAATCTGCGCGACCGCCGCAATGTCAGCGAGGCTGTAAGACCCGCCCGCGATCCAGTTACGGTGCTCGTACAGCTCTTCAATCGCGCTCAGGTATTTGGTCGACAGTTGAACGGCCGTGCGCATGGTGGTGCTGTCCGGCGCGCCCAGTCGGGCCATGGGCTTTTGCACTTTTTCAAACAGGATCGGCTTCGTCACGCGCCCACCCATGTCCACGGCAAAATAGTTCGTCAGGCGCCGGGCTTCAGCACGTTCGATAATGTCGCGGCCTATCAGTGGCGGCTCCGGGTAGCTTTCGTCGAGATACTCGGCAATCACCATCATATAGGGGAACTGCGCCCCATTGACGTCTTCGAGGGTCGGAATTTCCATGACCGGAGCGTCGGGGACAGGCATCGACGGCGGTGCTTCCCGAAAATCCAACCGTTTTTCACCCAGCATGAGGCGGATGATGCGGCAGTTGGGATCCAGCGGAAAGTGATATAATGTTCGCATAATATTCGCCTACAACCTCAGACCACAGCTGACAAGACTTAGGCTTCCCTGAACGGGTCTTTACGCGCCGCGTCAGAGGGCAAAATCCTTAATAATCATCACATTAACGCTCTGTTGCTGCCGTGTTCCGTTGCCCTTTCGCAACGCTGTGCATCTCAAACCACACTCCGGGCGTGCAACCGACGATTTGACTGCATCCGATTGTATTGAGACCCGATTGAGGGGATGACTCCAGCATGTTTGGGCTTTTACTCCTTCAATCGATCGTTCAGGGGATCACGGAATTCCTGCCGGTCTCCAGCTCGGGGCACCTCGTTCTGATCTGGAGTGCTGCCTCCTGGGTTGGTATTGGCGATACGGTTACGGAAGCCGAAATGCTGACGCTCAACGTGGCGCTGCATGTCGGTACGCTGGCGGCCGTCGTGCTGTATTTCTGGCGAATGGTGCTGGACGTGTTGCGCGGCGGGGTCGATACGCTGCTGGTGAAAAATACGGACGACCGGCGGTTGTTCCTGTTCGTCGTTGTTGCGAGCATCCCGCTGATGTTTGCCGGTCTGGCCGTGGCCACTTTTGTCCCTGAAGCCTGGCTTCTCAACCCGCTTGTTGTTGCGGCGGCAACCCTGGTTTTCGGCCTTGTGCTGCTGTTTGCTGATATCGGTTTCGGCAATCGGCGCAAGGCTGAGGACCTCACAATCGTTGATGCGCTGGTTGTTGGTCTGATGCAGTGCCTCGCGCTCATTCCCGGCACGTCGCGTTCCGGTATCACCATGACCGCCGGCCGTATCCTGTCCATCAACCGGACCGACGCAGCGCGGCTGTCGATGATCTTGTCGATCCCGGCGATTTTGGCCGCAGGCGGCTATCAGACTTTCAAGACGGTCAACGAAGGCAACTGGGAACTCAGTCGCCTTGCGCTGCTGGGGGCCGGGTTGGCATTTTTGTCTGCTGTGGCCGCGATATGGCTTTTCATGCGGTTCATCAAGGTCTCGGACCTGCTGCCATTTGTGATCTACCGCGTGGTGCTGGCGCTGTCCATTTTTGCCTTCATTCTGGTGATCGGGGTGTCTGCAACACCGCCGATCTAGGCCTTTGCGTACTGACCGCCGTTGCGGAACCGCACCAGATAGGTGGGCAACAGTGATTCAATCGGAGCCGGGTCCAGCCCGAGCGCCTCGATACCCGGCTGAGTGCCGGTGGCGACATTGTCCGACCGCAGCGACAGCACCTGATCCCGCGTCAGCGGTGGCACAGGAGCCAGCGAGCCAACCAGCCCGATCAACTCCGCCACGCCCCAAGGGATGTGGATTTGTGGCGCGCGCGAGTAAGTGATGGATTGCATGAGGTCCATCAGTTCTTTGAATGAATAGCTCGTCGGGCCCACCAGTTCGTAAGTCTGCCCCTGCGCCGCGGGGTCCTTGATCGCCGCCATAACAGCGTCCGCGACATCAGCAACACAGATCGGCTGGAACAGGGTCGATCCACCGCCGATCAACGGAATTGCCGGCATGCCACCGAACCGGTTGAAGAAGCCATCCTCTGGGCCGACCACGATCGACGGACGCAGGATTGTCGCCTTGGGGAAGACCCGCAACACCGCCTGCTCGCCCAGTGCTTTGCAACGGGCGTAATCCGAGGCCGCGCGCTTGTCCGCGCCCAGCGCCGATACTTGGATCAGCGTGGAGACACCGGCTTTGGCGGCAGCGGCTGCGATGTTTGCGGCACCGTCAACCATGGTGGCCTGAAACGACTGCCCTTTGCCGCTTTCAAACAGCAGGGCGACTAGGTTGATAACGACATCTGCGCCTTCAACCGCACGCGCGACGGCGACCTTGTTTTGCACTGGCGCATAAACCGGCTGTACCTGCCCGACGTCGCCCTGCGTCTGCAGATGCCGCGCCTTGGACGGGTGACGCGAGGCGACACGCACGCGGTACCCCGCTTTGGTCAGTTGTGGAACGATATAGCGGGCCAAAAAGCCAGTGCCGCCAAAGACAGTTGCAATCTTTTGAGCCATTTCCAGGATCTCCGAACACGCGAGCCCCGCAGGGCTACTTGAAAGGTATGACGCCAGCAATAGTCCAAGCCTGCAGGTCTGACAAAGCGCGTATTGACCAAGGGAGGTTCACACCGCGGAAAACGATAGGCTGGCATGTGTTGACATAAGTGCAGAAACGCGGTTTATCCGGCGCACTTCGATCCGTACAGCGAGTCTGAATCTCGCTCGGTCAGGAGCCCAGGTGGCGGAATTGGTAGACGCGCAGGTTTCAGGTACCTGTGCCCTTAGGGGCGTGGAAGTTCGAGTCTTCTCCTGGGCACCATCGGATCTC
>PAFB01000159.1 GCA_002700865.1 Rhodospirillaceae bacterium
TGGACCGGTTGGCGCGGGGGCAGGCAGCGGCTTTTGAACCGGCCCAGCCGCTGGCCGAAAACGGCGTCCTGACCCGCCCGGAACCGGGTGATGGTGCCGTGGTGCCGGTGGTGTTTTACCGAGCGCTGGTGCAAGCGGGCGACGTGGCACCGGTGCGGGCTCTGACAGCGGCGTTGACAGCGCAGGGCTTGCGGCCTCTGCCTGTGTTTCTCAAAAGCCTGAAGGACGCTGGATCGCGGGCTTTTCTGGCGGAGACTTTTGCCGCTTATCCGCCTGCTGCCATCGTCAACTTCACCGCCTTTTCCGCTTCAAAACCCGGTCAAAGCACCGACGAAAGCCCCTTTGGCGTGGATGCGCCGGTGATTCAGGCTGTGCTGTCCGGCGGCTCGTTTGAGGCGTGGGAGACAGGCACGCAGGGCTTGGGTCCGCGCGATCTGGCGATGAACGTGGTGCTGCCCGAAGTCGATGGCCGCATCCTGAGTCGGGCGATTTCATTCAAGTCAGCCGGCGAGCCTTCACCCGCCACCGAGTGCGCCGTGGTCCGCCACCAACCCGTTAGCGACCGGGTCGCATGGGTGGCTGAACTGGCGGCGTCGTGGGCACGATTGCGGGCGGTGGAAACCGGGGCGCGGCGCGTCGCGCTGGTTCTCGCCAACTACCCCAACAAAGACAGCCGGATTGCCAACGGCGTCGGTCTGGACGCCCCGGCCAGCACCACTGTTCTGTTACAAGCCATGGCCGATGCCGGCTACGACGTTGGCACGGCCCCGAGCGAGCCAAAGGCACTCATGGATCTGCTGCTGACCGGTCCAACCAACCTTGACCCCACCCGTCAAAGCGCGTCGACCCTGCATCTGAGCGCCGCAGACTACGACGCCTTTTTCTCCGCTCTCGATCCCGAGGTTCAAGCCGCGATCAACGACCGCTGGGGCGCACCTGCCGCTGATCCGTTTTGGGACGGGCAGGGCTTTCACCTGGCGCTGCACCGGTTTGGTCGCGTCCTGATCGGCATACAGCCGCAACGGGGTTATCATCTGGACATCGAAGGCACCTATCACGACCCCGACCTGGTCCCGCCGCACGGTTATCTGGCCTTTTACGCTGCAGTTCGGGCGCAGGCCGATGCGGTGATCCATGTTGGCAAGCATGGCAATCTGGAATGGTTGCCCGGGAAGGCGCTGGCGCTGTCCGAGCGATGCTTTCCCGACGCCGTTCTGGGCCCCATGCCGCAGCTTTATCCCTTTATCGTCAATGATCCGGGGGAGGGGTCGCAGGCCAAGCGTCGGACTGCTGCCGTCGTCGTTGATCACCTGACCCCGCCGCTGACCCGTGCGGGTCTCTATGGCGACCTTGCGCTGCTCGAAGCCGATGTGGACGAGTATTTCGACGCCGCTGGTCTGCATCCGGCCCGTGCCAAGCTGCTCGCGGGTGATATTGTCGAGAAGGTCTACGATTTTGGCCTCGCAGGCGATCTGGGGCTGGCCGAGGATGAAGGCGAGGCGGCGGTTCTCAGCAAGCTGGATGGCTTTTTGTGTGACCTCAAAGACCTGCAAATCCGCGATGGTCTGCACATCTTTGGCTGCGCACCCACGGGCGTTCAACATCGTGACCTTGCACTGGCTCTGGCCCGGCCCGGTTTTGACGATGTGGCGTCCTATATCGATGCGCTGGCACAGGCTGAGGGCTTTTCGGGAGCATCCCTGCTGGCCCTGGACCCCGGTTCAGCGCTGAGCGCGGCAACCGACCCCTCGCGCCGCACCGTGTCCGATCACATCGAAGCGCTGGAACGCCAGGCGCAGGCCATTTTGGACGGTGAAATGACCGCGCCGGACGCGGCTTGTGAAGCGGTTTTTGCGCAGATACGCGCGGTGATTTTCCCCCTGATCGCGCAATCCACAGCGCGTGAGATTGAGGCGACGCTCACAGGGCTCAGCGGTCGTTTTATCCCGCCCGGCCCCTCGGGTGCGCCAACCCGCCGCCGGTTGGACGTACTGCCAACGGGGCGGAACTTCTATTCGGTCGATACGCGATCCGTACCCACGCAGGCCGCCTGGCGGCTGGGTTGGAAGTCGGCGGGGTTGCTGGTTGAGCGCTTTGCGCAGGACAACGGCGACTGGCCCCGCCGGATGCTGCTGTCGTGCTGGGGTACGGCCAACATGCGCACCGGCGGCGAAGACATTGCGCAGGCCATGGCGCTGTTGGGAGTCAAGCCTCAGTGGGATGCAACATCCGCCCGGGTGACAGGGTTTGAGGTGCTGCCCATGGACGTGCTCAACCGCCCCCGCGTTGACGTCACTTTGCGCATTTCCGGGTTTTTCAGGGATGCCTTCCCCGGCCTCATGGACCTATTCGACGCTGCGGTAAAGGCGGTTGCGGCTCTGGACGAAAGCGAGCGCGACAACCCCTTGGCGCACCGGGTACAAGCCGAGACGGCGCGGCTGACAAACAGTGGCCTGGACGCCGCCGACGCAGCGCGACAAGCCAGTTTCCGCGTCTTTGGCTCAAAGCCGGGCGCTTACGGCGCTGGCCTGCAGGCGCTGATTGACAGCGGCGCGTGGGAAGACCCGGCCAAGCTCGCCGAAGCCTTCTTGGGCTGGTCGTCCTACGCCTACGGCCAACGAGTCGCCGGACGGGCGGCGGGGGAGGCTCTGCGCGGACAGCTAAAGGCGGTCGAAGCCGTGATCCACAATCAGGACAACCGCGAACACGACATCCTCGACAGCGATGACTACTATCAGTTCGAGGGCGGTGCTTTTGCCGCCATTCGCCACTTAAGTGGCCAGTCGCCCAAGGCGTACCACAACGACCATTCACAGCCCGAGCGCGTGCAAATCCGTTCATTGTCCGAGGAAATGAGCCGGATCGTGCGCGGGCGGGCGAGCAATCCCAAGTGGATCAAAGGCGTGATGCGGCATGGCTACAAGGGCGCCTTTGAAATGGCGGCAACGCTGGATTACTTGTTCGCCTTCGCCGCGACTACAGATGCCGTGTCGCCCGATCATTTTCAGGCCCTTTACGACGCGACCTTGGCACAGGACGGCGTGCGTGATTTCATGGCCGAGCACAATCCCGATGCGCTGAAAGACATGGCTGCGCGTTTTCTGGAGGCCATTCGCCGTGGCTTTTGGACGCCGCGCTCAAACACAGCCGGTGCTGCACTGACGGACTGGTCAACAGGAGGAACCGACGCATGGCGCTGAAGCGGCCCGAAGGTATGACAGACGAGGAATTCATCGCTCGTGCGAATGAGAAGGCGCGCAAGAAAAAGGCGGCGCGGGATAAGATTCTGGCGACCAAAACCATCGAAAAAGGCCTCCTGATCGTGCACACCGGCCCCGGCAAAGGCAAATCCACGGCCGCCTTTGGCATGGTGTTCAGGGCGCTGGGCAACGGCATGAAAGTCGGTGTTGTGCAGTTTGTGAAAGGCAAGTGGGAGACCGGCGAACGGGCCGTACTGGAAAAGTTCCCCGATACCTGCACCATCCGCTCGATGGGCGAAGGCTTTACCTGGGAAACGCAGGACCGAGAGCGCGACATCGCTGCAGCGACGGGCGCCTGGGAAATGGCCAAGGAAATGATGGCTGACCCGAGCTACGACATGATCTTGCTCGACGAGCTGAACATTTGCCTGCGCTATGACTATCTGAACATTGACGAGGTTGTCGCCACGCTCGATGAGCGCCGCGAGATGCTGCACATCATTGTCACGGGTCGTAATGCCAAAGACAGCCTGATTGAGGCCGCAGATCTGGTCACGGAAATGGGCCAGATCAAGCACCCCTTCCGCGAACAAAACGTCAAGGCGCAACGGGGTGTGGAGTTCTAGGCATGGCGAAGACGCTGGCACTGATGCTGCTGGGAACCGGGTCAGACGTAGGAAAGTCGCTGGTGGTCGCCGGGCTGTGCCGGGCCTTTAAGCGGCGCGGGCTGGCGGTTGCACCCTTCAAGCCGCAAAACATGTCAAACAACGCGGCTGTCACCCGCGATGGCGGCGAAATTGGCCGCGCGCAGGCTTTGCAGGCCAAAGCCTGCGGTTTGACCCCGCATACCGATATGAACCCGGTGCTGCTCAAGCCACAATCCGAAACCGGCGCGCAAGTGGTGGTGCAAGGCAAGGTTTGGGGATCAGCACGCGGCGCGGAGTATCAGGCGCTCAAGGGCAGGCTGATGCCGGCGGTACTGGACTCCTACAGCCGGATCAGTGCGCGTGTGGACCTGATGTTGGTGGAGGGCGCGGGCAGCGCGTCTGAGTTGAACTTGCGCCAGGGTGATATTGCCAACTGGGGTTTTGCGCGCGCGGCACAGGTTCCGACCGTGTTGGTCGGCGATATTGATCGGGGCGGCGTGATTGCCAACATCATTGGCACACACCGGCTGATTTCCACCGAAGACCGGGCGATCCTGCGCGGCTTTTTGATCAACAAGTTTCGCGGCGATACCAGCCTGTTTGACAGCGGTTCAGCGCTTATCCAGCGGGAAACCGGCCTGCGCGATCTGGGCATCATCCCGTTTTTCCCAGCCGCCCGCGATTTACCCGCCGAGGATGTGCTGGCCTTGGATCAGCAGGATGCGGCGGCGGCAAGTGCTGATGCAAGTGCTGGTGGGAAACGGGTGAAAATTGCCGTTTTGCGGCTGGGCCGGATTTCCAACTTTGACGATTTTGACCCTCTTGCTGCTGAGCCCGGCGTCGATCTGGTGTTTGTCCAGCCCGGCGAGGTTGTGCCCACGGATGCTGATCTGGTGATCTTGCCCGGCTCCAAAGCCACGCTGGCCGACTTGGCGTTCGTGCGGGAGCAGGGCTGGGATATTGATATTGCGGCGCATGTGCGCCGGGGACGGCGGGTTCTTGGCATTTGTGGCGGCTATCAGATGCTCGGTACCCACGTTGCGGACCCGGACGGTATCGAAGGCCCGCCAGCAGAGGCGGCGGGTCTGGGTCTTCTGGACGTTCAAACGGTGATGAAAGGCCCCAAAACGCTGGTCGAAATCAGCGGCACCGATGCGCAAAGTGGGCAGGCTGTGGCGGGCTATGAAATGCATATGGGCGTGACCAAAGGCACGGCGGTACCCATGCTGCGGCTTGGGCCGGATGGGGCTGCGGATGGGGCGGTGCAGGGGCTGGTGAGTGGGTGCTATCTGCACGGCCTGTTTGCTGCTGATGGCTTTCGCGCGGCGTTCTTGCGCGCGCTTGACCCGGCGCTGCAAAGCACTCTGGCCTTTGATCAGCGCGTTGAAAGCACGCTGGACGACCTGGCGGCGCACTTTGAAGCGCATTTGGATCTGGATGCCTTTTTGGCGTTGGCAAAAGCCGGTTAAGCCAGGCCGAAGTCAGCCTTTACCAAGATTAAGGCTTTAGGCGGTGGCCAGCCACAGAATCACGGGGAACCCAGCAAGGAGCGCGGTCATCAAGGCACCGGCGCGGAAGTACAAAGCCAGCGCCCGGCGAATATCACCCCCGGTAAGGCTGCGTCGGCCTGTGCCCATCGGCGGGTCGGCGGACCAGCCGGTATCGTATTTGCGCGGCCCCGCCAGCGCGATGTCGAGCGCGGCGGCAAAGGCGGCTTCGGGCCAACCAGCGTTGGGGGAGCGGTGCTGCGGCGCGCCTGCGACCATGGCCCGCCAGCCCCGGCCAGCGACCAGGCATACTAAGGCCCCGGTCAGTCGCGCAGGTATCCAGTTGGCCGCGTCATCGAGCCGGGCGGCGGCTTTGCCAAAGTGCTCATAGCGGTCGCTGCGGTAGCCCCACATGCTGTCCAGCGTGTTCACGGCCTTGTACATCAGCAGACCGGGCAACCCGCCGATCAAGCCCCAGAACAGCGGCGCAGTCACGCCATCGGAAAAGTTTTCAGCCAGTGATTCGATGGCGGCGCGGGCGACACCGGCTTCGTCCAGAGCTGCCGGATCGCGGCCAACGATGTGAGAAACCGCTTCACGACCCGGTTCCAGGCCCGCTTCCAACCCGGTTTCAACCCGACTGACAAATTGCGCCAGCGTTGAAAAGGCGAGGAGAACCGCCCCGGCTGCTGCAAAGGCGAGCGCGTACCCCCACAGCGGCAACAGCCACAGCGCCGCCACCCCCAGCACGCCACAACCACCAACCAGCCCGGCCCACGCTGCGGCTCCTTTCCGCTGCCGGTCCCTGACGGTGCCGTTGTTCAAGCGCCCTTCAGCCCATGAAATCAACCCGCCCAGCAGGACCACCGGATGCGGCCGCGGCTCGAAACTGCGACGCAGGCGGTAGAGGATCAACTCACCACACATCACCACCAGCAACACCGCTGAATTCAGCAAAACAAAGCTCAACACGATCATCATGGCGCGAGAGATACAGGACTCGCCGCACAGTGTCGCGTCAAAGTGGGCTAACCAGTGGTCCTTTACCGCGCTAAATGTGCGGTCAGGGTCACATGAGACGTGATTATGGGGCCGGTGACAAAGGGAGCGTTCTGGCGATGAATACGGGTGTGAAAACGGGTGTGATGGTGTGTGGGCACGGCAGTCGTGACGAAGGGGCTGTTCGGGAGTTTGCTCAGGTGGCGGAAGGGCTTCGGTCTCGCCTGCCACAATTCGAAGTCGATTACGGCTACCTCGAGTTTGCCACGCCCATCATCAAGGACGGTCTGGACCGCCTGCGGGAAAAGGGCTGTGAGCGGATTTTAGCCGTGCCGGGTATGCTGTTCGCTGCGGGTCACGCCAAGAACGATATTCCCTCCGTCCTCAACACCTATGGCGCGCAGCATAGCATCGAGATGCATTACGGCCGCGAGCTGGGGGTAGATAACAAGATGATCCGTGCGGCCGGTGAACGGGTGCGCGAAGCGATGGAGCGGGCTAATGCAGAGCAGGGCGAGGTCGCTGCGCATGAAACCTTGCTGGTAGTTGTCGGTCGCGGTGCCTCTGACCCCGACGCCAACGGCAACGTCACCAAAATCACCCGCATGCTGTGGGAAGGCCTGGGCTTTGGCTGGGCGGAAACGGCCTATTCGGGCGTTACCTTCCCGCTGGTCATGCCGGCTTTGGAAAAGTGCGCCATGCTGGGGTTCAAGCGGATTGTGGTGTTCCCCTATTTTCTGTTCACCGGCGTTCTGGTGAACCGCATCTACGATCAGACCGATGAAGTGGCATCCCAGTACCCGGGCCTGCAGTTCATCAAGGCGGGCTACCTGAACGACCACGATCTGGTGCTGGATACCTTCAAGGACCGGGTCGAGGAGTGCATGACCGGGCAAAACCTGATGAATTGCCTGAACTGCAAATACCGCGAGCAGGTGCTGGGTTTCGAGGGTGAAGTTGGCCTACCACAGGAATCTCACCACCATCACGTTGAAGGCGGCGACAAGTCCGAAGGCCATCACCACCATGACCATTCACACGACCATGCCCATGACCATTCGCACGATCATTCACACGACTACAACCACCCGCACACGCACCATCCCTACCCCCACAACGATCATCCGATGGGCCCCTGGTCGCTGCCTGGCAGTCGGCAGGGGGAGCATTTGGTGTGTCCCTGTGGGCGCTGGGCGGTGACTAAGAACGATGAGCGCTTTGAGGCCTGATAAGCGGTGAAATTCGAATACGAGACCTCTCCGGCTGCGATTTACGAGCAGTCCTTCAGCATCGTCGAAGCCGAGGCCAAAGCCGGTCTCGACCGCTTGCCGCCCGAGGCGCGTGCCGTGGCGGTGCGCATGATCCATGCCTGTGGGGTGCCGGAGATTGTTGAACACCTGGTCATCTCACCGGATTTTGTAACAGCAGCCAGCGCCGCCCTGCGGGCTGAAAAACCGGTCTACATGGACGCAGAAATGGTCCGCATGGGGCTTGTTCGAACCCTCATGTCGCCGAAGCTGCCGCTGTATTGCACCACGCATGACCCCCGCGCAGCGCCCACCGCAGACCGGATCGGCAACACACGATCAGCCGCTGGTGTGGCCTTGTGGGAGGCGGATTTGGAAGGCGGTTTGGCGGTCTTTGGTAATGCGCCAACGGCGCTGTTCTATTGCCTTGAACAGATTGCAAGCGGAGCCTTGCCCAAGCCTGCTGCTATCGTTGGCTTGCCCGTTGGGTTTGTGGGCGCGGCGGAGAGCAAGCAAGCCTTGGTTGAGCACGCCGCCGGTCTGGGCCTGCCGTACTTGACCCTGCGCGGTCGGATGGGCGGGAGCGCTATGGCCTCTGCGGTGGTCAATGCGCTGGCTAAGATGCTCTCTGAAGAGGCCCCGGCATGAGCGCGCCATGGTTGCGTGTCATCGGGGTGGGTCCCGAGGGGGCCGCAGGACTGACCCCAGCAGCGCTGGCAGCGCTGGAGGGCTGTGACCACGTTGTCTGCGCGCCTCGACACGAGGAAATTTTGGGCGATCTGGTGGCGGAAAAAGCTGTGCACCACTGGCCCGCCTGGCATCAGGCAAAGGACGTCATCGCGCCTTTGCAGGGCCAGTCCGTTGCGGTTCTTGGAACCGGGGAGCCCTTTCACTTTGGCGTGGGGAGCTCGCTGGTGCGGTGGTTCGGCACGGGTGCCTTGCAGGTCTTTCCCGTGCCTTCGGCCTTTGACCGTGCTTGCGCGCGGCTGGGCTGGGCACAGCAATCGACCCTGTGCCTGTCCGCCTATGGCCGTCCGCTGGGCGCGGTGCTGGTGCAAGCGCGGGTGGGTGGTTCCCTGCTGATCCTTGGTGATGGCGAGTTGGGGTTGCGGCTGGGCCCGGCACTGACCGCCATGGGCTTGGGCGAAAGCCGGATTACAGCGCTGTCGCAGATGGACGGCGGATCGGAAAGTCGCCTTGATGGGTTGGCGCGGACGTGGACGGAGACGGTTGACCCGATCACCACATGGGCCGTGTTGGTGGAGGCTGATCCAGCGGCGAAGCCCGCTTGGCCGGGTCTGCGCCAAGAACCCTTTGGCCTGCCTGACGAAGCCTTCAAGCACGACGGCAAAATCACCAAGCGTGAAGTTCGCGCGGTCAGCCTCAGCGCGCTGCTGTCAGCGCCGGGCGTGGGCCTTTGGGATGTCGGCGGGGGCAGCGGTGCTGTGGGGCTGGAGTGGCTGCGCGCGCGGCCAACGGGCCGGGTCTTCGCCATCGAACCCCACGGCGAGCGCCGCGGCTTCATGGCCACCAATGCAGCGCGCTTCGGGCTTGGCACCGACCCGCGTGATCCCTTTACCATCAGCGGCGAGCACGCCCCGAACGCTTATGCCAGCGCCGGCTTTTCCCCCGATGCTGTCTTTGTCGGCGGGGGGTTGAGCCGCGAGGGGGTTCTGGATGGGGCTTGGCGCGCGTTAAACAGCGGCGGCGTGCTGGTCGCCAATGCCGTCACTCTGGAAGGACAAGCCGTGCTGACAAACTGGCGCGAACAGGCTCATGGCCATTTCGTCACCCTTTCCATCGCGCGGGGCGAGCCCGTGGGCCGCTTTACCGGCCTGCGCCCACTCATGCCCGTGCTGCAATGGGTGGGCCGAAAGCCATGAGCCAAGGGGTAGGAACCGTTTATGGTGTTGGCGTCGGCCCGGGCGATCCGGAGCTGCTGACGCTCAAGGGCCTGCGCATCATCCAAGCCGCGCCGGTGCTTGCTTATGCCGCTGCTGAAGGCGTGCCAAGCTTTGCCCGCTCGATTGTGGAGCCGCACTTGTCGGGTGAGTCGACTGCAAAGACCGAGATTGCGCTGGTCATGCCCATGGTCGCAGAGCGTTTTCCCGCACAGGACGTCTACGACCGTGGTGCCGAAGACATCCGCGAGCATCTGCAGGCCGGGCGCGATGTGGCGGTCCTGTGTGAGGGAGATCCCATGTTCTACGGCTCTTTCATGTACCTCTTCGGGCGGCTCAAGGGCGCGTTTCCGATGACGGTGGTGCCGGGGGTTTCGTCGGTCATGGCTTGCGCAGCGGTCGCAGGTTGGCCGCTGGTTGCGCGCAACGACGCCTTCCGGGTGCTGCCCGCCACACTGGACGATGATGCACTGCGCCAGCAAATCGCCGATGCCGAAGCGCTGGCCTTCATGAAAGTTGGTCGCCACTTGGGGCGGCTCAAGGCGTTGCTGTCNGAAGCTGGTTTGCTCGGGCATGCCGTCTACGTCGAGCGCGCGTCTTTACCCAACCAGCGGGTTGTCCCGCTGCTGGAACTGGACGAAGACCGCGCGCCCTATTTCTCGATGGTTCTGGTGCATAGACGCGGGGGGGCTCATGTCCTTTAGGCCTGAAGACACGCTGTTNGCCTCGCCGCTGGACCGGCACGAAGCGGCGCTTGTCGCCGTGCGCGACGGATTTGGCGCTGGCGAGGTTCTGGCTGGCGGCGGTTTCGCCGATGCGGTACGGCAAGCCTTCCGCACCGGGCGGCCGGTTGTCGGTCTGTGCGCCGCGGGCATCCTGATCCGGCTGGTTGCGCCCTTGCTGACAGACAAGCACGCCGAGCCGCCGGTTCTGGTGATGACGGAGACCGGCGACTTTGTTCCGTTGCTGGGCGGTCATCATGGCGCCAACCGCCTGGCGCGAGAGCTGGCGGAGTCAGCAGCGGGGTTCGCATTGATCACAACAGCAACAGACGCGCTGTTGGGCGCGCCGGTCGAGGACCCTGCGCCGGGCTTTCGCTTGCAGAACCCCGAACACGCCGGCGCGTTCCAGAAGGCTTTGGCGCAGTCCGCCGGGGCAACCATCGCCATCCGGGGCGACTGGCCCCTACGCAGCACAGCGCCTGCCAGCACGGACCCGAACAGTGTGCTGTCGCTGGGGACCACAGGCAAGCCTTCCGAGCAGTCGCTGGTGTACGTTCCCACTGATCTGGTGCTTGGTGTTGGGTGTGAGCGCGGGGCGGATGCGGAAGCGCTGGTTAAGGCGGTTCAGGAGCACCTCGCCGCCGCCAATCTGCCGCTGGCGCGGATTGCCGGTATCGCCAGTGCCACCCTCAAACAGGACGAACCGGCTCTGGCCGCGCTCAGCCAGACGCTGGGTGGTGCGCCGCTGCGGTGCTTTGAGGCGTCCGCGCTTGCCACGGTTGCCGTCCCCAACCCCTCTGCGGTGGTTCAAGCCGAGATTGGTACGCCGTCCGTCAGCGAGGCTGCTGCGCTGCTTGGCGCAGGGGANGGTGCGGCGCTGGTGCTGGAGAAACAGACCTTTGGCATCGGCACGGTTGCCGTCGCACAGGCGCAACAACCGCTGACCACGTTTTCCGCCGGACAGGCGCGCGGACAGGTGCAGCTTGTCGGACTGGGACCCGGTCGCGACGACTGGCGGCTGGCCGGAACCGATGCGGTTTTGCGCGGTGCTGACCATCTGGTCGGCTACACCTATTACACGGACCAAGTCGATCCCCTGCCTCACCAGCAGGTTCACACCTTTGATCTGGGCGAAGAAGAGCGCCGCTGTCAGTTTGCGCTGGATTTGGCGGCGCAGGGCCAGTCGGTCGCGCTGATCTGTTCCGGCGACGCCGGGGTCTACGCCATGGGAGCCTTGGTCTACGAGCTCGCCGACCGGGCCGACGACCGGGCAATCAAAGGCGTGGAAATCATCGCCAATCCGGGCATCAGCGCCATGTTCGGCGCTGCCGCTCGGCTGGGCGCGCCTCTGGGTCACGACTTCTGTGCCATATCGCTGTCCAACCTGATGACGCCATGGAGTGTGATAGAACGGCGGTTGCAGGGCGCTTCGGTGGCGGATTTTGTGGTCTGCTTCTACAACCCTGTGAGCCGAAAGCGTGACTGGCAGCTCGCCGCCGCGCGCGACATCCTGCTCGAGAATCGCCCTGCGGTGACGCCGGTGGTGATTTGTCGGCAGATTGGACGGGCGGAAGAAACCTTTACGCACCGCACGCTGGGCGCGCTCGACCCGGCCGAGGTCGATATGTTCTGCATGGTGCTGGTCGGTTCATCGATTACCCGCCGCTATCAACCCGTCAAGAACGGTCCCATCAGTCTTTATACACCACGCGGCTACCTGAGCCGCGGAGAGGATCACCGCGCATGACCACCAACCCCATCGATTTCATTGGTGCCGGACCCGGTTCACCGGATTTGCTGACCCTGCGCGGCCGCGATTTGATCGCACAGGCGGACGTGGTGCTTTATGCCGGTTCGCTGGTGCCCGAAGGAGTGCTGATTCACGCAGCCCCGGGCGCGGATATCCGCGACTCTGCGCCGATGGCACTGGATGAAATCATGGACATCATGGTTGAGGCTTTCCGCGCGGGAAAGCGGGTCGCGCGGGTACATTCGGGCGATCCCTCGCTCTATGGAGCCGTGGCGGAACAGGCGCGGCGTCTGCGGGCCTTGGATATTCCCTATGCCATCACGCCCGGGGTATCCGCCTATACCGCAGCGGCGGCGACCCTTGGGGTGGAACTGACGCTGCCGACCGTGTCGCAGTCAATCATCCTGACCCGCGTTGCCGGGCAGGCGACTGACATGCCGGAGCATGAAACCCTCGAAAACTTCGCTGAAACGCGCTCGACACTGGCTCTGCATCTCAGCATCCGTTACCTGCGCGATATCCAGCGGCGGCTGATCCCTTACTACGGTGAAGATTGCCCCTGCATCGTTGCTTACCGCGTCGGCTGGCCTGACGAGCAGTTTATCCACGGCACGCTCACCACCATTCGCGAGCGTGTCCGCGAAGCCAAAATCACCCGCACGGCGATCATCTTTGTGGGACCGGTGTTGGGCGAGGCTGAGTTCCCGGATTCAGCGCTCTACGACGCCGACTACGAGCACATTCTCCGCCATCGCAAAATGAAGCCCGGCGCGAGCGACGCTGAATAATCCCAGCCCTCCCCTGACCATCGCCGCGCACCATGCTATGAAGGTAGCAGAACAGAAAAACGGGCCGCGCCGCGCTTTTTGGAAAAAGTGGCCGGTAAACAGGGGTTGTAGAGGGGTTTTTTCATGCGGGGGCTAGGGTCAGCGATTGCTGCGCTGCTGGGTGTAGCGCTACTGCTCAGCGGGTGTGCTGCAATCTCCAACCTGCCCGGCACGATCCTGATTTACACCCGCGAGATGACTGATCTTGAAGGACAGGATACGGTCGTGCGGGGCTATCTCATCGCCGATCCAGACTTGTTTGAGACTGAGAATATTGATGCGTCGGTGAACTACGCCGCTGCCAAGCTGGACTATGCAACGCCGACATTTTTACTGGTATTTCAATCGCTTCCCGGCCCGTCGATCTCCCACACCAGCGACCTTTCGCTGGCGCTGCCGCTGCTGGCGCAGGAGCTGTGCGGAGAGCGGCCTGTGACCAAGGCTGACCGGGAATTGGACTGGGGCACGGGTAATCGCAACATCTATGTGGAGTGCCAGCCGCTGCCAGCGGGCCAGGATATCGCCAGCGCGGATGTCTCCGCAGCAGCGGCACCGCCGTCCGAGGATCGCGCGCGGGCGGTCCTGACGCCCGATCCTGACTATATTCTGCGGTATCGGGTGATTTACGACGCCAACGGCGATACCCCCAACGCCAGCGTCTCAATCCTGCCGTCGGGTCAGCGTGTTCTCAGCGACGGAAATTCTTCATAACCCCAAGGGGTTAGATAATTACGCCGAACCTAGACTTACCCACAGGTTTTCACACTGAATTACCCACAGACTACCCCTTTGGACGGGACAAACCGTACTGATTACCGCATAATATCACCCAATTAGGCAGAGTGTAAGTGAGCGGTTTCGGGGACCTCAATGCTGAACGTGCTTTTCGTATGTACAGGGAACATTTGTCGTTCGCCCATGGCGGAAGGGATGCTGCGTGCGCAAGCTGACCTTTGGGGCATCGGCGATCGGCTGAGGGTCGACTCAGCCGGAACAACCCGCTGGCACGAAGGCGAAGAACCGACCCGCGAAGCACAGATTGCCGCCGCCAGTCGCGGCTACTATCTCGGCGATTTGCGGTCGCGCCCTGTGACCAGCGCAGACTTCGATAATTTCGATTGGATCATCTGCATGACCCGGGAGCATCAGAAGGCTCTTCGTGACCGGCGGCGCAGTGCGGATCAGGCACAAATTCTCCTCGCCACAGCCTTCTCGCCCTATCTGGGTGCCATTGATATCGAAGACCCCTGGGGTTTGGGCCAAGCAGCCTATGACGGGGCTCTTGACCAACTCGAACAGTGCTGCGCTGATATCTTGGTAAGAGTACGAGCCAGCGTCGCCGCTTAGTCGGGAAAATCCACGATGCGCTCCTCAACAGCGCAAACGGAAATCCATGACCAACAGCACGGCAAAAACCAACCTCACCAGTAAACCCAACCGCGGCACTGATGGCCGCATCATTGTCGGCATTATCGCCGCTTTGACTGCCGCGCTGGTGCTCGCGATCATGGACGCCGTTGCCTACAATTTGCGCCTGACCTATGGGGTGATTGAAACGCAGCTGATCCGTAACGTGGCCGGTGTCATGTTTCTGGTCGCGCTGGCACTGCTGCGGCGCGAGAGCATTTTTCCGAACTATCAGGGCCGGGGCATTGTGATTGTCCGGGGCATCATGCTCATCCCCATGGGCTTTCTCATGTTTTCCTCGTTCAAGTTGCTGGATCAGGGTTCGGCCACCGCGCTGGTGTTCACCTACCCCATCGTCCTGACCATCCTTGCGGCGGTGCTGCTGGGGGAAAAGACCGGTCCATGGCGCTGGGGAGCGGTTCTGATTGGCTTTCTGGGGGTGGTTCTGGTGCAGGTGGCGCTGTGGATGGCCAAAGGTGACGAATGGGCCGCCATCGCCGCTCAACCTATCTGGCTGACCGCGCTCTACAGCCTGATGCCAGTGGGCGCGGCGGTCCTGTTTGCGTTTTACATGATTGCCGTGCGCTATTTGCCGCCGGGCCTGCCTGCGCTGTCGATAACCTACGTCGGTGCCATCGCATCGCTGGCGACCATCATCCCGCTGTGGGTGCTGTTTGGCGAGCGGGTGCCGCTGGATTGGGGGTCGCATTGGTGGCAGTTCGTCCTGCTGGCCGTATGCTCACTGGCCGCCGCTCAATCGCTGAATATCGCCTATCGCTCGGCCCCGGCCTCGGTGGCGGGGTCGCTGGAGTACGTCAGCATTCTGTTTGCCACCGGTCTGGCGTGGATGACGCAGGGCCTGATACCGCCGGTCGGTATCTGGTTCGGGGTGTCACTGATCACCATCGCTGGTCTGGTGACGGCCTGGCGCGAATCCCGGCATCGCCAAAAGCCAACCGCTACGCCCACATCTGAGTAAGCGGGTAGGACGATTCGACACGATAGGCGCGCCCGGCGCCGCTGGGGTGGCTGGAGATCATGTGAAAGGCTTCAACATCGCCCATGGCCAGCCGCAAGTCGCCGTTTTCAGCCAACCACGGTTGCGCCGCCTCCAGTCGCACAGCGCGGGAGCGGGCGAGAGTGACATGCGGCTTGAACTTGCGGCCTTCAGGCGGGAAACCAGCCCGCTGACAGGCACGGTCCACCTGCCGCTTCAGCCCGTCCAATATGGGGTCAGGTCGGCTGACCGCGTGGAGGTTTTGCACCCGCTCCCCAATCCCAAACCAGCCCACGCCTTGCAGGGTCAGATCAAAAGCCGGGGCGGTGATGCGGGCGAGTTCAGCGTCGAGATCCTCAGCGTCAGCCGGGGAGACATCGCCCAGAAAACGCAGCGTCAGGTGCAAGTTGTCCTGCGGCTGCCAATGCACGCCCTCGACGCCTTCCATCAAGTGACAAAGGCGGCGGCTATATCCGCCCTCGAAGGTCAGTCCTATAAACAGCCGCAGCATGGGTGATGATCAGCCTCGGACAAGCGGTGTTCAGGGACAGGGATAGGTGTGCAGGCGGTGTAGCACGTCGATTTCAGCCAGCACTTCGTCACTGAGCGTCACGGCTGTCGCCTGCAACGCGACCTCCAGCTGGGGGATCGATGTGCCGCCGACGATGCTGGCCGTCATAAAGGGCTGCATGTAAACGAAGGCATGGGCCATGATCGACGGGTCGAGACCGTGCTTGTGGGCCAGCGCGACGTACTTTTCCGTCGCCACAACCCCGTTCTCGCCGGTATAGCCGGACCGCTTGGGCCAGAGCGCGAGCCGGGAGCCTTCGGGCCGCTGACCGTTCAGGTACTTCCCACTCAAATGACCCGCCGCGAGCGGTGAATAGGCCAGCAGTGAGACGTCCTCGTTCAAGGAAATCTCCGCATTGCCGCCGTCAAAGACGCGGTTGAGAAGGCTGTAAGGGTTTTGGATTGATGCAATGCGGGCCTTGCCCGTGCTTTCGCAGCGGCGCACCCAGTCCATGGTGCCCCAAGGGCTGTCGTTCGATACCCCCCAAGCACGAATTTTGCCCTCCTTCACCAGGGCATCAAGGGTATCGAGGGTTTCCGCCCGGTCGGCTCCGCGATCAGGGTTGGCCTTGGTCTGACCGTACTTGCGGAAGTGGGTCCAGCCCCGGTCTGGCCAGTGCAGTTGATACAGGTCGATGTAATCTGTCTGCAGGCGGCGCAAGGAGCCTTCGATGGCCGCGCGGATGTTGCTGCTGTCAAAGATCGACGTGCCGCCCCGGATCCAAGGCAGCTTCTCATCCGGCCCGGCAACCTTGGTCGCAAGGATGGTGTCAGCGCGCTTGCCAGAACGGGTGAACCATTCACCGATAATTTCTTCGGTGCGCCCGCACGTGTCTGCGGTCGGTGCGCTAGGGTACATTTCAGCGACATCAAAGAAGTTGACGCCGTTTGCCTGCGCCCAGTCCATTTGCGCGTGGCCTTCTTCGAGTGTGTTTTGCTGGCCCCAGGTCATGGTGCCCAGACACAGCTCGGACACCATCATATCAGTCCGACCCAAGCGCTTCATTTTCATGGCAGTTTTCAGCCTTCTCGTTGATCCCAGGAACGGGGCGTCAGCGGTACGCCCTCGGCACGAGCTTGCAGCAGATGGTCGGCGAGGACAATGGCAACCATGGCTTCGGCCACGGGCACGCCGCGGATCGCCACGCACGGGTCATGCCGCCCTTTGGTGACGACCGAAACCGGTTCGCCAAAGCGGTTGATGGAGGCGCGAGGCGTCAGAATCGATGAGGTTGGCTTAATCGCCAACCGCGCGACAACAGGCTGGCCGGTCGAAATGCCGCCCAGAATGCCGCCGGCATGGTTGCTGGCAAAGGTCGGATTACCGTGGTTATCGATCCCCATTTCATCGGCATTGCCCACTCCGTTCAGCGCGGCGGCGGCGAAGCCATCACCGATTTCCACGCCTTTGGCTGCGTTGATCGACATGAGGGCGGCGGCGATGTCGCTGTCGAGCTTGCTGTAAACAGGTGCGCCAAGACCGGCGGGAATGCCCTCAGCCACAACTTCGATGACCCCGCCTGCCGAGTTCCCATCTTTGCGCAAACGGTCCAGTTCGGCCGCCCAGGCTTCGGCCGCCTGCGCGTCCGGGCAGAAAAAGGCGTTGGCGGCGACGCTATCCCATTGCCAGTTC
>PAFB01000160.1 GCA_002700865.1 Rhodospirillaceae bacterium
CAGCAGTGCCCTTGGCCACAGAACGGCCAGAGCGAGCCGTGCAAGGACTGCGAGTGCGACTGTTTGGCCGAGCCGGGCACAGCGAAATTTGAGGGAATCTACTTCGGCAAGGCAAGCGACGACCAGAAAGAGGACCAAGTGGCGGGCAAGTACAAGATCCAAGTCGAGGTGCTGACGGCAACGAGCGGTCCGCTGCAGCCGCGGCTCCTCGTGGACTCAGAAGACGTCCTTGTGCAAAAGGTAACGAACAACGTGCCGGTCCTGATTGAATTTGGGGCGGCCAGCTCGGCGGACGGGCAAGACTGCTACAAGGCCAAGTGTGGTAGCTCGCCATGGAAGCCGAGCGACCCGATCGCCGGCACCGTGTTGGAAGGGCTCAAGGTGACCATCCGGGACCACCGGGGTTGGGTCGTGGACGAAAACAGCGTCGCCCAGGGCGGACTGGTGAAGCTGAGCGTGCTCAAAGGCCCCANGGACGGCAAGTTTGCATCGACCTCCACGGCCACCAAGTCAGTGGTCAAGGGTGTGGCGGACTTTACCAACGCCGCGCTCAAGCTGACGGTCCCGGGCAAGTACACGCTGGAAGCGTCGCTCACCGTGGACGGCAAGAAGGTGGTCGGCCGCATGGATCTCACTGCNACGGTGGGCCCACCGAAATCGTTGGCGATCGACACGCGGCCACAGGCTCCGCTGGCTGGTGTGCCGTGGGGAGGCGAGCTGAGGGTGAAAGCGCTGGACGCTGGCGGCAATGTCGCTGCCAAAACGGCGCTGAAGCTCAAACTGAGCAAACTGTCGGGGCTCGGAAAGCTGTTTGGGTCGGCCTGCGCAGAGAGCGGTGCCGAGTGCACGGCAGACGCGGCGGCGGGCTACGCCACCTTTGCGGGTGTGTACTGTAAGGCGGCCGGCGACTACACTCTGAAGATCAACACGACCACCGCTGCCGGCACGGAACTAGCAGTTGAAGCAAAGATCAGCGTGAGGGTCGGGCAGGCTGCGGAACTGAGGTTCGCGACGGATCCTGCAGGGGCTCTCGGAGGTTCGCCGTTCAAGACGGCACCTTGCGTGCAGGCGTACGATGCCGGCGGCAACAAGGCGGCCGCCTTNACCGGCGNCGTCACAGTGGCGCTGGTGGGCGACACGTCTGCNAAGCTTTCCGGCTCTAGCCTGACCGTGTCTGCCGGCGAGGGNGGGCAGGCGTGCTTCGGTGACGCCAAACTGAAGATCGATCTCATTGGCACCTACAAGCTTGAGGCCAAGGCGAGTCTCAANGACGTGGCCCTCGCTCCGGCGACGTCNGGCNCTTTTAAAGTGGAGGCTGGCCCGCCAGCAGCGCTCAAGATCGTCAGGATGCCCGCTGACATGCACACAAGCTGTGTGATGGAAGACCAGCCAGCGCTGAGCGTGCTTGACCTGGGCGGTAACGTTGCCACCGCGTTCAACGGTACGGTGAGCGTCTCGATCGCCAGTGGGCCCNANGGGGCGTCTCTGATCGGCTCGTCGACCGCTNCGGCGAAAGCAGGCGCCGTGGAGTGGACNGACCTTGGTTTCACGGCAACGGGGAGCCATAAGCTGCAGTTCCAGGTGAAGGTTGGCGACAGTACGATCACTGCCGTCTCATCCATGGTGTGTGCCTCGGGCTTTGGCGGCGAGACTTGCAAGCAACTGTCGATGTCTGGCTACGCCCTTGTCAGCAGCAAGAACGGCGGCGACGCCCCTGCGTTTGCCCTCCAGAAGTATGTGGCTCAACTGGCGAAGCAGGCGCACAAGCAGCTTGGAATGTCAACCCAGGTCCTGGTGGTGCATCGCACGAGTCACGTGCTTGAGATCAAGGCCGTGGTGCCTAATTGGGCCGCGCTGCAGCTGTGCGAGACAAGGCTGACCGGCTCCGACGCGCCGACCTTCTTCGCCGAGCTCGGTACCGCCGTGCTCAGCGGCGGAGACGTTGGAGGCTTGAAGCTGTCGCCGCAGTACGCCGTGCTGGCCATGGCGCAAGTGCAGAGTCCCACTGACTCCGACGTGGCGTTGTTCTCGACCAGCGCGCCGACGCGCAAAGCAGCGCTGGAGTCGCTGTCGGGAGCGTTCTCGGGCAAGGTGCACATCACCAACTTCCGCGTGACACAGCTCGGCACCGCCTTGTACGTCGTGGTCGCCGCCCCCCCCGCCGAGGCGGCGGCCACATCGACCTACATGTGCCGCGACGCCGCCGCTCAAGTGAGGGCGTCTGTGCGGAGCGCCGGGGGCAGCGTCAAGGCGCAGGCACACGCTGCTCGTCGCGCGGCGCTGACGTGTGGCCGAACGGCCGCGCAGGCAGACTCGGACGCCGCCGCAGTGACTGCGTCACAGGTTGCCAATCCCCAAGACGCCAACGTTGCCGAGGCGATCCAACCAGCTTTGTACGGGAAAGTCAACCCTGTCCTCAAGCGGAAATTGGACGAGCTGAAGCTGTCAAGCCAGTTTGAGTTCGCTAACCTCCGGGCGGCGCGGATTTACGCGCTGGTGGAGAATCTGTCCGACGCCAACAAGGCGAAGCAGACACTGATGCTCAACAAGCACGCCGTCCCTCGCCAGGCGATGCGGCTCGCGCTGAAAGGCATGGCGAAGGACTTTGGTGTTACGGTCTCGGCGGAAGAAGTGTTCTACACCGTCCTCCCGAACGCAGACAGCATCTACACTGATGCGCAGAAGCAGCTGATGCTCTACACGGTGACGCAGTCGTCGGCGGGCGCCGTGGCCGCTCTGGAGAAGAAGCTGCTGGCAGTCAAATCCAGTGCGTACGATGCCGTCGAGAAAACGCTCGCAACAGCAGCTGTGGCTGCGGTGCTCAACAACAACAACTTGGTTGTGGGCATCGTGCCGCCACCCAGTGGCCTGGCGTACCCGCTGAAGGCGTACCTCCTCATCCGCACGGAGTCCATCGAAATCAGCCGCTCGAACGTGGGTGGCTTTGCGCCCTTTGACTTCTCCGTCTCGCCGGCGCTGCCACCGGGCCTCGACCAAACGGATGGCAAGATCCTGGGCACACCGACCAAACTGCAGGCGAGCACGGAATACACGGTGACGGCGTCGAACGTTGTGGGCAGCACAAGCACCACGATCGCGTTCCTCGTCACGTCGCAAGCGGACGCAAACCTCCAATTCGACCTGGTGGCCAACGATGTGGGCCCGCTCCAACTGAGCGGGCGCGGCCTCACCCAGGACATGGCCATTGCGGTCCTCGACATCAAATTGCATCCGTCCAAGGAAGGCAACAAGAGAGCCGTCTGCGCGCCCAACTCGCGGTCGTACTCGCCGAACATCGAGGGCCTTGATTGCCCGCCGGAGGTGATGGTCACTGCAGACGGCTCGCGGCACATGAACTACGCCAACGTGCTGATGCCACACGCCGGCATCTTTGCGGTGTGCTTCAGTCCTTTTGCCGGCGTCTTGAACGGCGGCCACGACTTCTCGCACAAGGCAGGGACCATCAAGGTCTCGGGCCCGGTGCTTCAGCAGACCATGACGTGCAAGCGAAGCACCTCCTGTGCGGTCACGTTGGTCGGGTTCGGGTTGGTGGCCAACGATGTCGGCCTGCTGGCGACCAGGACCTCGTGCTCAAGCGAGGACTTGTCCCACGACCCAAAAGTGGTCAACTTGTACGGCAAGGCGGGCACGGGGAATAGCACCGCACTGACTTGGAGCAACGTCGTCGCAAACGAGGAGGGCACGTACAAACTGTGCTACTCGGCTCGCCGCGGCAGTGGGGCGGACTACAGTACGGAGGTCGCAACACTGAGCGTCTCAGGTCCCCACAAGAGCCAAGAGCGGTCCATCGTGGCTGGTGTCGCTGCCGACGTCGCCTTGACGGGCATTTTGCTCGAGAAGACGGCTAAGATTGCCATCCTTGACACGCAGAAGCATGTGGACTGCGCTCAAGCCGCCGACCCTGACCATGCCCCTCCGGGTGTCCAGGGGCTCAAAGCGGCGCCCCGCGACGCCGCAGGCCTCGGCGAAAGCCTCACCTGGAATGCAGTGAAGGTCCCAGTGGCTGCAATCTACCGCATGTGCTACGCGCACGACGCCAAGGCGGCCTTCATCGATGTCGGAAAGCTCACGGTGGCGGGACCGTTCGGCCCCACTAAACAGGCGCTCAGCGACCAACCACCAAAGACAAAATTCCGGCTCATCATTAAGGGCGTCTTCCCACACATCACTTCGTACCCCGCGTACAAATCCCTCGTGCGGCTCACGACACAGAAGGCGTGCCTCGACACGCAGACCACAGTCAACTCCAAGAAGGTCTCGCTGTCGGTGCCGGCCGCATCGACAGCCGGGGATGAGCTCATGCTCAACGAAGTGGTGATCAATGAGGCCGGCAACTACCTCGTGTGCTACGCGCACCCGGCGGCGGCGCTCCCGGGCGTCAAGGAGGGTGAGACGCGCGAGCTGATCAATGTGGGCACCATTACCGTGGCAGGGCCAGACCTGGGCCAGGCGTTCTCCGCAGTGGCAGAGAGGCCCATCGATTTGGTGGTGCCGGGCTTTGAGCTCAAGACTGCAACGCGCATCGTGGCAATTAGCGGCAAGGACTGCGCTGGGGCCAGCAAGAGCGACAGCGCCATCACAGGCCTCGACGGCGTAGCGGGAACTGTTACAAAGGGCGGGGCATCGGAGCAAAGTACGACGTTGACGTGGAAGAGCGTGTCGGCATCAACCAGTGGCGTCTACAGCTTGTGCATGGACATTCTGGGCAACGGCTCTTTCGATACCCTCTTTGGTACGTTGCGCGTGTCGTCCGCAGAGCTGAAAACCGTCAAGATCAGCCCCGCTGTTGTTGTCGCCGGCGACAGCCCCAATCTCGAGATTTCGTTCGGCACCGAGAGGACGATCAAGAAGTGCAACGTCATCTCGGTCATGCTGCCTGGCGCGAAATTTTCCTCGCGAGCGAGCAAGATGCTGGCGTCTTTGGTGGTGACCGGCTCGCACTCCAGCGGCCTGTCGTTCGCCTCAGCGAAAAGGGGGGCTACTCCGGAGATCCTGGACTTGCATGTCACCTGTGAGGCAGCAGACAGCAGCACGGCAGGGACGCAGAAGGAAAAGGGCGCGGTCACTCTCAAGCTGCCGAAGGGGATGGTGACGTTCGGGACGACGACGCGGCAGCTGGAGGGCACGGTCGTGGTGCTCGCCAGCAAGTCGGACTCCACGCAGATCATGGGCGGAGGCTTCCCCTTCACAGTGGCGCCCGAGCTGGCGAAGGGCAGCATCAGCCCGAGCAGTGTTGTGCAGGAGAAGTCCGTTGGCCTGACGCTCAAGTTTACCACCCCAACGCCTCTGCCCGCCTGTTCGGTGCTGGCGCTTCGCGTGCCGGGGTCCATCACCGGGCAGAAGCTGAAAGCGGATGCGTCGGGGGTGACAGTGGCGGGCGCGGCGTCGGAAGGATTGACGGTGGACAAAGCCAGCATGACCGCTTCGGTGTTCCAGGGCAAGCAACCGCGGTACTCCGACTTCGGCACCGAGAACATCCTCGTGGCGCAGCCGATCACGCTGCCGCCGTGGGCGTTCTGCGGTGCCCCCGCTGCCAAGCTCAAAGACTGTGGCATCAGCCGCTCGATCTTCCTGTGGGTGAAGCTTGCGGCGGGCGCCAAAAACATCATGCTCGTCCGCACCTCCACGCGGAGCGCGGACCGCCCGTTCAACATGGAGGTGGGCGCCAAGGGGTGCGTGGGTGTGAGTGGCACCGACACCACTGACGCTGATGGATGCACTGCGATCAACGACGGCAATTGGCACCATGTGGGTGTCGTGTACGACCACGACGCCACGAGGCTCAGCACGTACACCAACGGTAAGGTGGACGGCTTCGCCACGGCCGTGTTCAACACCAAGGGCGAGCTGTCCAGCGCACCCGTCAACGTGGTGGGGGGCGCCGGTGACACCAAGACCTCCCTCTCCGCTCTGGACATGTTCGACTATGCACTGAGCGGCAACCAAGTGAGTGCCCTGACCAAGGTGGTCAACCCGACGAATCACGGCGGCTCGACGTCTGTTGCCAAAAGGCCGGGGACGCTGGCACTGACAGTTGCGGGTGCCGTCTGCGGCACAGCGGCGCAGGCCAAGGCCGGTGAGGTCATTGTGGACATCCCGGAGGGCTTTGTGCAATTTGGTGCGCTGGACTGCGAAACAAACCGCGGGTGTACCGTGACGGCGGAGATGATCGCGCTCGGGCACGTGGACAGCGGCAAGGAGACGTGCGAGGGGAAAGGCTACGACCAGGCCACGTGCGAGCAGATCAGTTGCTGCAAATTTGCCGAAGGCCAGTGCTCGAGCAACGTCGGAGAGGACCACTGCACTGCGCCTCCCGTGCTGGCAGCGGGGAAGGTGCCGCTGTTGATCGTGGGGCAGATGCTCTCGATGATGCAACTGCCGATGAAGATGAATCTGCCGTACAGCACTTTCACGGACATCTTCAAGGCGGCCATGATCAGCGCGATTGTCGATGCGGCGGACGCCGACAAAACGCTCGGCGCAAACACACTGGACAGCAGCCGGGTCGAGATCTCGCCAACAAGGCCGAAGCTGCTCACATCCACGGACCCCACAGAAGTTGTGGTGCAGATGCGCGTGCCCGAGCCCAAGTACTCCCTGTTCCAGACGTTCGTTGCGGACTTCTTTGGCGTCGACGTCTCGCGGCGGCGCCGGCTCGAGGACATGCCTGTCCACCGTGCAGTCGCTGTGCCCCCGCATCTTCGCGTCCGCCACGACCGGCGCCACCCAGCAAGGCACTACCGGACTGCAGAGGAGCACGCCGCACGCCGCCGCTGGCTTGCCGGCAAGGGCTTCGGCGCGGCGCTCTCCAAGACGGCGTCAGAGGCGGGCGTCAGTGGTAACATTAAGGTGAACTCCAAGCCCCCTGCGACTGCCGCGACGCTGCCGGCGGGCGCCGGCGACGTGTGGACCGTTGTGGCGACCGACCAGTCGGAGCTGGCGGTGAAGCTGAACGGGCACCCAAAGATGGCGCTGCGGAAGGGATGGGGCCTGTGGTCTCGGCACCTGGAGGGGAGCCTCACGTCAGCGGCGCCGGCGACCGCGGCTGCGACGTGCGACCTTGACAAAGACAGTGGCGGCGCGGGCGTGACCTGCACTGTCACCGGGGCGGGCTACGGATACTTCGCGTCGAAGCCCAAGGTCACTGTCGTCACGGCCAATGGCTGCACTGGCGGAGCGTGGAGCGCGCCGGTGACGGGTGGGAAGGTCGTCGGGGTGACCGTCACTGGCATTCAAGGCTGCACAGCTGCGCCCGTGATCAAGATCGGTGGCCCGTATGATCGCGTGGCCTGCCGCGACGAAGCGCGCGAGAGCATCTCGATCGCGACCGACACCTTTGGCACGTGGACCATGTGCATCACGAAAGAGCCGTCTGGAGACATGGGCATCTTCTTGGACAACGAATTGCAGTGGCTCGTCACGAGTAACGGCCTGTGAAGCATCCGGAGTTGCTGGTCGGCTCCCTGGTCGCTGGACCAGTGGCTCCCAATCCAGCGCCGCAAGCAGTTGTAGTGTGACCTGACTCTGTGTCGGAGCTGAGCTTCGTCCGCCGAAGTCACTGTGGGTGTGTCGTCCCCATTTGCGTTGCACTCCACAGGCCATGTCTGGTTGCGCCACGCTAGCGCAGCCGCGCAAGGCGGTGGCTTCCTGCGCGGTGCGTCCACGGAGCCCCAGGCACCGGAGGGCGTCAGCATCTGCGGTGACAACATCGCTCGCATCGGCAATGGCTGGTACGTGTGCGCCTCGACGGCGGACCACCTGTCATTTGTGTACTACGGCCAGCCGCTCATGGCGATCAGCAGCACCGGCATGCTCTGGGGCAAGTCCGCGGTCCCCGTCGCGGGGCAGCCCGGCGTCTTTGAGCCTGGATACTTCGGCGCGGCGGCTAAGGCGACTTTCCAGAGCGGAGTCGACGACCTGTGGATGAACGTCCTGCCGCCGCCGGGGCAGCCAAAGCAGTCGGTGGTGACGACGTCTAAGATCGACCTCTCGTGGTCGGTTGCGATCCCCAAGATGGTCTCGGACCATGTCATCGCCCCCCGCGCATTGGAGGACGGCTCGTGCTACAGCTTCGTCACGAACTGTATCTTCAGCGACTACAAGACGGTGAAGATCAAGCAGAACGCCTACTCCATGCAGAACCTCTTCGCGGGGCAGCGCTACGTCTTCCGCGTCCGCTTCGTGTACCAGGTCGGGATCCGCTACTTCGATTCCGTCTTTTCAGAGTGGCCCGTCGCGGGGG
>PAFB01000150.1 GCA_002700865.1 Rhodospirillaceae bacterium
CGACTTCCGAGGGTTCCAGCGCTACAGCGTTCAGCGGGTGCTCCCCCCCGGAGGCCATCGCGTCGACACCCAGCGTCAGCCCGCGCCCGAGCCGGGCTTCGGTCTTGCCATTGTGCGGATTGATCAGGCCGATCTGCCCGCTCACGATCAGAAAGGCGTGGAGCGCCGGCTCCCCAGCGGTAAACAGGCTCTCCCCGGCATCGAACTGACGGGCTCTGGGAGCTGACTGGCTCAGCGCAGCGCCAAGGCTGTCGTCGAGTTCGAGCGCCAGCGCACTCAGGCGATGCTCAAGCTGCCGCGTGCCGATCGCCGAGAGCCGCGCCAGCGCAGCCTGATCCCGGGCCAGATGCTCCCGGAACGCATCGCCGGGTATGCGCGCAACCCGGCCGCTCTGGAGCGCGATCAGGGTGGCGTTGCGAAACTTGCGGTCGTCGATGAAGGCTTGCTCACCCACCACCTGTCCCGCCTGCTCAATCGACGCGACCAGCCCCAGCGCGCCGCTGCCATCGCGGCCATAGACATGCAAGCGGCCGGCGCAGAGCACGAACAGATCGTCCGCCGCCGCACCTTCGGCCATCAGCACCTGCCCCTCGCCCACGGTCTCGAACCGGGCCTGCGCCGCCAGCGAATGCGCCGCCGCGCGCTGATCGCCGGAGAACAGGCCTTCAAGGGCCGCCCGAACCAGGGTCCGCTCGCTCAAACTGTCTGTGGTCAAAGGTCAACAATCCTTAGTCTGAGCGAACCGCGGCCAGTTCTTCGGGATGGTCGAGGGATCAAAGCCGATTCGGATCAGGGGAACTGGAACCAGGCTTCGCGGTTACCGGGCGACAGGCCATGGCCGACATCATCGCTGCAGTGCGACACTACCCGGATCAGGAACGGACCACCGTGACCGGGCAGCATCGGGTTGGCAATCGCAACTGGCACGCCGGGGCCCTGCGGCGTTTCCAGCGTCGCCATGGCGAAGTTGTAGCTGCCGCCGATGATCGGGAAGTCGAGCAACGCGCTCAGGCTGCCCGCCCCCTTGGCATCGGTGCGGAAGCCGTTGGAGAGCTGGTCGCTGCCAGCGCTGTTCTCGCCAAAGGGGCTGAAGCTGATAAGCCGATCCAGATCGGTCTGGGGCGAGAGCGGGGTAGCGCCACCGCCGGTCAGCGGGCTACCGCCAAAACCACTGCCCTTGAGCCGCAGCCAAGCGGTGAAATAGGTGTCTGGGCGGGCGTTTTCGAGCCGGATATCGACCTGGCTGGTCGCCCCGGTCTGCACGATGGTCACGTGAGCCGTCGCTTCGGCCCAGGCTGTGCCATTGGCGTCGAGGCCGCAGTGCTCTTCAATGGTATGCTTGCTGCCGCTCTGACCATTGAGAGGCAGGCGGGTCAGTGAATCGTCGACCAGCGCCTCTGCGCTCTGCGCGCTAGTGTTAGGACCAAGAACCGCGACAACGCCTGCGGTCGCACCGACAACCAGAATGACGGCAAGAAGGATAATGAACCTCATAGACTTAGCTCCTTCATAATCTAGGAACTAATCATTATCACGCTGTCACTCATTCAACAAAAGTCGCGCCGGCAGTGCTTGTGAGGCTTACTATCCGAGCTCGGTCAGGAGCCGCTCCTGATCGGTCTGGGGAGCCAGCCCGCCGACCGGTGGGTTGGTATCCAGATTGAGCGGAAACGCATAGCCCTCGGCCGTGGACGCCACCAGCGCACGCTGCTCCACCGCGCTCAGACCGACTTTGGTCAGAACAGGTTCGACAGCCGCCAGCATGGCGCTGCGGTCGACCGTCTCCATCGGCCGTCCGAAAGCCGAAGACACCTGGAACAGGTTGACCAGCCGCTCGACGTCAGGGGTCCGGTTTTCACCGGCTGCGTGGAAGGTAGCGGGGTTGAACCAGAGCAGGTCGCCCTTGTTAAGTGCGACTTGCACAAAGCGCTCTTCGAACACTTCCCGGAATGCCTGCTCGTGGTAAGCAAGATAACCCAGCTCGTACTTCTGACTATGCGGCAACAGTTTGGTCGGCCCGGCCTCGATCGGAATATCGACGTGGGCGATGGCACCCTGCAGCGTCAACGCTGCGGTCAGCAGGTGAGCATGCAGCGGGAACTGCGCCGCTTGGTCCTGCTTCATGAAGCCAAGGTGATAATCGCGGTGGGCTGTCTGTGGCTGCCCGCCGGGATGGACGAGATTGACCTGCGCCGTCATCTGATAACGCGGTCCCAACCAAGCTTCCGACGCAGCAGCGATCCATGGATTGGCATAATACCGCGCAAAACTTTCAGGCGAGGCCAGCGCGTGCTTCTCCAAGCTGTTCCACAAGCGATCGTTCAACCCAGCAGCGGCAAAGTGATCCCCGCCTCCACCAGCGCCCGCTTTCTCCGCATAGATCAGGTCGAAGAGCACCGCCGAAGCATCGTCGATAATTGACGCATCGGGCGTTGCGCCTTCTATCACGAAGGCGCCCGCACCGTTCATCAGGCATTCGGCCCACTCATCGAGCATTTCAGCCCGGCTCGGCTCGTCTTCGAGACGATTGATAAGCTCGGCAGCATTGAAGATAGGAACCCCAGACTCGATCCGGTTAGCGAGCGCGGGCTTGGACTGATCCGTATCAATCAGCGCCCTAAATGCATCGACATCGAGGTCAGAGGCGGACAGCCGACGGGTATTCATCATGGGAAAACTTCCTCCGCTTTCTTTATGTCTCAATGGCTTGTGGCTTGGTGACCTCGGCCATAGGCTCGACTACTCGCCAGGCTTGCGTCCACCATCGCGGTAAAAGATGTGCTCCGATCGCGGATCGTTGGTGAACCGCCATTTGCNCNNCNNNCCCGCCATAACGTTGAGATAGTACATGTCAAAGCCGTGGGGGGCGCCGCACGGATGGTAGCCCTCGGGCACCAGCACTAGATCCCGATCGTGGACCGCCATGTTCTCGTTCAGGCTCAGATCATCGTTGTAAACGCGCTGATAGCCCCAAGCGAGATCACCGGGGTTGAGCCGATGATAGTAGGTTTCTTCCAGATAGGTCTCATCCGGAAACGCATCGGTATCGTGCTTATGGCTGGGGTAGCTCGACCAATTTCCACCCGGGGNCCAGACCTCAGTGACCAGCAAGCTGTCGGCCCAGTCTCGGTCTTCCATTAGGATCGCGTTTACGTAACGAGTGTTCGCGCCCTTGCCCCGAGCTTCCAAGGGCTCGGCGTCGGGCTCGATCAGTCGGACAGGGTGACTGCCCCCCTTCCATGGCGCCTTACACACCGCGACTTCCAAAGCGGTTTCCGCCCGCAACTGCCAATCGTGCCCACCGCCAGGGACATAAGCGGCGTGCCCCTTCTCCCGCGTGAAGATGTCGCTACGCTTGCCGACGACGCCGTAATCTGTGCCGTCAATGCCCAGTTTCATGGTCCCTTCGACGATCACCAGAAGGTTTTCTTCCTCTGCTGTGGTTCTCTGCAACACTTCTCCACGCGCGAGATGATGCAGTTCGAAGCCCACATACGCCCAGTTTGGGCAACGCTCTTTCACGTCTGTCGGGGCCAGCGAATGCAAAACACCGTAGCCAGACTCTGGGTCCTTCCGGGGGCGCAGAAGCAGAGGAACATGCATGAAGAACGTCTCTTATTGGATTTGAGGGGTCGACGCCATGATACCGACAACCACGACTCGAGGGTTCTATGAACTATTTATTCTGTTTTTTCAAATTTCAGAATTTTTTTTTCGTTTTTCCATTGTCAGCCTCGCACGAAACGGTAAAATTGAAATATGTGCGCAGGGAGGCGCACGTCGGGTTGGAGGAGCAATACTTCTGGCCCGTAAAATTTTCTTGGGAGAATTCAAAATGAAAAAGCTTCTTCTCGCGGCGCTCGCGCTGACGACCGTTGCTTCAACTGCCTCTGCTCAGCGTCTTGTTATGGTGACGCATACGCAGGGTACTGACCCGTTCTGGCCCGTCGTTGAAAAGGGCGCGAAGGACGCAGCGGCCGCTGTTGGCGCTGACCTCGAGTATAACTTCGCTCCTTCCGGTGATATGTCCGACATGGCTGCTCTCATCGAAGCTGGTGCGGCGACCTCGCCCGATGGCATGATTGTATCCCTGCCAGACGCTGATGCGCTGGGCGGTGCGATCCGTGCTGCTGCTGACGCCGGTATCCCAGTCATCACGATTAACTCTGGTCTGGAGTCCTCTAAGGCTGTTGGTGCAATCATGCACGTCGGCCAGCCTGAGTACGATGCTGGTGTTGGCGCAGGCGACCGCGCAATGGCTGAAGGTGCAACCAACGCACTTTGTCTCAACCAGGAAGCCTTCAACACTGCCCTGGTCGACCGTTGTACCGGTTACTTCGACGCTATGGGTAAAGAGCTGAACATGATCGACGTATCGAACGACGTTGCTCAGATCGAAACCCGTACCGCTGCTGCGCTTCAGGCTGACCCTTCTCTGGACGCCCTTCTGGCTGTTGGCCCACACGTATGTGAGGCTGCTGCCAAAGCAGTTGCCGCTGTTGGCGCTTCGGTTCACCTGTCCTGTTTCGACCTGACCCCTGGCGTGATCTCCTTGATCAACGACGGTACGGTTGCCTTCACCATCGACCAGCAGCAGCGTCTGCAGGGTTACATGCCGGTTATCGCGCTGCACCTGTACAACGCAAACGCTGGTATGCTGCCTGGTGGTAACATCAACTCTGGTCCAGGTTTCGTTGACGCTGGTAACGCGTCGGCTGTTGCTGAACAAGCTGGCGTGAACCGCTAAGGCCTGAACGATCTGACGGATCTGGCGCTTTCCCGCCCCGAGCGTAGTGTGCCAGGTCCGTTTAATCGAGGGTATTGAACCCGCGGGGCGTCAGCTCGCACCGCGGGTTTTTTTAAGCACGCTGGCTCTGGTCCCAAAAAACTGGCAGGGACGGGTCAGGAATACGACTTCAACTACAGACATCGAATACCGGGGGCAGACATGGCGCGAAGTGAGGCGGACCGACGCCGCAAAGTTGGATATGGCGAAAGCCTGCTGAGACGGCCTGAAATCGGGGCTTTCATCGTGATGATCGTCGTGCTGGTTTCACTGGGCTGGGCCTCAGGCGGCTGGCAAAACAATCTGAACTTCCTTGATAGCACCGCATTTTCCCCGCTGGGGGTCCGCAATAACACGCGCATCGTCGCCCAACTTGGCATCATTGCAATCGGCGCCTTTATGCTGATGGTGGCCGGAGAGTTCGATCTGTCCATCGGCTCGATGATCGGCTTCGCCGGAATGTCACTGGCCTTGTTGCTCAAATGGGGCCTGCACATCACTATTCCGTTCACCGACATCGTTCTGGTTGATTTGGACGTGGTGCCGCCTTCACTTGCGTTCTTGTTGACGTTAGGGATGACCCTCGCCTTTGGCTGGTTGATCGGCAACATTGTGGTTCGCTCTGGCCTACCCTCGTTTATTGTGACGTTGGCCTTTTTGTTCTTCCTGCGGGGCTTGACGGAAGTCTGCTACCGCTTCCTGAACCGTGCACCGGGTGACCGTTCTGGCTCGACACAGGTTTCCGATCTGCCAGACTTCAAAAACCTCATCGACCTGGAGAGGTTTCGCAGCATCATCAGCTATCCCGCCGAGCAGGCCATTGGCGCCGCTAAAGGTTGCCTGTCGGTCTTCGAGCGGCCGCTGAACAATTCGTTGGCTAAGCTGGATAACGTCAAGGACAACATCGCGAACCTCGCCACCACCTCTAAAATGTCGCCAGAGCAGCTTGCGAGGATTAAAGAACTGGCGCCGGCCACGACATCTAAAGAAGAACTGGCAGCCAAGATTGCCGAGGTCTGCAAGGTCGATCCCAACACCATTTCACTGGAAATGGAACGTGTGGATGCGCAGAAGCTGTCGGCGGATGATCTGTTGGCGATCTTCAGCCAGATCCCGGCAGGTCGTGCGGAGAGCCTGCGCAATATGCTCGAAGCCGACGCCACGCGCACCGCCGAGCGGCTTAGCAATATCAAAGGCAACACCGTTACCCCGGCGAGCATCAACGACATCGACGTCGCCAAAGAATTCTTCATGACCCTGCCGACCAAAAATCCAGTCGCAGACCTCTTCGGAGGGAACATTCTGGAGTGGCTGGCAAACTGGACCAACGTCATCGGCTGGAACATTACCGAGCGCACCGGCGCTCAATGGATTGACGGCCTCTATGCGGTAGTCGGCTGGTGGATTTTTGTAGCTCTGGTCGCCTGGTTCGTAATGCAGCGCACCAAAGCCGGCAACTGGATCTACTCGACAGGCGGTAATCTGCAAGCGGCCAAGGCCAACGGTGTCCCCACCGACGGTGTCAAGATTTCACTGTTCATGACAACCGCGGCCTGTGCCACCATATTCGCAGCCACGCAGGTCTTTGACACCAATTCTGCCGACGCGGCCAAAGGCAACCTTAAGGAGTTGGAAGCGATTGCAACCGCTGTGGTTGGGGGGGCCATCCTCACGGGTGGCTTCGGTTCGATATGGGGCGTGGTCTTTGGCGCCATCATTTTTGGTCTAGCGCAGAACGCCCTGTTTTACATCCCTTGGCTCGACGGGGCGTACTACCGCATGTTCCTGGGCAGTATTCTGCTCGCCGCGGCACTTATGAACGAGAGTATCCGCAAGCGATTCACCGGTGGGATATAGGGAGGCGCTATCATGGCTGCAAAAACCAAAACCACAACCACAACCACAACCGAACCGGTCATTCGCGTCAGTAACCTCAGCAAGCGGTTTGGTAACTTCACTGCACTGAACAATGTGTCCCTGGATGTCCACGTCGGTGAAGTACATGCCTTGCTTGGTGACAACGGTGCAGGCAAGTCGACGCTGATCAAGACCCTCGCCGGTGTGCACGCGCCGAACGGGGGCCAGATTTTCATCGATGGCGAAGTCGTGAATTTCAAATCCCCCCGTGATGCGTCTGAGGCCGGAATTGGCGTAGTCTATCAGGACCTCGCCATAAACCCGCTGGCGACCGTGACACGCAACTTCTTTCTTGGCCGCGAGATGGCCGTAGGATTGGGACCGTTTTCGTGGATGAAAATGCGCCAGATGGACCGCATTGCCACCGAGCAAATGGCGTCGATTGGCATCCACATCTCTGACCCCGAGCAGACAGTCGGTACTATGTCCGGCGGACAGAAGCAGACGCTGGCTATTGCACGGGCGATCTATTTCGGTGCCAAAGTCCTGATACTCGACGAACCAACTTCGGCGTTGGGGCAGATACAGCAGATGGAGGTCCTGAAGACCATACGACGGGTGCAGCAACGTGGCGATATTGCCATCATTCTGATCACCCACAATGAGATTCACGCACGCCTGATTGCCGACCGCTTCACCTTCCTGTCGCTGGGCGAAGTCATTGGTTCGGGGCACAGGGACGATATGGAAAGCGGTGACATCCGGCGGCTGATGGCTGGGGGTGCCGAATTGGCTGATCTAGCTGCCGAGCTGGCGGTCTGAAGCAACATTCATTGCCGGAAAGGGATGAGTGTAAGGCTCGGAAAGGTCCGATCAATGATGCGGGATCTGCTCTGAGCGACCGCGCCGCCCGCAAAAGATAGGTCGGGTTGGAATAGGAATAAGAAAAGGAATAGGGATTGGGACAGGACAAGTTGCTGCCTCGACCCACTTTCCACTGGCCCGACCTAATGTCGAGAAGGCAGGAAAAGACAGAAATGGAAACCGAACGTCTGACCACCGCACAGGCCCTCGTCAAGTGGATGTGCGCCCAGCACATCGCCCACGATGACGGCAGCACCGAGCCCGTGTTTGCAGGGGTTTTCGGCATCTTCGGACACGGCAATGTCACCTGCCTCGCCGAAGCGCTGGAGCGTGTGCAGGACAAGCTGCCGACCTGGCGTGGGCAGAATGAGCAGGGTATGGCGCTCGCTGGTGTCGCCTACGCCAAAGCCCGGCGCGGACGACGCATCATGGTCGCAACCTCCTCCGTCGGTCCGGGAGCAACCAATATGGTCACGGCGGCCGGGGTCGCCATGGCCAACCGCCTGCCGCTGCTGATCCTCTCCGGCGACACCTTCCAGAACCGCCGCCCCGACCCAGTGCTGCAGCAGGTTGAGCACTTCGGGGAGCCGTCGATGACTGTTAACGACTGCTTCAAACCGGTTGTGCGCTACTGGGACCGGATCACACACCCGGAGCAGCTCATGGCCTCCCTGCCCCAGGCCCTGCAAACGATGCTCGACCCTGCTACCCGCGGGCCAGCCTTCGTCGGTCTGCCGCAGGATATTCAGGCGCAGGCTCACGACTTCCCCGCCTTGTTCTTCGAAACCAAGGTCTGGCGGGTGCCGCGACAGCGCGCTGACGAAGCCCAGATCGCCGCCGCAGCCGCAGCGCTGAAGACCGCCGAGCGCCCGCTGATCATCGCCGGCGGCGGCACGCTGTACAGTGGCGCTGAAAGGCTGCTCAACGACTTCGCTGCACGCCGCGGCATTCCGGTGGCTGAGACAACCGCTGGCAAAACCTCGGTCCTGAACACCCACGATCACGGCATCGGCCTGACGGGCCCCACCGGTTCAAGTGCGGGTAACGCGCTGGCACAGGACGCTGATGTCGTGCTGCTGCTAGGAACCCGGCTGCAGGACTTTACCACGGGGTCCTGGACCTGCTTCCAGGACGAGAACGTGCGCTTCGTCAACATCAACACGGCGGCCTTCGACGCCAACAAGCACCGATCGCTTCCCGTGGTCGGCGATGCGTTGGCCTGCCTCAGCGAACTCGACGACGCCATGGGCGACTGGTCGGCGCCAGCCGCTCGCATGGTGCAAGCCAAGGCGGCCATGGCCGAATGGCGGGCTTACCTGAACGAGCGCCGGACCCCCGACAACCAGACCCCGACCTACGCGCAAGTTGTCGGTGCTGTGAACGACCTGAGCACAGCAGATGACGCGGTCCTTACCGCTGCGGGTGGGCTACCCGGCGAGATGAATAAGGGTTGGCTGGCAAAGTCGCATCGGTCCTATGATTGCGAATACGGCTTTTCGTGCATGGGCTATGAGATCAGCGGGGGCTGGGGCGCAGCCATGGCCCATGCGGAGACCCGGACAGGCGATGGTGAGCTGATTGTATTCGTCGGCGATGGCTCTTACATGATGATGAACTCGGACCTCTACAGCTCGGTGCTTTCGGGTCACAAGATGATCGTCGTGGTCTGCGACAACGGCGGTTACGCGGTCATCAACCGCCTGCAGAACTTTAAAGGCGGCGAGAGCTTCAACAATTTGATCAAGGATTGTCGCCTGGGCGAAGGCGTCGAGCCCTTCATGCCTGACTTCGCTGCTCACGCCGCGTCGATGGGAGCCATCGTCTACGACGTCGATACCATCGCCGATCTGCGCGATGCCTTCAACAAGGCCCGCAGTGCCGACCGCACGGTGGTGATCTCGACCCGTGTGCAGTCGCACGACTGGACTGGGGGCGACAGCTGGTGGGATGTGGGTGTGCCAGAGGTCTCCCCCCGCGAACAGGTGCGCGCGGCTAAACAAGAACATGAGCACGGCCGCGCCAAACAGCGCGTCGGCGTCTGAAACGACCAAAGAGGCAAGACACATCCATGACGATCAAGATCGGTATCAGCCCTATTGCTTGGCAAAATGACGACCTACCCGAGCTGACCGCCGCCTACACCATGGAGCAGGCGCTGCAGGAAAGCCGGGAAATCGGCTACACCGGCGTGGAACGCGGCCAGCGCATGCCCAAGGATACTGAGGGGCTCAAGGCATACCTGGATAAAAACGATATCGTGCTTTGTGGGGGCTGGTGCTCCGGCCATAGCCTCGTACTCGACTTCGTTGATGAGACTGCCGCGATCAAGGGACAGGTCGAGCAGTTCATAGCGCTAGACGCCCCCTGCATCGTCTACGCCGAATGCTCCAATACGGTGCAGGGCGAGATCAACACCCCCGTCAACAACCGCCCGACCCTATCCCGCGATGAAATTCGCGACTACGCCCGGCGGGTCAGCGAAGTTGCCAAATGGTCGGTCGATCAGGGTATGCCAGTGGCCTATCACCACCACATGGGATCGATCATCGAAGCCGAGGAAGACGTGAACTGGCTGATGGAGTACTCCGACAAAGAAGCGCTGAATCTGACATTCGACACCGGACACCTGCTGTTCGGGGGTGGAGACGTGCTCGCGACGCTGGACCGATGGGGCGACCGGGTGCACCACGTGCACTTCAAGGATATCCGCCCGGACGTGGTCGCCGGCGTGCGTGCCAACAACCGCTCCTTCCTCGATGCCGTCATCGCCGGTGCCTTCACGGTTCCCGGTGACGGTTGCATCGACTTCCACGCCGTCGGCAAGGCGCTCAAGGCCATGGACTACAGCGGCTGGATCGTGGTCGAGGCCGAACAGGACCCGATCAAGGCCCCGCCGATGGAATACAGCCAGATGGGCTACAACCACATTATCGAGGTGCTGGATGCCAGCGGCCTCTCCACCGCCTGAACCTGTGAGTAACTGACCATGGCCATTCGTGATCTCCGCGTCGACGGACAACCTGAAAACAAGACCGGCATCGAGCGCCTGCGGGTCGGCGTGCTCGGTATGGGCTTCATGGGCGGGACCCATACCCAGGCTTGGCAGCGGGTCAAGGCGACCTTCAACCTGCCCATCGATATCGAGATGAAGGCGCTGTTCGACATGTCGGAGAGCAGCGTTGCCCTCAACGGCGCGCGCTACGAGTTTGAGCGCACGACGCAGGACTGGCGCGAAGTCTGCGAAGCGGACGACATCGACGTGGTGTCGATCTGCACGCCGAACTTCGCCCACCTCGAAGCCGCCGAACTGGCGCTGTCCACCGGTAAGCACGTCTGGTGCGAGAAGCCCATGGCGACCTCGATCACCGACGCGGAGGCAATGGTTGCGCTGGCCGAAGCGGGCAAGGCGCGGGGTCTCAAGACCATTCTGGGCTACAACTACATGAAGTC
>PAFB01000151.1 GCA_002700865.1 Rhodospirillaceae bacterium
CCGAACAGTGCTAGTCATCACCCGAAGAGAAGGCGAAGAAGTCGTCATTGGAGATCCGTCAGCACCGCTGGGTGTGGTACGCATCGCCTCCATCAAGGGAGACCGGGTGCGAGTCGCCTTTGAGTTCCCGCGCACCATCGAAGTGCACCGACGAGAAGTCGCCGATCAGATCATTGCCGGTGAGGAAAATGAACAATCGGTCGTTGGCAAGATCCGTCCCGCCGCTGGCGAAGGTGGCTGAACTTCCAACGCCGTCATTGAACGAAACAAGCGCCGCTCACCGGTTCCCCGGTGGGCGGTTGTCGTATGTGGGCAAAAAAGAACGAACTCGGTGACGGCGGCCACCGAGTTCGTTTGAGGAGTCGTCGATCCGAACTACACCTGGATCGAGAAGTCTCGCACGAGGAGTGTCGAGACTCTTGATTGTCGGATCCTCAGAGGGTCCGTTCGCCGGGGGGCCGTCCGTGCCGACCGACGAATGCAGGTGCGTTGAGCAACTGCGAAATACGGGGAATTCAGCGCCAGGCGCCGTATCTGCTCACCCGAATGGAGCAGTCATCGAGAGCGTCAGCCGTCCGTGGCTGGAAACCGGAGTCCGTTCCGACGCGAGTTTCTGCGAGTCCCTCGATGTTTCCCTGGCCGGTACCGCGAGCCGTCCGTGAACGCGGTCCGACACAATTCGGAGCAGAATGTCGTTGTCCAGACAACATGCTGCTCACTGATCCTTTCCTGAACGACGCTCGGCCATTGCCTGCCGGGCACGTCGCCAGATGTCCGTTCGTGCTGGTTCCAGTCGCCCCTGCTCCGCGCGCCAGGACTTGGGCTTCATGAGTTCCAGATGATCCCGCACCCCGAGCACCGTTACCGAGTTGGTCAGCTGGTATCGATCCAGCAGACGCGCGGGGATTCGAATGCGGCCGGCGGAGTCCAGCGGGACTCGCGCAGACTGGGAGTACACGAGTCGCTCGAAGTCGTCGAGGTCGTCGTTGCCCAGGAGCGAGCCGGCCAGTTCCTTCGAAAGCGTTTCGAAGGTCTTCTCCGGCCACAGCCAGAGCGACCCGTTGCCACCGGGAGCTGCCACAAAGGCCACGCCGTGGATCTCGGGATTGAGCACATCGCGCACCTCGGCTGGAATGGCCAGCCGCTGCTTCGCGTCGATTGAATGCTCGTATTCGCCAAGAAAGAACACGCATCAGTACCTCGTGAATGGAGTCCGGGAACAGAAGGACAATAACCCACTTTGCCCCACCATTCAACATTTCTACCCACTATTCCCCCTTATCTGAGATTACGGGTCCTCAAAAACAAGATCTCTGGTCTACTGGGGGGAACCTAAGCCCTTGCTTTGCAATGGCTCAGGACGAACTGCCGGATTTGTAAAAAAAATCAAGGCGATTGCTTCCAAGCATCGCCTTCAACACCAGCACAGCTGCCTGTGAGGACCGAGCGAATGATCCACGTACATGGAGAGGGTGTAGAAGAGGCTTTAAAGGCATTTCCCACAGGGAAATACCTCGTCACCGCATCAAGTGAAGGACGAAGCAACGGCGTCCTCGCCGAATTCGTCATGCAAGGTGGGCACACCCCCCCCACCCTCGTGATGTCGACCAGGAAGGGCCAGATTCTCAGTCCGCTGATTCGAGACAGTCGACGCTTCGCAGTGGCGATCATCGATGACCGAACCCGCGCGCAAGCCAGACGGTTCGCGCATTCCAGCGTGGACTCGATCAACCCCTTCATCGGACTCACCGTGGAAGAAACCCCCGGAGGCATTCCGGTGCTTCGAGACTCCGTGGCCTGGTTCGAATGTGAACTCGCCCGGCACATCGACATCGATTCCGATTGCGAGCTCTATGTGGGCAATGTGGTCGCCGCCTCACTGCACGAGGATGCCTACTACGAGCCCGAGCAATCGACCTTGCACGAGGACCTGATGTCCCTGGAGCTCGAAGGCGAACTTCAGGAATTAGTCGCCGAGGCACACTGACCCGCTGCTACCATTCCGGATCAATGCCTGATTCCGCTCTGGACAACCGAAAGATCGAGATCGATCGACGAGGCCCCAGCAACCGCCTGGGTCACGACTATGCACTGGAAGCGGAGCGCATGCCCGCTCCTCCGTGCGAGATCATCGACGTCCACGCCCACATCGGAGGGCCCAAGAGCGCTCGGCTGTATGCGCGGGCGGCTGCCCTCTTCGGAATCACCCGGGTCTATTCGATGACCCAATTGGAAGCGGTTCCCGAGGTCAAGGAGGCCCTGGGCGACCTGGTTCGGTTCAATGCGGTTCCCGACTGGTCGAATCCCGACCGCAAGGAAGCCATGGGCCGGGACTTCCTGCACCGAATCGAACGCTTTCGAGAGCACGGCGCGGGCATCGTGAAGCTCTTCGCCGCTCCGAGGATGCGCGATGCCGAGGAAAAGCTCGGCCAACCCGGTGCACTGGCCCTAGATTCACCGATGTACCGGGATGTTGCGAAGCTCGCCTCCGAGCTGGGCATGTCGATCATGACCCACGTCGCGGACCCCGACACCTGGTTCGCCGCCAAATACACCGATCAGGACAAGTACGGAACGAAACGCGATCAGTACCGACCGCTTGAACGCATGCTCGATGAGTACGACGTCCCCTGGATCGCCGCGCACATGGGCGGCTCTCCTGAAGACCTCGGGTTTCTCAGTGGTCTGCTCGAGCGACACCCCAACCTCCACCTGGACACCAGCGCCTGCAAGTGGATGCTTCGAGAACTGGGAGCCCAGCCCACCGAGGATTTTCGTGCGTTCATGGACACCTGGCGGGGACGCATCCTTTTCGGGTCCGACATCGTCACCATGGATGACCATCTGGAAGAGACTGCTGCGAATGAACTGGCGATGAAGGCCAACGGACAACAGCAGGCATTCGACCTCTACGCCAGCCGCTACTGGACGCTTCGACGACTCTTTGAACAGGACGGTCGTTTCGAGTCTCCGATCGTGGACCCCGACCTGCACATGGTCGACCCCGAGCGGTACCCCGAGGACGCGGCCCCCGAGGTCACCTGCCACGGACTGGACCGCTCACTTCTGAAGATGATCTACCGTGATGCTGCTCGGACGTTCTTCAAGATCGACTGAATGCAGCGTGGGCCGCCAGGCTGAAGTCCGAGGCCCACTCCCCCAGGGATCGAGCGCTGCCCAGACGCAGAATGGCCGAACGAGCTGACTCGAGCAGGGCCGTGTTCTCAAGAAGCTCAAGCAGCTGCGAGGAACCGGCATTGGTGACGCCCGCGGAGCATTCGATGAAACCGTTCCGGCCAAGGGCCCCCGCTTCTGCGGGGTGCGGATTCGAGGTGTAGACGATGCAGACCACTCCGCGTGCCGCCAGGTCGAGCACCTGCTCACTGGACTCCGCAGCACCCTGCACCCGGACCATCGCCACGTCGACCTCGCCTGGAAAACTCGATTCCTCGAGCAATTCGAAGCAGTGCGCGATTCCAACCTGCTGCGCGTAGCGCATCAGCGAACCGATGTGGGAAGCGTGTCGTTTCAGATGTGCGAGGATTGGTTTTTCGGGGAGGGCCACGACTCCGAAGCGGTGCAGCATCAGCAGGGCCTCCTCCTCGGTCACGACCTCGTCGCAGAAGAGACCCACGCGCAACGTCGAGCTTGGAAGCGACTGGTCGCCGATGGGCGCCCGATCGGCCATCCCGCAGGGAGGGACCACCTGTACGCTGAAGGCTCCGCAGCGCTTCCAGGCCTCCGCACTGATCTGATCGGGAGCGAGCACGTGCAAGCCTTCGACTCGCTGCTGACGGGCAGGTGCCGAAGGAGGACCGGAGGCCACCAGCAACTGCTCGAGACCGAGTTCGGCCACGTGACGTGCCACGTCCCAGGACCAGCTGCAAACGACCGGGGGAGCTGACGCATGCGCTTGATGGTCTGCAAGGACCGGGCCCAGAGTTCGCGGCAGAACGGAGCCCAGAGCCCGCAGCCCGAAACCGGCACAGCGACACTCGCCTTCAAGGGGGCCGACGACGATCGCGGCTCCGGCCTGGGTGCGACGCAGGAATTCCACGCGGCGGATGCGCTCGGGGAGGGCATCCGAATCAATCAAGTGGATCAGGTGGTGCTCCGAGGATCTTGGATCAACGGACGCCAAGGTTCTCACCCAGTTCGAGCCGGTCGTAGCTTCGGAAGAGTTTCACGATGGAGACTGCCATTTTCCCGATGAGTTCCTGTTCGACCTTGCGCCGATCGGATGGGGAAAAGGCCTTTTCCGGTGCGACCTCCCGAAGCTGAACCTCCACGACTCGATCACCCACATTGCCCCCGACATTCATGGTGGTCTCGGGATAGACGCGCCCGCCCTTGTCGAAGTGCATCACGCGCAGTGAACACGAAGCGTTGGGGCGCATCTGGGTGTTGCGGACCGTGGACTCGAAGCTTTCAACCTCGATGAAGAGCAATTGCTTGACTCCCGCTTCACGAGCAATGGACTGCATCGACATGTGCTGACCACTTCGGTCACGGGAACGGACCATGGCCATCGCATCACCGGGATTGACGGCCTTGGGAATCAGTTCACGCGTGACAAGGTCGTTGGAGATCGCCTCAGCAAGTCGGACCTTGAGCACCTGGCGCGGCAGAATGTTGAGGCTGTCGTCCACGAAGACCAGCGTCTTGATGGGCTCGAGTTCGTGCTCCGCCTCCACCTCACCCTGTCCGTCGATCGCGTAGGAGACCGGAATCAGAATGTTGCATGCGGAGAGCGAACCCAGCGCGCAGGGAAGGAGCAGGCAAAGCAGTATCCGGGTGGTGGTGGACCGATTGGATCGGATGGATGAAGAAGATTGACTGGACACGGAAGCACCTGCACTTGGATGGAATGAATGAAGCACTCACTGAGGGGGAGCGGTTTGAGGAACATCGGAAACCGGTTAGATCGCGTCGGGGTACTTGTCCTCGATGTGACGGTAGAACAACCAGGAAACCTCGTCGACGAATTTTGCGAGTACCCCCATCTGAATCTGACTTTCGGTGGCACTTTCGCGACCAACCCCGGTGACGTCGGGAAACTTCACCGCGATGTCCCAGTTCTTGGCAAAGCTGTCAGGGTCCCACCCGTCACGTTCGATGATGCCCACCGAGCCGGCACAGGCACCATCCCAGAGGTAACGATTGCCCTCGGGGTGGAGGCGATACTCGTAGATCTCGACGAAGACTACTCGCTGGACTCCGAGTTCCTTGGCAATCTCCCCGTAGGGAAGCATCGACCAGCTGGGTGTCTGATACTGCCATTGCATGACCTGCTGGAAACCGAGGACCTTGATCCCGGGCACGTTGTCCTGAAGCCGACGGGCGATGTTCATGGACACCGTTCCGTAGACCGAAGGGTATTCGTAGAGCGTCGACGGATCGCACTGGATGACCACCGCAACCGTCTTGTCGTCGAGGCCGTCGTATTCCGCGAGGACCTCGATCTTTTTGTAGCGCTCGATGTTCTGTCCGATTGCACCCGCCAGAGCAGGCACGAAGCAACCGCAAAGTACACAGCTCATCGCCGTGAGCAACGTCACCAGAACCACGGAACGAATCAGTGAATGAGACATCAGAGCACTCCTCGGAAGACCAGGATTTTATACACCCAGGCAAGAACAACCAGAGCACCAAAGGCGATGAAGAACCGCGCTCCGATCCGATCCGTCCAGAACCCGAGCACTCGATCACCACTCAGTAGCTGCCAACCGGACGTGACCAGGGCACAAGCGGTGATGAAGGCGAGCACCGCACCGGCGGGTTGTGCCCGCAGTGCGCCCAGGAAGTTGCCATCGGTCGCGTGGGCGAACGACGTCGTCATACCGCAGGAAGGACAGGGAATGCCTCCGTAGACCACCCAGCCACACGGCGCGAGGCCCAGCTGCAGGTGGGTACCCAACCCCTGGGCAGCGGGCTCCATCCAGGCCGCCAGCCCCAGCAGACTGGCGCAGGCAAGCGCAACGATCGCCGCCACAAACCGTCGCTTGACCCGGAGGGTGGCGGAAGAGGGCGCGCGGGGAATCGATTGCGTACAAGAGCTGGTCATTCCTGAGAGGATACCGCCTCGATCCAAACGGCTCCATGGCCACCTTCCCAAAGCGGCTGAAAGGCACTCATGACCGACTCTTCCACCCCCTGGCTCGATGCCCACCTCGATCTGGCCTACATGGCCCTGGACCGCGATTCCGCGCGACCTTCGCTGAAGGAGGAAGGGGATCCAAGCGCCATGGCGATCACGCTGCCCAGCCTGGCGCGGGGAAATGTTCGATGTTGCCTGGCGACGATCTTCACTGCGGCGTTCGAGCCGGAAGATCCCTGTGGCTACACCGACCACGAAGATCGGGCGGGGGCGCATCAAGCCGGCAGGCGTCAGGTGGAACTTTATGAAGCATGGGAACACCAGGGCTTGGTCCGGATCCTGCGCACCCACCACGAACTCGAATCTTGCCTGGAGCAGGAGAACGGGCCGCTGGGCATCGTGTTGCTGATGGAATGCGCGGATCCGATCCGATCTCCGGCGGAGGTGGCTTGGTGGGCCGAGCGTGGAGTGCGCATGGTGGGCCTTTCCTGGGCACACGGGTCACGCTACAGCGGGGGCAACCATCGGGGCGGCGGCTTGACCGACGAAGGCCGGGAGCTGGTGGCCGCCCTTGATGAGGCAGGCATCGCACACGATGTCTCCCACCTCTCCGACGAATCGATGGAGGATCTGCTGGCGCTCGCGCAGGGGCCCATCGCTTCCAGTCATTCCAACGCCCGCCGACTGCTCCCCGAGGGCCGAGGCGCGATGCGCCACCTGCACGAGGACCACGCAAGAGAAATCGCTCGACGTGGCGGAGTAGCGGGAGTCAATCTCTACGGAAAGTTCCTGGCACGCGATCGATCGGCGACACTGGAGGACGTCGTCGAGCATGCCAACGTGCTTGCCGAAGCCTTCGGTCGAGACCGAGTGGGGCTTGGCAGCGATGCCGACGGCGGATTCACCCCGGCCGAACTCCCCGAGAAGCTCAAGCAACCCGTCGACTACCACCGCATGACCGACGCCCTGGCCGACAGTGGCTGGACGCCGAAAGAACTCCGGGGATTCTCAAGTACGGCCTGGCGAGCGTTTCTGGCGAAGGTTCCATCGATGGCCTGAGGGCCGAACGCTCACCCTCCGAACAATGCGGTCTTCTCGTTGTTGAGGGGAATCGTGAAGCGCTCGAACTCGGTGGTCTCGACGAGTAGATGCAGAAACAACCCCGTGCCGTGCAGATCGCTGGCGGCCGCCGCATCCTCGACCACCAGGTCGAAACGAATGCCATGATTCTCAAAGGGTGCCAACCCACCCTCGAGAGCCGCATCAAGCAGTCGTCGGTTTCGGGTGGCCCAGGCTTCGGCAGCCCGCAATCCCCGCAGGGAGCTCTGATCGACGATCAGATGCAACCGCCTCTGATCGTCGAGTGCCAGTTCGATCGAAGCGTCCGTGAGGCAGGGCAGGTCGACTGGAGTGAGTCCGGAGATGAGTGCCCCGTAACCGGGCGTTCCCGATTGCTCGAGTTCACGCTCCGCGGGGTCTTCCAGAACCAGGGTCGATGACTCATCGGGGTCCAGCGGAGTGACGACGTCCGCGGAGGGCGACTCGAATCGTGCTTCGATCGCCGCACGTTCCTCCTGCAGACTGTCCGACTCCAGGTCGCCGGGTGTCGCGGGGGGCAGCTGCACCTCATCGGAATGGAGTGGTTCCAGAATGCCGGAGAGTTCTTCGCAGGACTCCAGCTCGATGGTGTCCCCCTCGAGTTTGGCGAGGATCTCTTCCGGAGCGGGGGCCGATTCACAGTCCGGAACCGAAGTCACCTCGGTGGCCAGAGAGTGACTTGCCGCGCCGGAAGTCCTTCGATCCAGAGCCGCGCGACGCAGTTCCGCAACCAGCCGACCAGTGTCGTAGGTGGATGGGACTTCGAGGTCGCGGAGCTGACCCATGGGATCGGGAGGTGCGTCGGCAGACAGCGGTCCCATCGCGGGGATCACTCGCTCCAGAGGCAGCTTGAATTTCAGAAAACGAGCCGCCGTCTCGGAGATACGCGATGCGATTATGCGGGCGTCATCCTCGTTGGTGCCCGCGATGATCAAGCCCAGTTCGGGCACGCCAAGCTCCGCCGATCGGGCGGATTCGACAAGCTCCTTGGAACGACGGTAGGCCTCGATCTTGGCGGCTTCGTCGGCACCGGTCATCAGGCCGATCGGGAGTTCGGTCTCGAGAATCGCTTCGTCGCCATCGACTGCCCGCGGCACGATCAGCACTCGAGAGATGTTGTCGGTGATCCACCGAGCGAGGTCGCTGATCTGCTGGCAGCGGTCTTCAGGAACATCGAGGGCGCCGAGGGTTCCACCGAAAATCTGAACCGAACAGCTCTTGTACTGCAGCCGCAGAAGCGCGACGGGCCCCTGCTCGGCCGCAACCCGTTGGGCGTAGGAGGGCAGCCAGAGGTTTGCCCAGACGGGAAGATTGCCGGGAAAGAGAATCTGCAGTTCCAGCGGAGGCGAATCAGGCTTCGGTGGAATCTGGGGGGACTCAATATTGCGTGAAGTGAGGGTGCGGCGATCGCGGTCCAGCACCACCCGGTGCTTGATCGGTTGAACGGTTGAACCGCCGTCGGGAAATTCTGGCGAGGACAGATAGGCGTCAGCGAGTTCTTTGAAGGGATCCTTGGAATTCATGGCCGGTGTCCACCACAGAGAAGGGGTCTTGGTGAGTCAGGAGGAAGCAGCAGGAATCTCGAGAATGCAAGTCGTGGAGTCGTCCTTGTCGAACGCTTTCGCGTGCGGATCCGGGGTGGGCGCACCGTCGACGATAAGTCGATAGCGGTAGGTGCCGGGGGCAAGTGGAAGGATGACCTCATGCACACCATCGGACTCGGTCAGCGACATCGGCTCCCCGGAATCGTCCCAGTGGTTGAAGTCACCGGAAATCGAGACCGAGCCGCCCAGTGAGGCGGGCTGACGAAAACACACGCCCTGGTCGGTGGGAAACGCACCAAAGCGCGCAGAGGTCGCCTCCGGATCGGGGGCAGATTCGAGTGGGTCGATGACCAGACTCTGGATTCCCTGCTTCCCCGCGGTTCGAACTCGATCCAGGACCCCATCGGGAAGACGTTGCACGTCGAAGACCACGCTTTTGCCGGCAGGTTCGGAGCGGCCGACACGTTGCAGAACCGCCTGCACTCGTTCATTGCGTTCCGGCGCCGGAGCCTCTGGCTGCGAAGCCTTGATGGCGGCGGGTGCGGGTTCCTGGGAGTCGGGACGAGGGTCCTCTTCACGAAGAGTCACCGCATCACTCGCCTCCTGAAGACGCCGAGCTTGCTCGGTGGCGATCGAGGTCTGCTCGTGTCCGAGCACCCACTCCGCCAGCCCGGAGAAGTCCTCCGCAGCGGGTGAATCCGGGGCGAACTGCTGAATCGGCTGCCCCATGCTGGCGGCTTCTCGGAGTGATTCGTGTTCCCGGATCACGCAGGGTGCCATCTGATCACCGAAACGGCTTCGCATGGCGGAGAGAATGTTCTCCGAACGCGCGGTCCCCTCTCGGTGCAGGGTCGGCAGCAGGAAGAAGTCCAGAGGCCGGCCCAGCCGCTTGACCACCGTGTCGATGGTCTTGGCTTGCCGGACCGCACCTTTGAGGGCGAAGTAACCGGTCTCCACCGGAACCAGAGTCTCGTCGGCGGCACGCAACGCGTTGAACGTCAGCCAGCCGATCGCAGGAGGACAGTCGATGAGGCACAGATCAAAGCGATCCTTGACCAGCTCCAGCACGTGGAGCAAGCGGCGGTCACGGTCGTGGTCTTCAGCGTGCTCGTGGTCCGCACTTTCGAAGTTGGTCAGCCGCACGGTGCTGGGAATCAGGTTCAACCCCCCACCGACCTCCCAGATCATCTCGTCAACCAACCCGGGCTCGTAGGTGAGGTCTGCTTCCAGTGCATCCTCGATGCCGCGGGTGATTGAAGTGTCCGGAACACCCAACCCCGCCGCGCAATGCCCCTGGGGATCCAGATCGATCAGTAAAACACGGAGCGACCGATGGGCGAACTCCGCACTCAGATTGATCGCCGTGGTGGTCTTTCCACAACCACCCTTCTGATTGACAAGCGCGAGTGTCCGCACGAGCAGCCTCCAAAGGGTCCTTATCGGAACCTTGGCTCGATGGACTGCAATAACCGGAAAGATCTCAGGCGGCGCCCACGGCGTTCCAGCCATCCGTCAGCAACTGATGGGTCGGATCCACGTGCAGACAGACCGAACCCCGGCCATCGGGGACCACGATCGTGAGGGTCCCGTTGCGGACCTTCTTGTCCCACCCCATGCGTTCGATCAGATCTTCAGAGTCCAACTTGGCCGAAAGCCGGGTGGGCAGGGCACAGGCCTCGAGCGTTGCCTGGAGGTGGTCGCAGTCGGCGTCCGTCCAGCTTCCGAGCGATCGAGCGCAGGCTCCCGCCGCCACCAGCCCGATCGCCACTGCCTCACCGTGCTTGAGTCCAAGCTCCGGTACCGTCTCGATTGCGTGAGCGAAGGTGTGCCCGAGGTTGAGAAAGGCCCGTGCAGAAGCGGACTCTTCGCCTGCTTGCTCCCGTTCATCGAGGCTGACCACACCAGCCTTGACGGCGGCACTGCGGCGAACCAGCGCGGTGCACGCAACCACGTCACCGTCGAGGATCGAAGGCGCCAGCGACGCCAGTTCATCGAGCAGGGCCCAGTCGGCGATCAGTCCATGCTTGACGCATTCGGCCAGCCCACAAGCCAACTCGCGCCGAGGCAGGCTGGAGAGGACCTCGGGATCGCTCAGGACCGCCAGAGGCTGCCAAAAGGCACCGACCAGATTTTTCCCAAGCGTTCCGTCGGGCAGGGGCAGGTTCACCCCGGTCTTGCCTCCGATCGAGGCGTCGACCATCGCCAGAAGGGTCGTAGGGACATGAAGCAGCGAGATTCCACGCAACCAGCTGGCGGCCACAAAGCCTGCAAGATCCCCCACGATGCCACCCCCCACCGCGACCACCACGCTGGATCGATCGATGTGTTCCCGAGCCGCCGCTTCCAGGAGGGCCGACAAGGCGGGCAGAGACTTGTTGGTTTCGTGGGCCTCGACCGTTCCGAAGGCCAGATCGAACCCGGCTTCCTCCAGAGAGGCCGCGACGTCTTCGGCGAAGGTCTCGGAAACCGCCTCGTCCGCGATCAGAAGAACCTTGCGTCCGGGTGCATCGCCGACGAAGTCCCGCAGCACGCTGCCACAGCGAGCACGAATTCCCGCTTCCACGGTGACCTGATAGGAACGATCCTCGAGCCTGACGTCAATGGTGCTCACGGGGCACCTCCCTCCTCAGGATGATCGTGTCTGGACCGCAGCACGTCGAGCGCCTGGGCGGGTTCGTCCGGAAGTTCCGAGGGATTCATTGAAGTTGGTGCCGAATCGAGAGGCTGCGGTGCGGGGCGGCCGGAAGTCCGGGCCGCGGCCGCGGCCCGACGAACCAACCACCAGACCCCACCCACCCCAAGGAGACCGATCAGGACCAACGGCAGCGCTGGTCGCCACGGGAGCTCTGCCCCACGACGGGCCACGACCGCAGGGTAGACGCGGGCCCGCCCGTCGCGCGCGACCGCGGACAATCGCTTGTAGAAACGACCTTCCAATCGAACTCGTTGGCCGACACGAAGGGCGTCGGAACGAGGCGAGAAGACCGCAAGGACCGTGTCCTGCGGCAGACGAATAAAGGCTTCCGAAAACGTCTCCCAGGGTCGAGCCAAAGGAGTGACCTGCTCCACTCGACCCTCCAGACGCACGGGCCGGCCACGAGCCGATGCAGGGTGAGCCACCCATTGCGCCCAGACCTCGGGGGTGGGCGTGGCGAATCCGGTCGCGTTCTCGGAATCCCCGGAACGGCGAAGCGCCTCCTCGGCCAACATCGCAAATGCGGCTTCCTGGTGGTCTTGGTCATCAACCGCGGTCTCGAGGATCGCGAGCGAACGGTCATCCAGAGGGGGCAGCGCACCCACCGCAAAACCGGCGAAAAGCCACGGGAGCAGGCTGGCACACAGCATCCGTCCAACCACTGCGAGGCCTCCAAGTACCTTAAAGAAAAGNGGGAAACACAAAAAAATCGGGCGCGGCTCCTCGAGAGGAACCGCGCCCTGTATGACCCCAAGGGGATTCGAACCCCTGTTCCNAGGATGAAAACCTNGTGTCCTGGACCTGACTAGACGATGGGGCCGTCGNGANNAAAAAGAATATCTGAACCAAAGATGCGTGACAAGTTCATCCCACAGCATCCAATCCAGAGTGAGGAAAATCGCACACGATCAAAATACCGACAGAAGGAACTTCGGAAACAAAAACCGCCCGAAGGCTCCGACTCCTTCGGGCAGCTCTGAGGCCAACAAAAGCAGCCTCTGTTTGAAGGCGGATTGTAGCATTTCGAAGGCTTGCTGACCACGGCATAAGGCACTGAAATCCAGAAAACCGCGAGGAGAACGTGTCGCAAAGCGACGCCAAGACACCTCTTAGCGACAATCGGAACGGCGTTGAGGGCTCAATTCTGCGGAACACTCGCAGCACGGCTATACTTCATCCGGAATTCCGGATGGACGGGATTCCGGATGCACCAATTACTCAAGGATTCAACGTGACCACCACCAACTCCACCGCCGTGACCTTCCTCGATACCGGCCTTCCATTGTTCTCCGACGAACATTTCCAAGTGGCCTGCACCTCGGCTGAAACCCTTCGATTCGGAAGGAAAGAGATCGATCTTGCTGAACATGAAATGCCTGGATTGATGGCCTTGCGTGAACGTTATGGCGACAGCAAACCTCTTGAAGGCGCCAAGATCACGGGCTCTCTGCACATGACCGTGCAAACGGCAGCTCTCATTGAAACATTGACCGAGTTGGGCGCCGAAGTCCGCTGGGCCTCCTGCAACATTTTTTCCACCCAAGATCATGCCGCCGCCGCCTGCACTGTTGGGTGTGGGACACCAGAGTCCCCATCTGGGACCCCGATCTACGCATGGAAAGGCGAGACCCTCGAGGAGTACTGGTGGTGCACCCTCCAAGCCTTGCATTGGGGCGACGACCAACCGAACCTGATTCTGGACGACGGCGGTGACGCGACGCTGCTGGTCCACAAAGGTGCCCAATTCGAGAAGGAAGGCAAAGTGCCCTCCCCCGACACCGCCGACAACCACGAGTACAAGGTCGTATTGCAGTTGTTGAATGCGGTCTTCGATGTGGATCCCACCTACTTCACCCGCAAAGCCGAAGCGATCCGGGGCGTCTCTGAAGAAACCACCACCGGTGTGCACCGCTTGTACCAAATGGCCGAGATGGGCCTGTTGCTTTTCCCCGCCATCAACGTCAACGATGCCGTCACCAAAAGCAAGTTCGACAACCTTTACGGCTGTCGGCACTCGCTGACCGACGGCATCATGCGGGCCACCGACGTGATGCTCTCGGGCAAAGTCGCCGTCGTCCTTGGTTACGGAGACGTTGGCAAAGGTTGTGCCCAGTCGCTTCGAGGGCAAGGTTGCCGAGTCAAAGTCACCGAAATCGCCCCCATCTGTGCGTTGCAAGCCGCAATGGAAGGCTACGAGGTGGTCACGATGAACGAAGCGGTCGCCGATGCCGACATCTTTGTCACGACCACCGGAAACAAGGATGTCATCACGCTCGATCACATGAAAGCCATGAAGCACAATGCCATCGTGGGCAACATTGGCCACTTTGACAATGAGATCCAGATGTCAGATCTCGAAGCCCACCCTGGCGTCGAGAAGATCGAGATCAAGCCGCAGGTTCATGAATTCAAATTGCCCGAAGGGCATTCCATCATTGTGCTTGCAGAGGGTCGACTGCTGAACTTGGGCTGTGCCACTGGTCACCCATCCTTCGTCATGAGTGCGTCCTTCACCAACCAAGTGCTGGCCCAAATGGAATTGCACGACAACGCCGACCGGTATTCAAAAGACACGGTTCACGTGTTGCCGAAGCACCTCGACGAAATGGTTGCCCGTCTGCACTTGGAAAAATTGGGCATCAAACTGACCGAGATGACCACCGATCAAGCCGAGTATCTCGGAGTCCCCAAGGAAGGGCCGTTCAAGCCTGACCACTACCGGTATTGACCCAAGCAGGGGTTGCCCAAACCGCATCCCCCCAAAAAACTGCTTCACGACTGGCCCCGATTGTTCGGGGTCAGTCTTGTTTTGCCTCCACCGATGCAGAAGCTTCCCGGGGCACTTCAATCTCAAACGAAGAAGATTGACCGTCCGCAGAAATCCAGCGTTTGATTGCCGCCGATTCAGATGCCCAGCGGCCAGCATCCAATCGACGCTCCAAGAATCCTCGGTACAACTTGGTCAACGCACGGTCGCAGCTGAGAAAAGCGTCCACCCGCGCCTCCAAACCCTCTCGTTCCGTTTCAGGACGCTCCGCTGGTTCCGGAAGACGCACCGAGTTGGGGGCGAATCGAACACCATCCAAAATCAAAGTCCAATGCTCAAGCCCAGACGCAATCATCAAACCCGCCTTGCGGGGCCACTTCCCATTTTTTAACCCTCGGCGGGCTTCTGGCGAGCGTGCCGGAGTGGTGGAACGAAGCCCTTGATCTCCACCCGCTTCCCAGGCACAACGCATGTCCAAAGCCTCAGTGATGGCCGCTTCAACCTCATCTTCAGCACCACGTTCAGCGCGGCACCACAGATCAAGCAAAAACTCGGCGCCCAAAAAGTCGTGAGGGTGTGGGGCACGCCCCCAGCCCACGCTGGGAACCTGTCCGCCTTCGTGGCCCCGAGGTGGCGGACCAAAAGACGTAGGGGTGGCGTCTTCCAAATCACGCAAGATGCCCTGTGAGGCTGCAAAAGACTCCGCAAAGACCCCTGCGGACTCGGGTTCGAGCTCGAGGTTCAAGGTCAAGCGGGCCAAATCCACCAAAGCGGTTCGAGCGGCATCGCTTGGGGTCGAGGCCAAAAGCACGCCACCACCTCGATCCCACAACACGGGGAACATCCGGCTGGAACGGTGCAGGCCAGAAGTCATCTCGCGCCTTGCGCGATCGTCAACTTCTTCTCGCGCCGCTTTGCGGATGGCCGACTTGGAGCTTCCGGGTTCAGCAGCACCAAGCGCTTCCTCGTTTTGGAGCTGCCAGGCCAGACGCAAATCGGCAGGCAGCTTGAAGGCATCCAATCGGAAGCCCATCAAGACCGCGTCACCGAACAAATTGTCGGCATCAAACGTGCGATCCAAAAGATGACGCCCCCCGGACCAGCCGGCAATTGTGTCCGGTGGCGCGACGTCAAAGGACTCGGGGACCACCGCTTCACTCAACTTTGCAAACAGTTCTGTGTCCGTGAGTTGTGGCGCGGATTTGACTCGAAATCTCTGCCACGCCGCTCGTCCTGATCGAAATCCCATGCCCCAAACTTACCGGGGAGCACTTCTCATCCGTCCTTTGCGACAGGTTGTCCCCACCCGCGTCTTGGAAGAGTTGTTTGGCGCGTGTCCTGAACCCTCGTAGAATTTCAATTCTTGGGCGAGTCGATCCACCACGAATGCGGTTTGGCCTTCCTTCGGCTTCGCCGCCCGTTGTCGTGGTTCCGCGAACACCATGGTGACGCAGCTTGGGGGCTGCGATCCCTCGCCTTGCTCCTGCAAAAGCAGCGCAACCGTGGCCAAGATGGGGCGGGGGTTGGGGTGGTCCGATTTGAACACGGGCGAGGCGAGCCCTATCTCGCTCGAGCCCGTCGGGCCGGCCCCGGCAACTTGGACCAATTGCTGGCGGTGATTTCTGAAGGAATGGATCAGGTCAACGATCTCTCGGACGCCGAACTCGACGGCGCAAAGCGACACAGCATTGCACCGTTTTTGGGTGAAGTGATGCTTGGGCACCTGCGCTATGGCACCCACGGTGGACACTCCGAAGACCATTGCCATCCGCTGTACCGACGAGGCGACCGTCGCTCTCGAAGCTTGATGCTGGCCGGCAACTTCAACATGACGAATGCGTCAGCCTTGTTCGATCAACTCCTCCGTTACGGGCTCGATCCCATTGGAGAATCGGACACCCAAATTGTGCTCGAGAAAATCAGCCACTTCTTGGAAGTGGAGAACCGGTTGATCGAACACGCATGCGGAGAAGGCTCGCTGCAGAACCTCTCGGGCCGAGCTTTGGCCACCGAAATTGAGAACCAAATCGACTTGGTGCGGGTGCTGGAAAAGGCCTCCACCCTGTGGGACGGCGGATGGCTGTTTGGCGGCTTGTTGGGACATGGCGATGCGTTCCTCTGCCGCGACGCGCGGGGCATTCGACCAGGCTTTGTGTTGGAACGCGATTCATTCGTGGCGGCGGCCAGTGAACGAGCGGCATTGGCCACCGTCTTCAACGCACCAATGGATGAAATTGCCGAGCTGACACCCGGAGAAGTTCTAGAGATCAAACGCAGTGGTGCCATTCGCCGCGAGGCCTACACCCCACAACAAACTCCGACGCGTTGCACCTTTGAACGGATCTACTTCAGCCGAGGCAACGACCCAGACATCCATCGCGAACGGATCGAACTTGGGGAACGCCTCGCGCCCCAAGTCCTCGAGCGATTGGGAGACGACGTGCACAACGCGGTGTTTTCCTTTGTTCCCAATACCGCCGAAACAGCGGCCGAAGGGTTGGCCCGGGCAGCCACCAAGCTGGTTCGTCAGCAACACGCCGAGCAACTCTGGAACGATCTCAACGGGGGTACGGCCAAACGGGAACAGTTGGACGCCCTCGTGGAGCCCACCATCCGTGTGGAACGCCTGGCCCACAAAGATCAACGCATGCGCACCTTCATCGCCAGCGATGCCACCCGCCGCGACTTGGTGCTCCACGTCTACGACGTCACCCGTGATTTGGTCCCCCCGGGGTCTACGCTGGTCATGCTCGATGATTCCATTGTTCGTGGCACCACCCTGCGGGAATCCATCGTGGCCATACTGGACCGACTGGAACCGGCCCGAATTCTCTTCGTGTCAAGCGCCCCCCAGATCCGCTATCCCGACTGCTATGGCATCGACATGAGCCAACTCGGGCGGTTTGTGGCGTTCCGGGCCGCCGTCTCGCTCCTGGAAGAACATGGAAAATCCGAGCTCTTGGAAGAAGTTGAAGTGGCCTGCCGGGAACAACTGGCCAGCGACCCCCATGCACCGGTGAATCACGTGAGCAAGATCTACAACGCCTTTGACGATGCCACCATCGCGGACCGCATTGCCACTTTGCTGACCCCGCCGTCGGCCAAGTGCAAAGTGGAAGTTCTGTATCAAAGCGTGGCCGATCTGCAGGCCACCATGCCTCAGCACACCGGAACGTGGTACTTCGATGGTCAGTACCCCACACCAGGCGGGCAAGCCGTTTTGCATCGGGCTTACCTCAACTGGCGGCGAAATTCTGACGAACGCTCGTACTGATCGCGGCAGCTTTCACGTCCTTGAAAGCCTTTTCGATCTCCTCCGAAAGCACCAAATCGTCGATTTCTGTTCCGAAGGGCCAGTCACGGGCTTGACTGGTGACCCATATTCCGAGATAATCGACGGTCCGCCTCCGGGCGAACCCGGTATCCAGGCACGAGGACGAATCCGTCCCCCCGACCTCCGGAACATTGTTTGCACGCCGGCCACAAGCCGGTGGATTCGTTTCCTTCTCACGGATCCTCCCCGCGTCTTTCGCGGTCACGAGGTGCCAAATTCTAAGGAGCAGCCCATGGCTCGCTACACCGGTCCCAAAGTTCGTCTTTCTCGTCGTCTCGGCGTTCCAATCGCAGATATCCCAAAGCACACCGCCAAGCGCCAGTTGACCCCTCCCGGTCTTCACGGCATGAAGCACAAGCGAGTGCGCGACTACGGCGTCCGCTTGAACGAAAAG
>PAFB01000152.1 GCA_002700865.1 Rhodospirillaceae bacterium
GTGGACGCCTCTGTGTACGCGGATTTTTGAGAATAGTTCCACGGAACCGCTTTTATCGCCAAAAATGGCAATGGAATTGGGCGTCCACCGCGTCCACGACCGTAGCGACCCACCGCGCGTCAGCCCCGCTCCGACCACCTCAACACAGCGCTGTCACATCAATATCGATAGCGTTGGTCGGGGTGGGCGATCGCGTTGATCGAGACTTTGCGCGCTAACCCCGGCACCGATTATGGAAGATCATCGGTATGACGCCGCTTGTAACCGGCGCCAATCCCAACAGTTGGATTGGGCCACTTCGATGAGGCAGGCCAAGTGCGCCGAATATGGTGTCTTAAGGGGCCAACCAACGACATTGTGCGGAACACGGCTTAGCGTCTTAAGACAATCGATCGTTCGCCCTGAACCAGTCATAAATGTCTTTAACCGTTTCTTGAATGGGCCGGGAAGTAAATCCCAATTCCGTAGCTGCTTTTGCTGAACTGACACCTGCAAGACTGTAAAGCGCATGTAAGGCCTCGCTGGTGTTCAGAGGATTGCGGCCCATCGCTCTGCTGACACCAGCCTGAATGGGCACAACGGCCCTTGCGAGCCACATTGGCGTGACAAACTTAGGGATTTGGGCGCCGGTAACATCGCTCGCCACAGCCGCAAGGTCCTCGATAGTTTGCCAAGTTCCTGAGAGCAGGTAGCTTTCATTGGTTCGTCCCTTTTCCATAGCAAGCACTGCACCCTCAGCAACATCTCGCACATCGACGAAATCGAAAGCACCTTTGACCAAGCCAGGTAGCCTATGATGATAAAGGTCCAGCCAAAACCGGCCCATAGGAGAGGGTACTTCGTCCTGTGGGCCGATGATGCCCGTAGGATGGATGATGACGACATCCAAACCTTCCTTCACCACCTCTCTGACACGTGCTTCACCTTGGGCTTTGGAGACGTTGTAAATCGGGACACCAGGAGCAGGCTGTATTTGACGACGGCGGGTTTCAACAAGAACTTCGTTACTTTCACTGAAGTCAAAGGCATGACAGGAAGAAACGTGCACCATACGCCCTATTCCAGCCTTGAGAGCCGCTCGTGCGGCGGTCTCGGCACCGTCGACGTTGACTTGATGAACAAGGCCGTTCATGTCGCCGTTGATCGAGATGACCGCAGCCAGATGGTAGAGGTGATCTGCCCCTGAAAGCAGTTGATCCATGCTCTCAGCGTTATTCACTTCGCCTTCGACGAAGGTAACTGGCAGGTTTGCTATGAGGCCGCGCTGGCCCTTGTAGGATTGCACGCGTACGTCGTGACCTAGTTCCACCAGCCGATGCACCAGAACCCCACCGAGGTGACCGGTTCCGCCTGTGACTGCAACAGTTGCCATCGTTCAATTCTCAATTGCCGTGATTATCGAAACAGAAATAATACATCAACTTGACAGGAAAGCTTCGAGAAAGCCAATCCACGCGTTTGGATCAGACCGCTTCGATTGGGCAAAACCGTCGCAGTGAGGCGTTCGGTATCGCCAATCGTAACGCTTCTGTTTAAAGGGGCATGATCAGACAGTCGTGGACGCTGTGTACGCGGATTTTTGAGATTGTGTCTTATTGAACTGCGGTTATCGCCAAAACCGACAATGGAAATGGGCGTCCGGCGTGTCCGGAAAGACGAACGGGGCCGCCTTTGGCGACGACCCGGATACCAGCTTCATAGGCAGCAGCAATGGTCGCACCCGCCTCAGCGTCATCACCCCGATGCCTGACCCATCACCGGGTTGCCTACCCCCGCCCCCCTGTGGCGAGATCGTCCTAGTCAGGTAAGCGCTCCAAGCCTCCCAGGCCTCGCGCTTTGGTCGGTCGTAGATGGCAGTGACGCTTCGGTCAGTGTGGTGGAGGATTTTCGCAACGATGACGCGGCGAACATCCAGCTCGCCCGTAATCATGGTGCCGGCGGTGCGGCAAAGGTCATGAGCTGTTACTTTGGTCCCAGCGCAGGACCCTAACCTCACCGGGACGCCCAGCACGTTATGCCGGTCAGGTTGGTCGTTATAACGTGGTGGCGTGGCGGCGGTGCGGAGCTATCGCTCGAACTTAGCGTTGGGGCGTGATTCCACAGCTCGCTACCGTTTTGTGCAGTTGTCGGCTGCGAAATACAGGGCGCCGGGGAAGATTGAATAGTCGGTCGGCCAGCTGCTCAAACGGCACAAAGCCAGTGTGCCGACACCCACGCCTAGCAGTGGGAAAGGCTTGCGCGGCAGACGTCTATCCCGCTAGTGGGCGGAGAAAACATCTATGGCGTAGACCGCTTCCTCGAATTCGCCGAAGCCGGTTGGAAGGGCGTTGCAGTACTGCCTTGAAAAGCATGCGAGCTGTCTTGCCACCATCATATGAACGGGCGAGTCTGGTCGCCTGTTCTAACAGAAAACAGGCTTGCAATTACGTCCCAACACTCAACCGGCCCAGTGGCCCTCAAAGACCGGCTCGATTCATTGGATGTGCTTCGGGGTTTTGCTTTGTTGGGCATACTCGTGATGAATATTCAGGGCTTTGCCATGGTGTCGGGAGCCTACTTCGACCCCTCCCTTCACATGGATCTGACCGGGCTGAACTGGTGGATTTGGGCGGTGAGCCATGTCTTTGCGGACAGCAAGTTCATGGCGATTTTCTCCCTGCTCTTTGGCGCCGGCATCGTGCTGNCGACGAGGCGTCGGGGTGAGGCCGGCAAACCAGCTTGGACGGTGTTCTACCGCCGCAACGCGTGGCTCTTGGTCTTTGGCCTGATCCACGCCTACTTCATCTGGTCCGGCGATATTCTGGTGGCCTACGCCATCGCGGGCTTTGTGGTGTTCTGGATGCGCGGGCTGAAGGTTTTGCCGCTGACGATCATCGGTCTGGTCTTCCTGAGCATCGCCCTGGCACTGAGCTTGCTTGGCGGTCTGACTGCGCCGCTGGAGATGGCCAACGAACTGGCTACGAGCTTTTCCATGACGGCCGCGGAGATAAGCGCAGAAATCGAAGCCTTCCAGGGCAACTGGTTCCAGATCATGGCCGAGCGTTCCGCCCAGTCGTTTGACATGCAGGTTGGCTCCATCCCCTTCTACCTGTTCTGGCGCGCGGGCGGTCTCATGCTCATCGGGATGGCCTTGCTGAAAGCCGATATCCTGTCTGCCAAACGGTCGGACCGGTTCTACTGGATCATGGCGGTGGCGGGTCTGGTCATCGGCCTGCCGCTGGTCATCACCAGCGCCACCCAACTCGACGCCAACGGCTGGGATCCTCTGTTCGCTCAGTTTGGTGTTGGACTGCTTTATAACTACGTGGGCAGCCTCGGCATGACAGCGGCCTATATCGCCATCGTTATGCTGATGGTCCGCTCAGGCTTCCTACAAGGCCTACAGAACCGCCTCGCGGCTGTCGGGCGCATGGCCTTCAACAACTACATCATGCATTCGGTGCTGTGCACCCTGATCTTCTATGGTGCCGGGCTTGGGTTCTTTGGCTCGGTGGAACGCTGGGGGCAGGTGCTGATAGTGCTGGCCATCTGGGCGATCCAGTTGATTCTCTCACCGCTGTGGCTGAGCCGGTTCCGCTTTGGCCCGCTGGAGTGGCTGTGGCGGTCGATGACCTACTGGCGCATCCAGCCCTTCCGCAAGGCGTCCTAAGCGCTAAAGAACAAGGGCTCGCGCTGACAAGTAAACATGCTGGCGTACTAACTCCAGTGCCGTGTACCGTCACGGACAGGTTCTAGCCTCCGTACTTTGAGCACTTCAGCCGGCGCATCAGCTGGTGATACTTCACGCCGCCGTGGCCGCCCTGGGCCAGCTGCTCGACGGCACGCCGACTGAGGCGCGTCTATGGATCGAGACGGCGTCACGCTATTCCGTTCTGTCTGGCCTGCCTCATCGAAGTGCTCCAACCCAAATGTTGGGAATCGCTGGTGTTTCAAGCGGCGTCATGCCGACGATCTTCCATCGACTGAGACATTCCAGCCGACCTAACCCCACGCGTTAGCCCCACCTCGATACAGCTCTGTCATGGCCATATCGCTCGTGGTGGTCGGGATGGGGCTATCGCGCGGACGTACCGCTGGCACACGCTAGCCCCCACCGCGTCAGAACAACGGGGCAGCCACTATGGCGCAGCCNNNTNGNCGCCNGTCGTTACGGCTTCACCCAGCCTGCNGCNCGCGCCTCGNCTTCCGAGCAGAACCANCGCTCGCCNTTGCTTTCATCGATGATNGTNGGACCGTAGCTGGCCGACCCGGGCACGNGGTAGATGCGTCGGCCCTTTGCGNTGATGTTGCCCTTAATNGTGCAGCCATCNGGANGGATCTCNTGNGCTNCNANNCGGACCCCGCGNCGCCAGTCCCANGGCGGCACNNACTCACCCGACCACAGGCCACGGCCNGCAGCTTCTGCGTCCGNTTCGTCGGCANCGTAGTCCAGCGAGTANCGNCGGTACGCTAGCGCGTAGCCCTGGCGGACCAGCAGNGCGTTCAGNTCGACAAGGCGNGCGGAACAGGTAGCAACGAACCGGCTGTAGCGGTCGACGTCGGTGACGCGGCATATCACCAAGTCGTCGCCAATGGCGGTCTGCAGGAACGCGGTAGCCTCAGCACCGCAGGGCCATGATGCGCCATCGCGGATGCACTGCTGGTCCTGTTCTGGGGCGTCGATGCCGTGCAGGCGTATTTTGGCGCTGTCCACAACAATGGTATCGCCGTCGATCACGCGGGCCGGGCCGTAGAACGTCTGGGCAGCGGCGGGCGCAGCAGCTGTTACGGCAAGCAGGAGCAGTGCGACGAGGCGGGTGATGAACATCAGCTGGGGCGTGGAATATTCTAAAGCGTTCTATGCATGTAGAGCCAGTTGAACTTCAATTCCTCTGGAATGCCCACTTCTGGGTACTCATCACAAAATGTAAATCCATGTCGCTGATACAGCTTGTGCGCGGGTTTAAATGGAGGAGGGGCGTCTAACAACATTTGAGTTGCGCCCAGACCACGTGCGATCTCAAGGCTCTTCAAAACCAGCGCATGGCCAATCTTTTTTCCCTGAACTTCAGGTTTCACGTACATACGCTTTAGCTCAGCTGTAGCAGCTCGTATCATTTTCACGGTGCTAGTCCCCGCGATTTTCCCGTCAATTACTGCAATCAGTATTTCCCCTTTCGGTGGAGCAAAGTCGTTCAGGTTTTTCAGCGTCACATCGAGGTGTTTTTCGACGTCAATCTGGTGGTTCCAGGGTGCAACTCGAATAGCCTCGCCTGTGAAAACAAGATATTCGCGCAGCATTTGCGTAAGTTCATCATGATATTCGGGATTGTAAGGCACGATTTTCATTTTGTTTCTCCGTATCGGACCATCGCCATGCGCCTCCCACAAGCTCGTTCAAGGGACGAAGCGCCACCCCACGTGGCAGCGTTACACTAGCTCGAAACCACGCCAACATCCCACTATTCAGCTCTTAGAACTCGCGCTAGGTTTTTGAGAGACCAACGCTGAGGGTAAAAAATGACGGCAGACATTACCTATTTCTACTCGACCTACTCAGCCTATGCCTACATTGGACACAAACTCTTTGAGCAAATCTCGGAGAGCGCAGGTCGCTCCATTATTCACCGACCCTTTCATATCAATCGATGCCTCGAGAATATCGGGGCGCAATCTTGGGAAGACCGCACTCAAGCAAACTTAGACTATCACTTCCAGCGTCAGCGGGATCGCTGGTCTGAATACCGAAGCGTCGAAATGCCTAAGGTCACGCCCATCTCGCACAGCAATGAGGCCCTTGTTGGCGATAAAGCGATCATTGCTGCTGAAGCCCTCAGCCTAGACCTAAATGCCATGTCCTATTTGTTAATGTCCCAGCACTGGCAGCACGATCTGGACCTAAGCAATCTTGAGCAAGTGCGCACCTGTCTGAACCAGAATGGCTACGACACTAATCCGCTGTTTGATCTCATGCTGCGACCAGAAACGCAGGCTGCTTACGACGCGAACACGGAAGAGGCGATCAGACTGTCAGTCTTTGGGTCGCCTACCTACATTGTTGATGGCGATATTTTCTACGGGCAAGATAACCTAGTGTTGGTCGAACGTGCGTTGGAAAAACCTTTTGGATAGGTTGATTAGCAGGATTAACCCGGCGGGCTCACCCCGGTGCCATGTACCGTCACGGACAGCTTCTTGCCTCCGCACTTCGAGCACTTCAGCTGGCGCATCACCTGGTCATACGGCACGTCTCCTTAGCCGTCCTGGGCCGGCTTCTGGAACGGCACGAAGCCAGTTCGCCGGCAGTCGCTGCACGCCGCACCAAAGATCAGGCTCCGGCATTCGGATATGGTCGGAAACGTAGACACTCGCATCAGCACACAACGCCCCCCGTTTTTGCAGAATCAACGGGGGCAGTCGCTATTGCGCAGCCTTGTGGACGCCGTGGACGCCTCTGTGTACGCGGATTTTTGAGAATAGGTTTTACAGAACCGCTGTGACCGCCAAAAACGATGATGGAAATGCGCGTCCACCGCGTCCACGAACGAACCGACACCACGCGCGTTTGCCCCACTCCGACTACCTCGACACAACGCCGTCACGGCCATGTCGATCGCGTCTGTCGGGGTGTGCGATCGTTTGAGACGACACCTAGCGCGCGTTCGCCCCGGCACCGACCGTCTCGAAGTCCCGCCTGGGCGCCCGCGTCGATCAGGTTGGCCGCTGTGGGGCTAACGCGTGAGGCTAGGAGATCAACCATGAAGGAGGCCTTATGCACACCTATCGACTTGGCCGCCATGCCAACGCTTTCGCCTTGGCTCAGCCGAACCTCGGCTTCTCTCGGCTTTGCAATGATCTCTTCTGGCTTGGCTCGTTTAACAATCACCCTGCTCCTTCTCTAAGGAACCAATCCTAACTCAAAAGGTGGACCACTTTTTCGGAGGCAGTCCAACTGGGCGTGGCCAGGTGGCAAAATATCGGCCTGAACTAGTAGACGGCTACTCCGCTGCCAAAGCCTTCTGACGGCAATAGCACGATGCCTTGATCGGCACCTCAGCTCGGGCCACGGCCTTGTCCAATTGAAGTTTGATGTGAGCTGCTTCAACCGTTTCGCCGCGTCGGGTGAGGCATTCATGCAGGCCGTGCAGGCTCCAGACATTGCCCGGGTGCTGACACGCCCGGCTGAGCGTCGCATCCAAACCAAGATCAGCGCGGTAGACCGCTTCTGCTTCTTCCATCTGGCCCTGTTCAAGCAGTAGCGCACCCAGGGCGTGGCGTGTGGGCTGCATCCAGGCCCACGGCTCGTCATAGGGCAGGTTATCATCGATCTCGACCGATTGCCGAAGATGTTCGAAGGCCGCTTCATGCTCGCCCTTATGATAGGCAAGTTCGCCTAGCATCATTTGCTCCGCGACTTTCAGTATGTCGCGGCAGGAGTTATTGAACAGCATCCGGCTTTCAGGAACCCTCGCAAAGGCTTCATAGAATTCGGCCTTCTCACGCTCAGAATCTTCGAATCTGTACAGGTTCGCCAAGGCGACAGTACGCGCGTAGCGCATCATGGCGATAGTGACGCTGTAAAGCTCTTCGTCCGCCGGCAGATCCTGATCGAGAGTATCCTGCCAACGCCCAAACCTGATGAGGACATGTTGCTTCATTGGAATGAACCCTTCGAACCAGTCGGCCATTGGTCGAAGTGTCTCCGAAGGCAAGGTGGCGATCAGTTCATCGGCCGCCTCCAACGCCGCCGTGGGCTGCCCCAAGAACATCGCGCCATAGATTTTGAAATGGTAGTTGTGGCACCGATAGACAGAATAGAAGTTATCGGGGCCTTCGCGCTTAAGGAACTTCCGGTCCGCCACAATGGCCGAATGGTTGCGAAGCACAACATTCACGTAGTCTCCACATAAGACGTCGATGTGGGTCGGCATATGAAGTAGGTGACCAGCCTCAGGCACCAAAGTGCTGAGAACATCGCCGTGACGGAGCGCCCGTTCGGGATGTGGCGACATTTCCATCAAGTGAATGTACATGTGCAGAAGCCCAGCGTGCTCCCATGCACCGGGAAGGGATTCGAATGCCTTGTCGAGCACTGAGATGGCCTCAAGCGTGTTGGCGCCATCTGCGGGCTTACCGGTCGAGAGGTCCCAGAGCTGCCAAGGGGTCCGGTTCATAATCGACTCGGCAAAGACTGCGCACACGTCCAAGTCTTGGCCGAACTCGGCGTGTGCTTTGCGCATTGCGTCGGCGAATGCATCGTTCCAGGGGCTGAAATCCTCGATATCCGATGAAGCAGGATAGCGTGCCGGGATCGCCTCGATCAGGGCGCGCTCAACGGGTGTCAGTTGGTCGAGTAGTGCCGTCGCCGCCTCGATTGACGACTTTGCAAGCGCAATGCAGTCGGGCTTCTCTTCTTCTTCGAAGGTCTCCCAGGGTTTGTTGTAATTCGGCCCGATGCAGTAGGCGACGCCCCAGTATGCCATTGCGCAACCGGGGTCGGCGGTCACGGCTTTCTGAAAGCAAACGATCGCTTCTTCGTGGTTGTAGGCATAGGTCCAAGCCAAACCCATGTTGAACCAGAACTGAGCTTCATCCGAAGAAGTCGTTACCTTCCGATTATAGGTGCCTAGATCAAAGTACTCCATGGTGGTATCCAACAAGCTGTTTGCTTTGAGATTACTACGCGGAAACCTTTGCCGATAGGGCATTTGTACCGAAGTCGCTAATGGCAGCTACCAGTCGTTCAAACGCGAGAAGGTTTAGAGGCTAGGGGGCCTTGGTCGAGACACAGGGGGGCTCGATTGCAGCTGCGTCTCGCGAGGTCGGCATTAGCCGGGTCGCTTAGGCGTAAACTATTGTGATTAAGGAACTTTTAGCGCTGGAGTAGGTGGCCACTTGCTGGCCAATGACCGGCCACTTTGCACTAAACCTTGTGCCTACAGGTCCGTTTGATGACGTTTTCGCGTTCTGGAGTTCCCCCGAAAAAGTGGTCCA
>PAFB01000153.1 GCA_002700865.1 Rhodospirillaceae bacterium
CGCCATCCTCACCGCTCTGCAGTCCCAAACCGTAAAATCCGCTGCCGCAGACGTGGCAAAAGCGTTGAATCTACCCAAGCGAGACGTGTATCAACGTGCTATTACTCTCCAAAAAGGCGAGTAATGTGAGGAGATGACCGTTGAAACCTTGGCAGGGACAGGTCAACAATTTCGTGGGTCAGGGTGGCGAAGCCGCAGCAGGACGTTTTCTCCAGCAGCAAGGCTATGAAATCCTCGAAACCAACTGGTCGTGCAAAATTGGGGAAATCGACCTAATTGCACGCCGAAAACGGTTAATAATATTCGTTGAAGTCAAAACTAGCAAAACAATCGCCTCCGCCCTGCAAATGATTGGGCAAGCGCAGCAACGCAGAATCGCTAATGCCGCTCAACTTTGGATCCGCGAAAACGCTTTTGGCCCCACACACTTGTTCAGATTCGATGCGATACTCGTTGGCTCTGATCAAAAATTGCAGCATATCGAAGGGGCTGGGACCGCATGATCCTAGCCTAAGCAAATACCTGATAAAAAACGATAAAATTGGATTTGGTTGTGACTGACCTCAGAGTACCTCAACCCCTCAATGCGCCGCCAACGACCGAGCGCGAGCTGACCGCGCGGCTGCGCGCCCACGGCAAATCATCGATGGGTGAATTTCCGGTCTTGCAAGCAGCGCTGGATATCGCCGCCTATGCCCGTCTGCAGCACAATCTGCCCTTTCCGGACTTTGACGCTGTGATCGCGCAAATGAACGAGCTTTCCCACGCTGCCGGCGACTGGGTCGCCATCTATGGCACCAAACCACCTGCTGAGGAGCAAGTGGACTGGCTGCGCCAAGTCATGCACGAGCAGGGCAACTTTCAGGGCGCGATGCAGAACTATGACGCCTCAGAAAACGCTGATATTGCCGCCGTGATTGAAAATCGGCGGGGGCTACCGGTTAGTCTTGGTCTGCTCTACATCCACATCGCGCGCTGCTGTGGTTTTGATGTTGAAGGCCTGAATTTCCCCGGTCACTTTCTGACCCGACTGATTGGCGATGAAATTTCCGCGATTTTTGATCCGTTCAACGACGCCCGCATCCTTGAACCCCAAGACCTGCGCGCCACCCTCAAGCGCTTTCACGGACCAACGGCAGAAATGGACCTGTTGTTTACGCGCGGGGTGCGGGATCGGGACGTGCTGATCCGCATGCAAAACAACCTGAAATTCCGGGCGCTTCGGGAAAGCCGGCTGGATGACGCCGTTCTCGTCGTTGAGCGGCTTTTACTGCTGGAGCCTGGCAACGGTGTGTTCTGGCAGGAAGCCGGTCTGATCCATCAGAGACTTGGCAATTTGCGGGCGGCGGTTCTGGCGTTTGAGAACGCGGTTGAGACAATGCAGGAGCCTGCATTGTCAATTCGTGTGCAGTCGTTGCTTGACGAGGTGCGCAGTCAGTTGAATTGATGGGCCAGCACTTGACCCGCAAGGATGATGACAATGTCGCTGCGCATCGCGGTCCAAATGGACCCGCTGGAATCCGTTAACATTGACGCCGACTCAAGCTTCGCCCTCATGCTCGAAGGCCAAAGGCGTGGGCATTCGCTGGTGGAGTACCACCCCGACGCCCTCACCTATGACCGCGGCAGTGTCCGCGCGCTTGTGCGCCCTGTGACGGTGCAGCGAAAGGCTGGGGATCACGCACAGTTCGAGGACGCACGGACCATCGTTTTGGGTGCTGAAAGTGATGTTGTTCTGATGCGTCAGGACCCGCCGTTTGACATGAATTACATCGCCGCGACCCATCTTCTCGAAAGCATCCATGGCGTTGGTGACAATCAGACGTTTTGCGTCAATCACCCCGGACACGTGCGCAACGCGCCCGAGAAGATCTTTGTCACTGAATTCGCTGAGTTCATGCCGCCCACGATGATCAGCCGCAACGTCGGGGACATTACCGCCTTCCGCGATGAATACCGCGACATCATCGTCAAGCCTTTGTTCGGTAATGGCGGGGCTGGCGTTTTCCACCTCAAGCCCGATGACGAGAACCTGACCTCCCTGCTGGAAACCCTGTTGCAAGGCTCACGCGAGCAATTGATGGTCCAAGCCTATCTGCCAGCGATCCGAGCCGGCGATAAGCGGATTATCTTGGTTGACGGGGAACCGATTGGTGCGATCAACCGCATTCCGGCCAAAGGCGAAGCGCGGGCGAACCTGCATGTCGGGGGACGCGCAGAGCCCGTCACCCTCACGGCCCGCGAACGTGATATCTGCGCGGCATTGGGCCCCGTGCTCAAGCAACGCGATCTTATCTTCGTTGGCATTGATGTCATTGGTGACAGCCTGACGGAAATCAACGTGACCTCACCGACAGGCCTGCAGGAGCTGCAGCGCTTTGACGGCACCGACGGTCCGGCCTTGATATGGGATGCAATCGAACGGCGTTTCGGCGAATGACCGAGCGCAACTGGGACCCGGCTCACTGGGGGGACCTGCGCTGGCCGGACATACGGTTTGTCGGGTTCGGAGCGTCGCTTGTGTTCTGGTCGGGGATTGGCCAGACCTACCTGATTGGGTTCTTTGGCGCCGAGTTGCGCGAAGCATTTTCCCTTACCGATGGGCAATACGGGCAAATTTACGCTGCTGGCACTTTTGCCAGCGGGCTTTTGATCCTCTGGTCGGGCGGTCTGGTGGATCGGATGCCGCTTGGCCGGATCGCGCTGATCGTCGTACTGGGCGCGGTCTTTGCCGGGCTGACCATGGCAGCAACCCCGCACTGGATATTTCTGCTGCTGTCATTCTTCCTGCTGCGGCAGTTTGGTCAGGCGCTCATGGGGCACGTCGCCAATGCGAGCATGGGGCGATACTACGACCGGTTCAAGGGACGGGCGACCGGGCTGTTGGGCGTGGCCTATTCCGCCGGAGAGCTGATTTTACCCCTGTTCGCCTCGCTGCTGATCGGACAACTCGCCCTGCCCCCGGCTTTGGCGATGTTCGAGATCGATATTGGCTGGCGTGGGGCTTTTCTTGTCATGTCGGCGCTGGTTGCACTGAGCATCCTGCCGGTTCTGCCCTTTCTGCTACGCGATATGCCCGCCCGCGATGCGGCGCTGGCGGCACGGTTGGCCAGTGACGAACGGGCGCTGGCCGCCCAACCCGGTTCGCGCCGACGCCAATGGACACGCGGCGAGGTGCTGCGCGATCCACGATTCTGGCTGATTGTGCCAATGATGCTGGCGCAGTCCGGCATCTTCACCGGGCTGTTCTTCCACATTGTTTCAGTGCTGGAGGAGAAGGGTTGGAACCCTGCTCTGTGGCCCTATTACTGGGGCTTTTACCCGATCGCCGCTTTTGCGCTGAATCCCGTAGCGGGATGGCTGGTTGATAAGTTCACCGCCACGCGTCTGTTCCCTTTTTCGCTGCTGCCCTTCGGACTGGGCTTGCTGTTACTCGGCTCAATGACGCCTTTTGCCGCTATGATCCTTTGTTTGCTGCTGCTCGCCGTCGCCGTCGCCTTTTACCACACGACGTTTAACACGCTTTGGCCCGAGTTGTACGGGGTTAAGCACCTTGGCAAAGTTCGGACGCTCAGCACAACTGCGATGGTTTTTGTGTCCGCCTCCGGCCCCCTGATCATGGGTGCGCTCAAAGACTGGAGCGTGAGCTACAGCACGCAATGCGTGTTCGGCAGCTTTTTCATCTTTGCCTCCTGCGTGATCGCCTGGTTTGCCCTGCGAGAGACCGACAGCCGACCACTGGCCAAGACAAGCGAGTAACTGTCGCGAATACACGCAAAAGGTGTTAAAGCCTGTGCATGGTCGCGCATATAAAAACAGTCTCCTTTCAGGGCCTCGATGTCCAAACCGTCGATGTTCAGGTGCTCATGACGAGCGGCCTGCCCAAAGTAAACATCGTTGGTCTGCCGGAACGCGCGGTCGGGGAGAGTAAAGAGCGGGTGCGGGGGGCGCTCGCGTCACTGGGTCTGATGCAGCCGCCTGCCCACGTCTCAATCAACCTCGCCCCTGCTGATCTGTCCAAGGAAGGCACCCATTTTGACCTGCCCATTGTCCTCGCGCTGCTGGTGGAGATGGAGGTCCTTCCGCCCGATTGTCTGGATGGCAAGCTCGCCATGGGGGAATTGGGTTTGGATGGGTCGATAAACCCGGTTCTGGGTGCCCTGCCCGCTGCAATCCACGCGAACCGCCACGACCTCAGCCTGATTTGTCCGGAGGCGCAGGGAAACGAGGCGGCCTGGGCGGGCAAGGGGCTCGAAATCATTGCCCCGCGAACGCTGCTGTCGCTCATGAATCATCTCATGGGTCGCAGCCGGATCGCACGGCCCGAGGTGCAAGCGCGCGTGGATGGCCCGGCCGCTACGCCTAACATGCGTGACATCAAGGGGCAGGAAACCACCAAGCGTGCGCTGGAAATCACTGCTGCAGGCGGTCATAACCTGTTGCTCATTGGCCCGCCCGGCGCTGGGAAATCCATGCTCTCAGCCCGCCTGCCCGGCCTGCTGCCCCCACTCAACGCCGAAGAAGCCCTGTCGGTGACGATGGTGCATTCGCTCGCTGGGACGCTGACCGAAGAGGGGCTGGTCAGCACGCGCCCTTACCGCGATCCTCACCACTCTGCCAGCCTGCCTGCTCTGGTTGGCGGCGGCACCAAGGCCAAGCCCGGTGAAGTCACGTTGGCGCATTTGGGGGTGCTGTTTCTGGACGAGTTGCCAGAGTTTGACCGCCGCGTGCTGGAAGCCCTGCGCCAACCTATCGAGACAGGGACGGTCACAGTCTCCCGCGCCAACGCGCACGTGACCTACCCTGCGCACTTTCAGCTGATCGCCGCCATGAATCCGTGCCGCTGTGGCTATCTTGCCGACCCAGCGCGCGCCTGCTCCCGAGCGCCGCGCTGCGGGCAGGACTATCAAGCCAAGATCAGCGGGCCGCTCTATGACCGAATTGATTTGGTGCTCGAAGTTCCAGCCGTGTCTGCCCTGGACCTCACCCTCGCCCCTGCCCGCGAAGGCACCGCCGAAATCGCTGAACGCGTCAGGCAAGCGCGGGAGCGACAAGCGGAGCGCTTTACTCAGCATCAGGATAGCAACTTGCTCAACAAGCCACCGGTGAATGCATCGCTGGAAGGGGACTTGCTGGAACAGCACTGTGAACTGGAGCACGAGGGACAGGCGCTGATCACGGAAGCAGCCGAACAGCTCAATCTGTCCGCGCGGGGTTTTCACCGCTTGCTCAGGGTTGCGCGGACCATCGCGGATCTGGAAAATGAGGACCGGATCAAGCGCCTGCACATTGCTGAGGCGCTATCTTTCCGTCGCACAGCACTGGCTTAGGCCCTATACTGAGCGTTCTCGCAGTCTGCGTGCTTCATGAGTCTGGTATCCGGTTTCGCCGGGGACTTTCGTTCTGCAGCAGAGATAAAGGATTCGCCCCTATGGCCACCGCCAAACCCGCTCTGACCGTAAAACTCGCCGCGCCGCGAGGGTTCTGCGCCGGCGTTGTGCGCGCCATCGATATCGTCGAGCTGGCACTGAAGAAACACGGAGCACCCGTCTACGTGCGCCATGAAATCGTGCACAATCGCTTCGTCGTCGAGGGGCTGGAGGCTAAGGGTGCGGTGTTTATCGAGGACCTGGCCGAAGCACCTGATGACCGACCCGTTATCTTTTCCGCCCATGGTGTCCCCAAGTCGGTCCCGGCGGAGGCACAGCGGCGTAATCTGCACTTTGTTGACGCCACCTGTCCGCTTGTCTCAAAAGTCCACCGCGAAGCCGAACGCGCCCACGCGGACGGCAAGCAAGTGATTCTCATCGGCCACGAAGGCCACCCCGAGGTCATTGGCACTCTGGGCCAGCTGCCCGATGGATCGGTAACCTTGATCAGCACTCCCGAAGACGTTGCAGGCATTGTCGCAGCGCTCGACGAAGATGGCACTGGTCTGGCCTTTGTCACGCAAACGACGCTGTCAGTGGACGACACGAGCGACGTTATCAGCGCGCTCAAGCAACGCTTCCCACTCATCACCGAACCCAAAGCCGGCGATATCTGTTACGCCACCACAAACCGGCAGGAAGCGGTCAAGATCATCGCGCCAGACTGCGAGGGCTTTCTTGTCGTCGGTGCGCCCAATTCGTCCAACTCCAACCGGCTGGTGGATGTGGCGTATCAGGCCGGCGTGCGGAAGGCGTTTCTGGTTCAGCGGGGCAGCGACGTCGCTGGCCTCGATTTGACTGGCGTCCAGACCATGGGCCTGACCGCCGGGGCTTCTGCCCCCGAAGTGCTGGTCGATGAAATTCTCGACGCGTTGCGAGACCGCTTTGATGTGACAGTTTCGCTGGAAGTCGTGCGCGAAGAAAACGTGATTTTCAACGTGCCCCGTGAATTGCGGGACGTTGCTTGATGGCCGTGGTTGAGATTTTCACGGATGGCGCGTGTAGCGGGAACCCCGGCCCCGGCGGCTGGGGTGCAATCTTGCGGTATGGGGAAACGGAAAAGGAACTTTCTGGCGGTGAACCGGATACCACCAATAACCGGATGGAACTCACCGCCGCAATCGAGGCGTTGAACGCGCTCAAACGTCCCTGTGAGATCGTCCTGACGACGGACAGTACCTACGTCAAAGACGGCATCACTTCATGGATTGACGGCTGGAAGCGGCGCGGTTGGAAGAACGCGCAGAAGAAGCCGGTGAAAAACGAAGACTTGTGGAAAGCCCTCGACGAAGCCCGCTCACGCCACCAAGTCGAATGGCGCTGGGTCAAGGGCCACGCGGGGCATGCGGAGAACGAGCGCTGCGATGAATTGGCCCGTCAGGCGATGCCCGCGCGCGATTAAAGCAGCGAGGGCTAAGGCTTACAGCGCCTCAAGAATTGCCTCCGCACCGGACACGTCCAAATCGCCCTCGCCAAAATAGGTGATAACCCCGTCTTTCACGATCAGCGCATAGCGCTTGGCCCGGATACCCAAACCCGTCCGCGACATATCGGCTTCAACGCCCAGTGCCTTGGCAAAGTCAGCATTCCAGTCAGCGATGGTTTCGATCTCCGGCGATCCTTCGTGCTTGTTCCAGGCGTTGAGGACATGCGGGTCATTCACGGAATGTACGGCGATGATATCTACGCCCTTGGCCTTTATCGCTTCAGCATGTTCAACGAAGCCCGGCAGATGTCTGATGCTACAGGTTGGTGTGAAGGCACCCGGCAGACCAAAAATCACGGCTGTCTTACCGTCAATCAAACCACCAATCGACAGGTCAACAGGGCCGTCATCAAATGTTTTGACAGTTACATCCGGCAGCGCGTCACCAACTTTTACGGTCATCTGTGGCATCTCATTATCAAGTTACAGGAATATTCTCATGATTTGGTTCAATTACCGCGCCCGATCAAGCGCCGTGAGCACATCGTTCGGAGATAGCAGCTCTGGCAGAACTTCAACCTCACCGGTTGACGGGCTGTAAACCGCATCAAACGGGATGGCCCGTCGCCCGTGGGAGGCAAGGTAAGTGGTGATTGATGGGTCGTAGGCGGTCCAGTCGGCTTGCAGAGCGACAACTTCTGAACCCGTCAACTCTTTGCGTACGTCCTCGACGTTAATGGCGCGGATTTTGTTGGTTTTGCAGGTTAGGCACCAATCCGCGGTGACATCGACAAACACAATTTTTCCATCATCCAGAGCGGCCTGCAGTGCCGCTTCGCTAAAGGGCTGGAAAATCGCATCTTTGTTCACGGGCGCCTGCGGATTGAGCAAGAGCACGGCCAGCAAAGGCACCGCACCGGCGGCCATGCCCAGCGCGACTGTGCGCCATTGGGCGAAAAAGGCACCGATGGCAAAAGCAGCACCCGCTGCGAGCGCAGCCAGCCAGCGCAGATCAGAACTGACGCCCCATTGCTTCAGCAACACGCCCACCAGCCAAACGGCTGTCAGCACCAAAGCAACGCCCAGAATCTGACGTAAGCGCAACATCCATTGGCCCGGCTTGGGCATAACGGCAGCGAGACCGGGAAAAGCAATCACGGCAAAATACGGCAGCGCCAGCCCAACCCCGACAAACAGGAAGATCAGCACTAAAATCGACACGGGCGCGGCCAGAGCAAAGCCGATGGCGGTTCCCAGAAATGGTGCAGAGCACGGCGTCGCCAGCAGGGTGGCCAGAACACCAGACGTGAAATCTCCCAAAAAACCACGCTGGTTAGCACCAAGGCCGCCCAAGCCGGGAATGTTTGGAATTTCAAACAGTCCGAAAAGGTTAAGCGCAAACCCAACCAGGACCACCAGCAGCACAATGATGAAAGCAGGCTGTGTGAACTGGACACCCCAACCAAAGGACGCCCCTGCAAGCTTCAAAGCGGCGAACACCGCCGCCAGTACGAGAAAGCTAACCAGAATACCGGCAGCGGTCGCGGCAAAGGAAAGCCGGATTTTCGCGTCGGCCTGACCGCCATGGGAAACCACAGAGAACATTTTCAGGGACAGGACAGGCAGCACGCACGGCATAAAGTTAAGGATAAAGCCGCCAATCACCGCCAGCAGCAGCATTCCCAGTACAGTCGGAAACGACAAATCCAGTGGCGCAAGTCCAGAACCGCTGATGCCGCCGCCCGCGGCAGTCATTGGGGTCGCACCATTGAGCGTGAACCCGTCAACCAGACGGAACGGTTCAAGCTCGACCCCGCGCAGGCCATCGGCCACGGTAATCGTTGTTTGAGCCTCAGAGAGCTCCACCGTCGCCCAGTTTTGGCGGAAAACCGGTGAGCGCAAAGTCGCGGTCATGGCGTCGTCACTTAGGGACAGCGTGGGCCTGCGCACGAAAAAAGCATCCGGCACTTCGGCAAACACATCCGGCTCATTCAGTTCAAAAACCGAGCTGATTGACGAGACTAAATGCCCCACCAAAGCAGGCTGATCCGGGTTTGCCGCCGCCAGCGGCTCAAAGGTGACAGACTCAACCGTCAAGCCAACCGAACCACCGTTTTCCGTCGGCGTGCGCGTTTCATAGGTGTTGAGAATGGCAGCTTCAGCAGGTGCCACCTCAGCGGGCCCGCCCGGCAGGCTGAAGGCCACGTCTACGCTTTCCGGAATACAGACCTCATAACAAATCAGAAAGTCGACTTTGCCGCGCAGATCGAGAGACTGCCCCGGCTCCTGCAAGGTCACTTCCAAAGGCAGGACCACGCGTTCTTTGTACACAAAGGTCTCGACGCCATACTCTTCATCGCGCTTGGGTACAGGCCACGAATACGCCACGTCCTGTACGTTGAAGGACGCACCATAATCCAGCACTGGCGGCAATCCGGCTTCTCCCGGTGTGCGCCAATAGATATGCCAGCCTTCGTTCATTTCGAATTCAAGACCCAGCGGGATCGTGTCGGAGTCAGTACCGGTCGCCGTGTAAGGCGAGATCACGCGGACTTCTGATTCTACGCCCTGCATCCAAAAGGACGCATCCGCCGAGGCGGGTGTCGCCGGCGTTGCGATCACGAGCAAAGCGACAGAAACAAAACTGACCCAAAAGCGCTGTAACGATGACATTGATCCCCTGTCAGGATGCCTTCTGCACCCACACTCAATATATTATTGCCCTCAAACGGGCCTATTCGTCTCTGAGAATGTAGATAAGCGATTTTCGTGCTCATGTCGCATCACGTCCATCGGAGCAAGCCGTGTAGGGATCGGCGAGAGAAAGTGACAAACTTTGACACACATTTGCGCCTTTACACCAGCCAGCGGACGCTTACTTTGAGTGTTATGACAGATTTCGCCACCGAACCTGACTTTACCATGACCAACACGCCCTACGGTTTGCAGGGCAAGTTGCTTGTGGCGACCCCGCACGTGGGTGATCCGCTGTTTGAGAAGTCTGTGATTTACATGTGCCTGCACGGTGAAGATGGTGCGATGGGGGTCGTGGTTAATCATGTCCATCATGCCCTGACCTTTACCGAGGTACTGGAAAACCTGTCGATTGATGCTTTGGTTCCGCCCCGTGGACGCGTGACGCGCGGCGGTCCGGTGCAGGAGCAGCGGGGGTTTGTCCTGCATTCTCCCGACTACGTGCACGAGTCCACAATCAAGGTAACTGATGAGGTTTGCCTGACCACGGCGGTTGAAATCCTGCGGGATATTGCCCAAGGGGTTGGACCGCAAAGCTATCTGATTGCACTGGGTTGCTCCCAGTGGTCGCCGGGCCAACTCGAAGAAGAGTTGGAAGCCAATGCGTGGATCAGCATTGAACCAGACCACGAGCTCATCTTTGTTTCTGAGAATGAGCCGGCTTGGAAACAGGCAATCGACAAACTTGGCATCGATCCTGGTCAGCTTGCCTCCATCGGTGGTCACGCCTGACTTACCAGCTTGTTCAGTGACAGCGTCGTTTTGTCCCGCTAAAGCTCTGCCCAACACCAAACAGCTCGTGAGACATCAATCATGCGTCAATTCTGGGTCGTCGGCGGCGAATACGAATCAACCGCCTTCAAAAACATTGCCGAAGGCTCCACCGAAGTCCGCGAAGGCCCCTTTGATGACTACGACAAGGCGCTGAAGGAATGGCAGCGCTTGGCCTGGGAAACCGTGGACGACTGCAACGCCCACTTTCATATCGAAGAAGAGAACGTCGACGTTGGCGCTGCCGGTGCGTTTTGGGTCATTGGCGGCAGCTTCAAAGATACGTCATTTAAAGAGTGGGCTGGTGTTCCGGAGCGCTTTGGGCCCTTTGACAGTTACGACGCCGCTGAGGCGAAGTGGCAGGAAATGGCTTGGGCCACGGTTGATGATGCGACCGCGCAGTATCGGATTGAAACCGTGCAACCGAGCGCGGACGACAGCGCAGCAAAACCCAAACTGGCCTATCGCCTGCTGACCGGCCCTGACACTCGGGAGTTCTGCGAAAAAATCTCGAAAGCTTTGGAAGACGGCTACATGCTGTACGGCGACCCATCGCTAACATCTGTCGATGGCAAGATTGTCTGCGCGCAGGCTGTAGTGCTGCGGGACAGCTAAAGAAGTCTGCGGCCCAGGTCGTAGAGCCAGTCGGTATCGCCAAGCGGCCCAACAGCAGACAGCGTCACCGGGCGGCTCAGCATGAATTGTGCTTCCTCGCGAATGGAGTCAGCATCAACGGCGTTCAGCTGCCCGATCAAATCACTGACCGACGGAGGAATGCCATAGACCAGCATTTGTTGCGCCGCGTCTTCTGCGCGGCTGGACGTGCTTTCCCGTCCCATCAAAACCGAAGCCCGTATTTGCGCCCGTGCGCGCTCGATTTCAGCCTCTGGCACGCGGGTATCGGCGAGCCGTTTGAATTCGTCGATCAGCACCGACAATAACTCAACCTCAGCCTCTGGCGCGGTCCCTGCGTAGACGGAAAACAACCCCGTATCCGCATAGCCCGATGTATGCGCCCCCACGTGGTAGGCCAATCCGCGTCGTTCGCGGATTTCCTGAAACAAGCGCGACGACGAACCACCGCCCAGCAGCGTCGAGAGCACTGCGCTGGTGAAGAAACGGGGATCAGTGACAGAAGCGCCTTCGAAGCCAAGCACTGTGTGTACCTGTTCCAGCGGACGATTCTTGAGGGTGACGCCGCCGGTATAGTTCGCAGGCGGCGGCATCTCCCGCGGGCCGCGCTCACCCAGGTTCGGCCAGAACAGTTTCTCAGCCATGGCAACAAAATCGTCATGGTCAACATCACCGCTCGCGACCAAAATCGCCTTGTCGGGGCGGTAGTGATACTGCCAGAAGTCCATAGCGCTTTCGCGGGTGATGTTACTCAGCGTCTGCTGCGTGCCCAGAACAGATTGCCCCAAACCCTGCTCCGCAAAAGCCTGCGACTGAAAATCAGTGAAAACCACGTCATCCGGGGCGTCGTCCGCTTGTGCGATTTCCTGGCTGATGACTGTCTGTTCGCGTTCTATGTCGGCGGGATCGAAGCAGGAGTGCTGTAAGATGTCCGAGAGTACGTCCAGACACAGCGCCGTATCCTGCGACAGCATACGCGCGTAAAAGGCTGTGTTTTCTCGGCTGGTGTAGGCGTTCAGGTACCCGCCGGTCGCTTCAATCTCTTCGCTGATCGCAAACGAAGACCGACGCTCGGTGCCCTTAAACAACATGTGCTCGATAAAGTGCGCCATGCCGCTCAAGCTTGCGGTTTCATAGCGTGCGCCGACTTTGAACCACAGGCCCAGCGCCGTGGACTCGACACCGTCCATGGGATCAGTGACGACCTGCAGGCCATTATCGAGTTGACTGATCTTTACGCTCAAAAAACCTCCCCGCGCGCGTGACGCGGCCGCTGGTCAGATCAACTCTAACGGCGGTGAGCGCGAACGTGCTGTTGCACCTCTTTTAACTGGTTTGGCAGCGAGGTGAAGCTTTCTGATCGCTCATAGAGATTATGCAGATGCGCGGGCAAGGCCGGGGTGTGGTCCAAGGCCTGCTCAACGGCAGCAGGAAACTTGGCCGGGTGCGCGGTTGCCAGCGCGACAGCCGGGACACCGGCGCGCCCAAATTGTGCTGCGTGTTCGACACCAATGACTGTGTGGGGGTCCAGCACTTCACCGGTTTGCGCGTGCCAGCGGCGCATGGCGTCCAGGCACTTGGGATCGCTGAGCGAAAAGCCATGAAAATCGCGCCGAGCCTGCTCCCATCCGCCCTGCCCGACATTCATGCGGCCAGTGGCTCGGAACTCAACCATGGTTTTTGCCGTCGCCGAGCCACTGCGATCAAGCAAGTCAAACAGGTAGCGCTCGAAGTTCGATGAAATCTGAATATCCATCGAAGGGCTCAGGCTCGGCTCTACACCTTGGATCGACATATCATCGTTATCAAAGAACCGGGTCAGGATGTCATTGCGGTTCGACCCGACCATGAGCTGCCCAATAGGCAAACCCATCTGACGCGCAGCATAGCCCGCGAACACGTTGCCAAAGTTACCCGTTGGCACACAAAAATCGATTTCCCGATCCGGCGCACCCAGTCGCAAAGCGGCCCAGAAGTAATAAACGATCTGAGCCATGATCCGCGCCCAGTTGATCGAGTTAACCGCCGACAGCCCAACTTCGCCACGAAAGGCAGCATCGGCGAACATGGCTTTCACAAGGTCCTGACAGTCGTCAAACGTGCCGTCGATCGCAAGNGCGTGCACGTTTTCGGCGTCAACCGTGGTCATTTGCCGTTGCTGAACCGGACTGACCCGGCCTTCCGGAAACAGGATGAAGATATCAGCCCGCTTGCGCCCCTTGATGGCCTCAATGGCCGCGGAACCGGTATCGCCGGAGGTTGCNCCTACGATGGTCACCCGCTCGTCGNGCTGTTCCAGCACGTAATCGAACAAATGCCCCAGCAATTGCAGCGCACAGTCCTTGAAGGCCAGCGTGGGACCATGGAACAGTTCGAGCAGATAAACGTCCGTATCCAGCTGCTTTACGGGGGTAACGGCGCTGTGCTGGAAAGTTGAATAGGCGCGGTTGACCAGTTTCGCAAAATCAGCCCTTGGGATGCTTTGCTCCACAAACGGCAGCATCACTTCAACTGCCAGTTCCTGATAGGACAGCGTGCGCCAGCGGCGCATAGTTTCGGCGTCCACTTGCGGCCAACTCTCCGGCACATAAAGGCCGCCGTCGGTGGCCAGCCCGGCGAGTAGAACGTCGTCAAATCCCAGCTTCGGCGCTTCACCGCGCGTGGAGATGTACTGCATGGTCCGTGTCCGTTTCAGGCGGTTTGTTTGCAGGGGCAGATTAGCCGTTGAGGTAGCGCTTTCGCAAATGCGCTTTGAACGCGTCAGCGCGGAGGCCAGAGCCGGTCGCGGCGGTTAGGATTTCTTCGGTTGACCCCGACGAAGCCTTGCCGTGAACGTTGGTGCGCAACCAATCGACCAAGGGGCCGAACTCGCCGCGTTCTATCTGCGCCTCAACGTCCACCAGTTGCTCGCGCGCCGCGCCAAAGACCTGTGCGGCACACATTGCGCCCAGGCTGTAGGTCGGGAAATAGCCAAAAGCACCGGAATACCAGTGAATGTCCTGTAAGCAGCCTTCGCGGTCCGTCGCTGGACGAATGCCAAGCAGCGACTCCAAACCATCACCCCAAGCCTGCGGCAGGTCTTCGAGATCAAGGTCGCCTGCCAACAGCGCCTTTTCCAGACGGTAGCGCAGGATGACGTGCGCGGGATAGGTCACTTCATCCGCTTCCACACGGATAAACGAGCGCTCGACCCGAGCCGCATGACGCGACAGGTTCTCAGCGCTCCACGCAGGACCAGATTTGCCAAAGGCTTTGGCCAGCATGGGTGCTGCATAGTTCATGAAGGCACGGCTGCGGACCACCTGCATTTCAATNGTCAGCGACTGGCTTTCGTGCAGCACCATACCGCGCGCCAAACCAACAGGCTGGCGGGCATAATCGGAGGGNNGGCCTTGTTCATAAAGCGCATGACCGGTCTCGTGCAAAACCCCCATCATCGCATCGATAAAGTCCTCATCCCGGTAACGCGTGGTCATGCGCACATCCACCGGTGTCCCTCCGCAAAACGGATGCGCGGACGTGTCCAAGCGGCCATGGTCAAAGTCAAAACCGACCGATTTCATGATGTCTTGGAAGACCTGCCGCTGGGTTGCCACGTCAAATGGGCCCTCCAGTGGTAAAGGCTCACCGCGTTGGGCCTGCGCGGCTAAAACGTTGTCCAGAAAGTCCGGCAAGAACGCTGCGTAATCATCGAAAATCGCATCAATCTGAGCCACCGTCAAACCGGGTTCAAAGCCATCAATCATCGCTTCATAAAGCGGCTGGCCGGTCTGATCCGCTATGGCTTGTCCGGCTTGCTTGGCAAGATCAAAGCAAGCGCGCAGGGCGGGCAGTGCCGCGGCAAAATCGTTGTTGGGCCGAGCCTCCTGCCAAACCGCAAGCGCATGACTCTCCGCCTTGGATTTGGCGGCGACGAGGTCAGAGGGAATGGCGGTCGCACGGATGAACTGCCGCTTGGTCTCAGTCACGTTGGCGCGCTGCCAGCGGTCCAGATTGTTGTCTCCTTCCGCCGCCTCGATTGCCTCACCCAAGGCCGCGCCTGCGGTGATGTCGTGCACCATGGTCTCCAACAGCGCCGTCTGATCTGCCCGGCTTGGCCCCCCTCCGGCGGGCATCATTGATTGTTGGTCCCAATACAGGATCGACAGCGCCTCAGCCAGCGTACCGGCGCGGGCGTTCAAGGCTTCCATTTCAGCGTAACTGGTCATTGTTCGTCTCCGCCTCGTTTCGGAAAACTCAGGATCACCACAAACAGCAGCAGGATCAACGCAAAGCTGAACCACTGTACGGCGTAGCTCAGGTGCGGATTGTGCAGGGCGGTGTTTGTGGGGGTTGGGGTGAAGGGGCTGCGTTCACCCAGCGTTTCCGTCAGCTCAACCAACATGGGCAGCGTGAAAAATGGATCGAGCTCGACGTGGTCCGACATGGCTTCAGGATCAGCAACNGCCCACATGTCGCGCTCGGGCTGGTTGCCGGGATTGAAGGCTGGATTGCCACGCCAGCCCCCGGCGTAAATCTGCCCCTGCGGCAACGTGCCAAAGGCAACGGCTGAGGCGGCGGTTGCGGTTGCGGTTGCGGTTGCGGCGTCATAGCGACCCTCGACCAGCCCCAACTTCACCCACACGATCTGACCGTCAGACAGCGTGAGCGGGGCATAGACGTCTTCACCGGATTTGCCGTTAAGCGATTGGCCAAAAAAGCCGATCGACCGACTGAGGTCGAGCGTCCCTGTCAGGATTACGGGATAGTGGTCTTCCAGCCCAAAGAGAGGATGACTGCGATCAGTTTCGATGGGCGCGATCACGCTCAGGGCCTGCTGGCTGGCGAGCAGTGCTTGTTTCCACGCCAAGCGCTGCAACTGCCACGCGCCCAACCCGCACAACAAGGCCAAGCAGGGAGCAGCGAGGATGTACAGCAGTGGGCGAGGTCGAAAGTGTCGGTTGTTCATGGGCCGCAAATTCACCTGTAGTCCGCGCTGCCGCTGTCGGAGGATTTGGTGTGATACTGCATGGCAATAAACACCGCCTTAGCTCGGGGCGCGATGAGCCAGAACAGCACAAGGACCATGGGAAGCCAGATACTGAAGTGGACCCAATAAGGCGGCTGAGCAGCAAGCTCCACGACCAGCGCGAGGAACAGAACCACACCGCCGATGCCGAAGATCAGAAAGGCTGCGGGACCATCACCGCTGTCTTCACGGCTCAGGTCCAGGTCGCAACTTTCGCAGCGTGGTCGGACTTTCAGGAAGGATTGATACAGCGAGCCAGTGCCACAGCGCGGGCATTTTTGGCTCAAGCCGAGGCCGACGACCTTGGCGGCAGAACGGCGGGGCAATGACGGGTTTTGAGTCATAAAATCCCCGCGCACCGCCAGACCGCTTATCCGCGGTCGAAAATGCCCCAGTAGATGGAGATGTAAAGGAACAGCCAGACCACGTCTACGAAGTGCCAGTACCAGGCAGCTGCTTCGAAACCGAAGTGCTTTTCCTTGGTCATATTGTTCGCCAGACCCCGGAACCAGCAGACCGCCAGGAAGGTGGTACCGATGATAACGTGGAAGCCGTGGAAGCCAGTGGCAATCAGGAACGTCGAGGGGTAAGTCTCAACGACGCCCTCTGCGTTATAGCCATAGCCGTAAACGGTGAAGGCCTCGAAATACTCAACCGCCTGCATGCAGGTAAACAGAATGCCGAGAACAACCGTCAGGCCCAGCGAGACCAGGAAGTCGCGGCGGTCGCCATGGCGAATTGCTTCGTGAGCCCAGGTGACCGTCACGCCGGACAGCAGCAGGATCACGGTGTTGTACAGGGGCATGTCGATCGGGTTGAAAGAATCGGTTCCCTGAGGCGGCCATACTTCTTCGGTTACGCCAAAGTTGAAGTAAGCCCAGAAGAACGCAAAGAAGAACATCACTTCGGAAGCGATAAAGAACAGCATGCCGTAGCGCAGGCCCAGCTGAACCACAGGCTTATGGTCGCCCTGACGGCTTTCCTTGATCACATCGCTCCACCAGCCAAAGACAGATGCAATCACACCAGCACCACCCAGACCGACAATAAACCACCGCGCACCCATGAGGGTCGCCATCAGGCCTTCGGGCTGATTGGGGTTATTGTGGAACATCAGCACTGTGCCAAAGAGCAGGATGCCCACAGCAAGGGAAGTCACGAGCGGCCAAATGGACGGCTCAAGCAGGTGATAGTCATGGTTCGGACCGTGATGTGCGTCTGCCATCGCTGGATGTCCTTGTTCTAATATGTGAATATTACACCCTTCTAAGGGGCAGTTGATTTCGGTGCAACGCTCTATGAGCGGTTCGGACCTTTGCGTTTTTGTAACGCGCAGGCCCGGCTGGCTCAATCAGCGGCGTTGAAAAAGGTGTAAGCCAAAGTGATCTGCCGCAAATCCTTCAGATCCGGGTCGTCGCGGATCGCTGGATCAACGTAGAAAATCACTGGCATGTCGACTTCCTGACCAGGTTCAAGCTGCTGATCTTCAAAGCAAAAACACTGGATTTTCGAAAAGTAGCGCCCAGCCTGCAACGGCGTCACGTTAAACGTAGCTGTGCCGCGCGTGATGGCCGTGATGGAGCGGTTCTTGGCGTAGTAATCGACCTGCCCCTGTTCCCCGATTGGAACAGTAACCGTGCGCTGCTTAGGGCGGAATTTCCAGTCCAGGGAGGGATCGACTGACGCCGTGAACAGAATCTCAATCTCACCCAGCCCGCCCAGCTCAGCGGCTTGCTCAGCGTTGGCAAGATCAGCAGCGCTGCCGACTTGCGTGGTGCCTGAAATACCGGTGATTTCGCAGAACTTGCGATAGGCTGCCGGCGCCGTCGCAACCAGCACCAGCATCCCCGCAATCACGCCCAGCGCCAGCAGTAAAACGCGGGTGTTTTTGTTGCGGATTGCCGCTGGATTGGATTGCGCCGTCATAGATTACCCTGCCGCCCGCGATGCGGTATTGAAGAGAAAAAATCCATACCAACCCAGCACGAATACAACCAGCGCAGCAAGGATGATCCAGTTGCCTTTGATGCGGCCTTTGGTCCATTCGGGGCGCTTGTCTTTTTTGTCTGCCATGGTGCGGTGCCTCCCGCTCAGAATTAAGGGGTGTGGAGCTAGATCCAGGTGAGGTTTACATGGGTCTTGGCGTTGACCAGCAGCAAACCAAACATCAGGAACAGATAGAAGATTGAAAAGCCGAACATGCGCTTTGCCGGCCCCAGCGAGTCACCCCGCAGCAGTTGCCACGCATTGATCATAAACAGGGCGCCAAAAGCGATCGCGACGGCGAAGTACAGGTAGCCTGCCGCACCCAAAAGAAACGGCACCAGACCCGTCAGCGACATGGCGGCGGTGTAGATGACGATCTGCCGCTTGGTTTCCTGTGCACCAGCGACGTTGGGCAGCATGGGTATGTTGACAGCGCCGTATTCGGATTCCTTGACCAAGGCCAGCGCCCAGAAGTGCGGTGGGGTCCACAGGAAGATCAGGCCAAACAGCACGAACCCCACCCATGAAACATCACCTGAGACCATGGCCCAGCCGATCATCGGCGGGAACGCACCAGCCGCGCCACCAATAACGATGTTTTGCGCGGTCCGTCGCTTCAGCCACATGGTGTAAATCACGACATAAAAAGCGTTGGTAAATGCCAAAATGCCAGCAGCAACCCAGTTGGTCACCAACCCCAGCGCCACCACAGACCCAATCGACAGCACCAACCCGTAGATCAGCGCATGGTTGGGCGAGATGTCTCCGTTGGGTATGGGGCGCTTGGCGGTTCGGGACATAACGGCGTCGATGTCGCGGTCGTACCACATGTTTAGCGCGCCTGAAGCCCCCGCACCGATGGCAAGGATCGCCAAACCGGCAACGGCCCGCCAGGCTTCGATTTCACCGGGCGCAAGCCAAAGCCCAACAACGGCGGTGAAGACCACCAGCGTCATCAC
>PAFB01000148.1 GCA_002700865.1 Rhodospirillaceae bacterium
CGGCTTACAAACGCGCTCTGGGCCTTGACCCTGAGCATCTGGGGGCACTGAACTATCAGGGGTATTTGTTCATTGAGACGGACCGGGTTGATCTGGCCCGAGAGAACCTTACTCGGCTTGAAGCGCTATGCGGTGACTGCTTCGCTTTTACCAATCTGCAGGAAGCTTTGGACGCCCTTTGAATGTTGGCAGCAGGAGCTGCAGAGGTTCCAGTTGATCGGGAAACCGAGCGGTCGCCCTGCTCCTGTTCCACCGCCGCATAGCACCCGTGCGGGGTGATTCCGCGCCTTAGGGCCCGATCTGCTTGTCAAGGCACGGGCCCTGGCCTATCCCACCGACTATCTGCGGGAGGGGGCTTTGCCGCCCCGAGACGACCGCGGACCTCACTTTTGCAATCGAGGATATCATGGCAAAAAAGATAGAAAGTAGCTTCAAGCTACAGATCCCGGCTGGTCAAGCGAACCCTTCGCCGCCTGTTGGGCCTGCGCTGGGTCAGCGCGGTGTGAACATCATGGAATTCTGCAAGGCCTTCAACGCAGCCACGCAGCAAACCCAACCGGGCACGCCAACCCCCGTCATCATTACAGTTTACTCCGATAAGTCGTTCAGCTTCGAAACCAAGACGGCGCCGGCCGCTTATTACATCCTGAAGGCCGCCGGAAAAAAGTCAGGCGCCAACGCGACAGGCACCCAATTCGTGGGCAAGATTACCCGCGATCAGGTCAAGGAAATCGCAGAGGCTAAGATGCAAGACTTAAACGCAGTCGACATCGAAGGCGCGATGCGGATCATCGAAGGTTCCGCTCGGTCGATGGGCGTGCAGGTGGAGGGCTAATACTATGGCTACAGGAAAGCGTATTCGCATCGCCTATGAAGGCATCGACCGCGATGGTCTGGTGTCGATCGAAGAAGCTGTTTCTTTGGTTAAATCCCGTGCAACCGCGAAGTTTGATGAAACCATCGAGATTTCTATGAATCTCGGCATTGATCCACGCCATGCCGACCAGAACGTCCGCGGGGCAGTGACCCTGCCGGCCGGTACGGGCAAGTCGATCCGTGTTGCTGTGTTCGCCAAAGACGCAAAGGCGGACGAGGCCCGGGCTGCAGGTGCTGACGTGGTTGGTGCTGAAGACCTGATGGAGCAAGTGCAGGCGGGTACGATCGACTTTGAACGCGTGATTGCAACCCCCGACATGATGCCGATCGTCGGTCGTCTGGGAAAGGTCCTGGGCCCACGTGGGCTCATGCCAAACCCAAAATTGGGAACGGTAACGGCAGACGTCGCCGGAGCCGTTGAAGCGGCAAAGGGTGGTCAAGTTCAGTTCCGAGCTGAGAAGGCAGGGATCATTCACGCTGGTATTGGGAAGGCCTCGTTCTCAGAGGCTGATATCCTTGCCAACGCCAAGGCATTCATTGACGCTATCCAGAAGGCGAAGCCATCGGGCGCAAAGGGTACCTACGTCAAGCGGATTGCAATCTCTTCGACTATGGGGCCAGGGGTTAAAATCGAACCAGCGTCGATAAATCCGGAAGCCTGAGCCAGTCTGACACATTATGCCCGATGAACAGGGCATCATCAGGTGATAGATTCAATAACACCCGGTGGCGCGTGCTGCCGGGTTTTCCTTTTGGATGAAAGCGATATCGCCCTCGTTGTCCCAGGCTATAGCTTCACGACCGGGCCCATCTGTATCTGGAGTTGCAAGAGTACGGTTTGCGCGGCGCCTTGGCGAAGACCGCGAAGCGGTCGAGACAAGGTCGACGCAACCTCCGTGCTACAACAGAAGACAAACCACTCGATCCAACGAATGGCGCGCTCGATTTGACGCCGCTTCGCGGCTTACAAATCTCCCACGCGCAATCTAAGGCGGAAAGGCTGCCGTGGACCAAGTGCAGAGCAATCAAGCTGCCGAACGGACCTCGATCCCAGCGTCTGTCAGCACTTGGGCCAACTCGCCAGTCTCGTACATTTCTCGCACGATATCGCAGCCACCTACGAACTCACCCTTGACGTAGAGCTGGGGGATAGTCGGCCAGTTTGCGTATTCTTTAATACCCTGCCGAATACCGGGGTCTTCCAGCACGTTTTCAGAGTGATAGTCGACGCCGAGGTTGTTCAATACGGCCACCACGGCCGCTGAGAAGCCACACTGCGGGAATACGGGCGTCCCCTTCATGTAAAGCATAACCTTATTGTTCTGCACGTCTGACTGAATGCGGGTAAGAATAGAAGTATCCATGATGATCGATCCTTGATGTTCATAGCTCAAGCACGGTCGGGCGCCTTGGTCTGCAATGAAAGCGCATGCAACTCCGTTCCCATTCGACCCTGGAGAGCAGCGTAAACAAGCTGGTGCTGCGCCACGCGAGACTTTCCCTTGAACGCATCGGAAACGATATAGGCCGCATAGTGATCGCCATCACCGCGCAAGTCCTCGATGCGGACATCAGCATCGGGAAGGGCACTGCGGATCATTTGCTCGATTTCGCCGGCGGACATAGGCATGGGCGCATTTCCTCAATTTGGAGCCTCAATACTTAATATAGGAGCACACGACCGGGTTTGAACAGGCGCAAAGCCGCAGGTTGCCCATCGTCTCCGTTCTCCATCCAGACCAAAGTCTGCTACTGCAGGGTTCGAGGGCCCCGCAAATCGCCAGGACCAGCATCAGGCATCAGCCCTAGCCGGGCGGCAACCAGCCGGTGCCCGTCCAGCCCGGTGGCAGAATCCCGGAGTGTTTCAAGCTTTTCACCCGTTTCATTATCCCACAGTCGGCAGTTATCCGGCGTGATTTCATCGGCGATCAGAATGCGCATTTCTTCCTGCCCGTTCTCAAGCGGTTCCCAGATCCGCCCGAATTCAAGGCGGAAGTCGACCAGCTTCAGCCCTACGCCAATAAACAGCCCTGAAAGAATATCGTTGGTGCGCATGGACAGCGCTACAATGTCATCAAGGTCCTGTGGGCTAGCCCAGTTAAAGGCAGCGATGTTGTCTTCCGTGATCAGTGGATCATCCAACTCAGTCGAACGCAAAAAGAACTCCACCATGGGCCGAGGCAGCTTCACACCGGGCGGCATACCAAGACGGCTGGCGAAGGCACCGGCGGCAAGATTTCGAATCTTTACGCCGATTGGCATCGGCTCGGAAGCTCGCACCATTTGCTCGCGCATATTCAGACGGCGCATAAGGTGATTGGCTACGCCCATCTCGGTCAGGCGAGTCATGAGGACGTCAGAAATCCTGTTGTTGAGGACACCACGGCCAGCCTGCCATAGAGCGACCGCATCGTCCCCGCGGCGGCCCTTGGCCGGGTCGTCCTTGAAGTGCTGAATGTGAGTGTCGGCTTCCGACCCCTCATAGATGATCTTTGCTGACGTCTCGTAGACTTGCTTGCCGCGCGGCATGGCATATGCGCCTTCAGAATTTTATGAATCGAATGGAGACAAAAAACAGGCTGCTCGCCTGCGCCCCGCTGTCGCCTGTAGCATTGCTTGGCCGATGTGTTAATCCATGACCGAAGGGGGCCGCCATGCCAGACCATGAACAGAAATCGGATCAACCCGCGCACAAAAGCGCAAAAGGTAGGGCGGTTATATTCACCGCGCCAGAAACCGTTACGACCAAGAGCCGGGACGACAATCCAAACTCTCAGGCCAAACCTAAGCCAGAATCAGAGGTCGAACCAGAGAACGAAGCCGCGAGCGAATTAGGCCCCCAAGATGCGACAGAAGCCACGGCCGAGACAAAGACCGAAACAGAGGCGACTGGGCAACCTTCAACGCCTGAACCACTGGGCTGGCGGGCTTTTGGCATCCTTGCATTTCTGGGCGGGGTGATGGTCGCAATCCTTGGCATTGGCTGGCAAATTTGGTTCTCCGTCGATACGCAGATGGACCCATTCGCCTGGTGGCTGATTGGGGGAGCGCTGGTCTTCTCGGTCTTGCTGGGCGGAGGCTTGCTAGCGCTGCTTCGCTATTCAAGCCGTCACCACGACCACCGGGTTTACGATATCGACCATTTCCAGAAATGGCACCGACGCTAAGCGCCACGAAACCCCATCCTGCGCGGCGGCGACACCCGACCCCACAGACCTCCTTCAGTCTGCCATCAACTGGTAAGGCGCCCGATCACCTGGGCCATCGGCGTAGAGGAAGACTGGCGCGACTTGCCCGGGATCAGGCTCTGCTCCCAACCCACGCGGCGGTGGGCCTTGCGCCCCCAAAGCCAGTTCTGCGCGCGGCAGCGCAATGAGCACCGATGACACCGTGCCAAAGTCCATCTCGGGCACATCGACGTTCAGCGCGGTTTCCCAGTACGCGGCATCTGGCGCAGCCCGAGCACTGAGCAGGTCAACCCACCCCTGCCAGGCAGCGGGGTCGGCAAATTCTCCGCTGGGTACCGCTGCCTCAGCCTGCTTCAGATGGGCATGTGCGCGTGGCCCGGTGTCCAGATCGTTATGGCTGATCAGATGTACGCCGGGCTCCATGGCCCGCACGCGGAGCGTCACATCGCCGTCGTGGGTAATCCAGAATGCGTCCCGGTTGTCGGCAAGAATAAGATTGAAGGGCCGGTAGGCATCACCGTCGAGCGCCCCTATGGCTCGCGCGCCGTCTATAGCATCGGCGTGGTCGAGCGCATCCAGCACCACCTCCCCGCGCGAGCGCTTTCCCGGCGCCGGTCCCAACGCCTTTTTCTTATTGAGCAGTGCCGCGACAACGCCAGTATCGTTGAGACCGCACCAGGTGCCACCCGCTAGCACATCCTGACCCGCAAGCACGTCGCCGCGATCCGGCCAGTGTCGCGCGGGCGGAAGCGCTGGACGGCTGCGCAATTCATCACGGTTGCCGGCAATCAGAAAGGGCCAGTCGTGGTCGGGATCGAAACGGATCAGATACGTGCACATGCTGCATAAGTGGGGCTTAGGATCGCCTTTGTCACGGTGGGTCTGCCATCTGCAGGGGAACGGCCGTGGCGGCTCCAGCAATGCACTCCGCGAGGCGCAGGCGCGTCAGACTGCGAATTGTTGAGATCGGGGAAACCGGCTAAAACCCGCACATGTTTTTCCGGGTTGCGACATGCAGCCTGCCGTTCGCGACCTTTGGGGGTCGCTAATGGCCACAGCTACAGGAGGTTTCTTCGATGGTTCCAGGTCAGGATACAATGCAGGTTCGGTCCACGCTGACAGCGGCCGGAAAGTCTTTCGACTACTACTCGCTACCCAAGGCGAGTGAGCAATTGGGTGATCTTTCGCGGTTGCCCTTTTCGCTGAAAGTCCTGCTGGAAAACCTGCTGCGTTTCGAAGACGGCAAGACCGTCACCACCGAAGACATCTCAGCTTTCGCCCAGTGGCTCGATAACAAGGGCGGTGCTTCGGAAATCGCATACCGTCCGGCGCGGGTGCTGCTGCAAGATTTTACCGGTGTGCCAGCGGTTGTTGACCTCGCCGCCATGCGCGAAGCGGTGGTTGAGCTCGGCGCTGACCCAAAGAAGATCAACCCGATTTCACCCGTGGATCTGGTCATCGACCACTCGGTCATGGTGGATCACTTTGGTGACCCAGATTCCGCAGAGAAGAACACCGAGATTGAGTTCCAACGCAACAAGGAGCGTTACGAATTCCTGCGCTGGGGCCAATCGGCTTTTGAAAACTTCCGCGTCGTGCCGCCGGGTACAGGAATCTGTCACCAGGTCAACCTCGAGTACCTCGCCCAGACCGTCTGGACGGCTGACGTGGACGGTCGAAAGATTGCCTACCCCGACACGCTGGTCGGAACCGACTCTCATACCACGATGGTCAACGGTCTGGCCGTGCTCGGCTGGGGCGTTGGTGGCATTGAAGCGGAAGCGGCCATGCTGGGCCAGCCGGTATCAATGCGCGTACCCGAAGTGATCGGCTTTAGGCTCGACGGCAAAATGGTCGAGGGCACCACGGCCACCGACCTTGTTCTGGTGATCGTTCAACTGCTGCGCGCCAAGGGCGTCGTCGGTAAGTTTGTTGAGTTTTACGGCCCCGGACTGTCAAACCTGAGCCTCGCTGACCGTGCCACCATCGCCAATATGGCACCCGAATACGGCGCAACCTGCGGCTTCTTCCCCATTGACGCGGAAACCTGCCGCTACCTCGCCTTTACCGGCCGGGATTCCGAGACGGTTGCACTGGTCGAAGCCTACGCAAAGGCGCAGGGCATGTGGCGTGACGAGCATACGCCGGATCCGGTATTCACCGACACGCTTTCGCTGGACATGGGCACCGTCGTCCCCTCACTGGCTGGCCCTAAGCGCCCGCAAGACCGGGTTCTGCTTTCCGAGGCCACGGATGAGTTTTCAATCCACCTCGCTACCGACCTGCAGGGCAAGCCGCAGGACGCTGGCAAAGGCAATGCCCCAGTCGCAGGCGCAGACTACAGCATGAACAACGGTGATGTTGTGATCGCCGCAATTACCTCGTGCACCAATACATCTAACCCTTCCGTGCTGGTGGCCGCCGGTCTGGTTGCTAAGAAGGCCAATGAACGCGGCCTGACCTCTAAGCCCTGGGTCAAGACTTCTCTCGCACCGGGCTCGCAGGTGGTCACTGACTACCTCGAAAAAGCAGGTCTCCAAGACCATCTCGACGCCATTGGCTTCGATCTGGTTGGCTATGGTTGCACCACTTGCATCGGCAACTCTGGGCCGCTGAAGCACGAAATTGAGACCGCCATAAACCAAGGCGATGTGCGGGTTGCCGCCGTACTCTCGGGCAACCGCAACTTCGAGGGCCGGGTGCACCCACTCAGTCGTTTCAACTATCTTGCCTCACCACCGTTGGTGGTGGCCTATGCGCTCGCCGGATCGATGAACATTGACATCACCAAAGACGCCATTGGCCAAGATCAGGACGGAAACGACGTCTTCCTCGCAGACATTTGGCCCAGCAATGCTGAAGTGGCCGAGACCATGGACGCGTGCCTGACGGCTGAAATGTTCACCGAACGCTACGGTAATGTCTTTGACGGCACTAAAGACTGGCAGGGAATCAAGGTCACAGGAGGGATGACCTACGACTGGGACGATGGCTCAACCTACGTCCAGTACCCACCATTCTTTGCTGGCATGACCACAGAAGTCGACGACCTGAGTGACATCCATGGCGCGCGGCCACTGGCCCTGCTCGGTGATTCGATCACGACCGACCACATCTCTCCCGCCGGGGCAATCAAGCGCGATGCACCCGCTGGCCACTACCTCATGGAACGGCAGATCCAGCCGAATGACTTCAACTCCTACGGTGCGCGTCGCGGCAATCACCACATCATGATGCGGGGAACCTTCGGCAACATTCGTATCAAGAACCTGATGCTTGGCGGTTCGGTCGAAGGCGGCTTCACCATGCATCAGCCTTCGGGTGAGAAGATGGACATCTATGATGCGGCCATGAAGTATGAAGCGGAAGGCACACCGCTCGTTATCGTCGCAGGCAAGGAGTACGGTACGGGCTCATCGCGTGACTGGGCGGCCAAGGGGACGCGACTGCTCGGTGTCAAGGCTGTGATCGCTGAGTCCTTTGAGCGTATCCACCGGTCCAATTTGGTGGGTATGGGCGTCCTGCCGCTGCAGTTCAAAGACGGTGACAGCATCGCTTCGTTGGGTCTAAATGGCGCTGAGACTTTCGACATTACTGGGGTAGAGAGTGGCATTTCGCCCCGCATGGACGTTGCCTGCCGCATCACCTTTTCCGATGGCAGCACAAAGGATGTTGCCTTAATGGTGCGGATCGATACCGCCAACGAGGTGGACTACTACCGCAACGGTGGCATTCTCCACTACGTGCTGCGCTCGATGGTGCAGGACGCAGCCTGACACAGAATTTAGACAGGAAACACGACAGGGCGAAACCGAAACCGAAACCAGAGCAGTAAAGTTCAAAGGCGCAGACCCGCTTGCCGCGTCGTTTTAACCTCAGCCCTTCGCCCAGCGCGATCATCAAGCCCGGTGCTAACCTGCATCGGGCTTCTGTATGTTCTCTGACCCATTGCTCAGACGTCGCATATTTGCCTAAATTTTGGTTCAAGCGACCTGCTTTTATATCGGCCACTCGGTATCATCTTCGATGGCGATGATGTATCGAAGCTCAGGGCTCGTTTGAGGGATCGGACATGGACACTGCAATCAGAACGATCAGCCTGGCATTGACAGGGGCCGCAACGGGTCTTCTGCTCTCAGGCTGTGCGATGCTGTCTCCTTTAAGTGACGTGATCATCCCGAATTTTTCTGACGAAGACCTTGGCAATCCTATGGCCGGTTTTGCGCCGGCGGGCGCAACCAGCGTGCCCGTCTCCCAGCTGACGAATTCGTCTACGACCGACACTATGTCCCGCCGCCCGGGTCTGGAGTTCAGTGCGACGCAGAGCGTGCGCGCGGCGGATGTCCGTGCCTCTTTGCCTTCACAAGGTGAGAACGGGTCAACGGGTCTGCTACAGCAGGCCGTATCGTCTGGCGGCGTTGGGCTCGCCGACTCTGCCTTGATTGACGCGGCGCTAGATGTTTCACCCAGCGAGATGGGACAGGCGGGGGCTAGTTCGGGCCTGCTGGGTGCGGACTCGATTGGCGCATCTGGCAATGGCCTCGGTGCAGGCAGTTTCGCGGAAATCAGTGCGGCTGCGCTGCTCGGGCTGGACGACCTTACGCCGGGAGAGGGCGAGACGCTTTCGGGCACGGATTCAGAGTTAGTCGCTTTGATCGGTGTGAAGACAGGAACAGGAACAGGCACAGGCATTGATACAGGCGCTGCCGCTGATACCGCCTTTACTGAGCTATCGCCGGAGGACGTCGCTTTGCTGCTGGAGGCTGTGTCAACAGCGGCTGAACCGGTTATGAACGCGGCTGTGCAGACAGATTTTGGGTCAGCACAGGCAAATGTGACGACGAGTTCGCGTGCGAGTGTTGGAACGAGCACGACAGCAGTGGCCACGGCTTTTGAATTTTCAGGCCCCGCTGCCATCAACGAACAGGCTTTCGTGCCTGTCTTTGGCGGTAATCAGACCTTAAGCGTCCGCCCGACGCCCGGCACGCTGGAGCCTGGGCTGGCCCGCTATCGTTCCAGAGACGCGGAATTTACCTTACAATTCCCGGCCGGTGTCGCGTTGACCCACGCTTATGGGGCCAATGCTCCGACGATTACACTGAGCCTTCGCAATGTCGGGTCGACACCTCTCGTCCTGCAGCCAGAAAACATCCTCAGCCAGTTCCCGCCCTTCGAAATTTACCGCTGGACGGGGTTCAACTGGGCCAGCCTCACCCTCGACGTCGCCTACAATCTGGACCGTCAGGGCATTGCTGCCCCCGTCACGCTGGAACCTGGCGAAGTCGCTTCTCGCACCGAGTTGTTTGGGAAGGTGGCGTTGCTGCCCCTGACGGTGGATCTGCCACCCATAAACCAGCTCGCTATTCGGCTTCAGGTGGCCGGCCAGCACCAGGCATTTGGCAGCATCGATAGCGGTTTCATCCCCATTGATGTGCTCGACGGCGGTCTAGCGCAGGGTGCGACCAACTTGACCAATGGATCGAACCCGGCTTTTGTTGTGTTTGATGGCTTCTGACCCGGCCGTGCGAGCCTTTCTGGCGAGCTTTACGAACCGAGGATGTGCAGGCGCCGGGATTATTTGTCTGCTTGGAAGCCCCCCCGATGACTCTGACCCAAGACGCGCCAGCGACTTACGACGATTTTCGCCGGATCTTGTCTGATCGGTTCGACAGCCTTTCGCCACAGCTGCGGCTTGTGGCTGAGTTCATTGTGCAGCAACCCAACCGAGCAGCGCTGGAAACCGTCGCAGAACTGTCCCATGCTGCGGGCGTGCGCCCACCGACTATGGTGCGCTTCGCTCAGGCGCTGGGCTTTACCGGATTTACAGACATGCAACGGGTTCTGCGCGCCCGGCTGGTCGCTCGGACCCCAACCTATCGGGAGCGGATCAGTGAGGCTGTCGACAAGGCACCGAAAGAGCCCGTGGGCGTGCTGTCAGATTTCATTTCTAGTTCGCGAGAATCGTTGACGATCCTGGAATCTGAAGTCACAGCCGATGATATGCGGCGAGCTGTGGGGATGCTTTCTGCCGCCGAGCGCGTGCACGTCATGGGCATGCGCCGGTCGTTTCCGGTAGCCTCCTATCTGGCTTATAATCTCTCGGGCTTCGGTGTGCGCGCACACCTGATCGATGGGAGCGGAGGCATGGCAGTTCAACAGACGCAGATGATCGCTGGGAACGATCTGATGATTGCTATATCCTTCCCGCCCTATGCCCCTGAGGTCACCGATGCCATAACCGCAGTTGCTGCCGCAGGCCGACCGATTATCGCGATTACCGACGGCCCCTTGTCGCCTCTCGCCGCTAAGTCCGACCTGTGCTTTGAGACCGATGCGCAAGAGACCCATGGCTTCCGGCTCATTTCTGGCGCCATGTGCTTGAGTCAGGCGCTTGTGGTTTCACTGGGCTTGCATCAGGCCGAACAGCAGACCTGACGTCGTTGCAGTCACAGGTGTCTGGATTTGAAGAGAAGCACCTGAATTGCGCGGGGGAGGCCCGAAGGCCGCGAAGCGGCCAAGGGCCGAGCACGCAACCCTGACCACAAGACCGATAGACGCAGATGGATGCGGTCTGCTCTGCCCTGATTCGGAGCCTGATGTGGGAATGGACGGGACGCCGAGCTGCCGTTGCGCGGCAAGTTACCCAAAGGTTGCGGGCTCGATTTGACGCCGCTTCGCGGCTTACAAATCTTCCCCGCGCACCTTGGTCGTGCGCGACGCCTTGGCGAAGACCGCGAAGCGGTCGAGACAAGGTCGGCGCAAACACCCTCTGGCGCGACGGCAATCTTGCTCTAAGGTGCCTCATCGTCAGTCCCTGTTTGATGGAGTAGACCTCCCCATGCCGTCCCAACAGTCCGTAACGCTGGACGTCGACTTTGTCCGCCAGCAATTCCCCGCCTTGCAGGAGCCCGTTCTTGACGGGCAGGCCTTCTTTGAAAACGCTGGCGGATCTTATACCTGCCGACCGGTTATCGAACGTCTGAACCGGTTCTATACCCAGCGCAAAGTGCAGCCCTACGGCCCCTATGACGCCTCGCGGCTCGGTGGGGAGGAGATGGACGAGGCACGCGATCGTCTTGCCGCTGCGCTGGGGGTTGAAAGCGACGAATTGTCCTTTGGCCCCTCAACCACTCAAAACACCTACGTCCTTGCCCAGGCCTTTGCCGGATACTTGAAGCCTGGCGATGCCGTGATCGTCACCAATCAGGACCACGAGGCCAACTCCGGCCCTTGGCGCCGACTGGAGGCCGCAGGCGTTGAAGTCCGGGAATGGCTGCTTGATCGCGAAAGCGGCTTACTGGACCCCAAAGGGCTTCGCGCTTTGCTTGACCAACGGGTAAAACTGGTGTGCTTTCCGCATTGCTCCAACGTTGTCGGTGCCCCCAACGATGTCCCTGCCCTGTGTGAACTGGCGCGGTCTGCCGGAGCGGTAACCTGCGTGGACGGAGTCAGCTACGCCCCCCATGGGCTACCCAATGTCGGTAAGCTGGGCGCTGATATCTACCTATTTTCATCCTACAAGACCTTTGGACCGCATCAGGGGATCATGGTCGTGCGCCGTGCGCTTGCCGACGCCCTGCCCTCGCAGGCGCACTATTTCAACGCCGGTTACCGAACCAAGAAATTCACTCCGGCCGGGCCGGATCATGCGCAGATCGCCGCTTGCGCAGGCATGGTCGACTACCTGGAAACCCTTTACGATCATCATTTCCCCGACTCAGGTGGCACCATCTCGTTGACTGCGAAGGCCGAGGCCGTTCACGACCTATCGCGCGACTATGAGAGTGCCCTACTTCAACCACTGCTGGATTTTTTGGCTAATCGTAACTCGATCCGACTGATCGGCCCGCGCACCGCAGAAGACAAGGCGCCAACGGTAGCCGTGCATTCTCACAGGACAGGCGACGACCTTGCGGCCGCCCTCGCCCCGCGCGGGATTATGGCCGGAGGCGGAGACTTCTATGGCGTGCGCTGCCTCGAAGGCTTGGGCATCGACCCCAGTCACGGCGTTTTACGCCTGAGTTTCGTTCACTATACTCGGCGCGAAGACATCGATCACTTGATCGACGCACTCGAAGCCGAAATCTGAAAACACAGAGCCCCCGGGGCACCTCGAACCCAGAATTCAACCCAACGAGGGAAGCCGACCTGCAGATACGAAAACCGATTTGAGACCCTGCTGACCAAACAAAACTCCCGAATTCTATATCTCAAGCACTCAATACTGACCCCAGGATAGGAGACCGCTGAACCATGTCTGATGAACACTATGCCTCGATGATGGAAAACCTTTATTGGTGGGGGATACCAACGCTCTTCCGCTGCCCGAACGAAGGCCCCGAAGGCCAGGACATTGCTTTGGTCGGCGTCCCGCACTCGACCGGCAACGGCACGACTGAACGTGACCAGCACCTGGGACCGCGCGCCTTGCGCAATGTCTCAGCGGTCGGCCGTCGCGTCCACGGCGGCTTTGGCCTCAATCCATGGACGGCGGCCAAAATCGTGGACGTGGGCGATGTCCCCTTCCCACGCGCCAATGACAACGAAGCCTGTATCGAAGATATCACCCGCTTCTTTACCAATATCGACCAAGCCGGCGCCCGACCGGTTTCCATCGGGGGCGATCACTCCATCACGGGTGGCATCGTTCAAGCGCTGGGCAACGGCAGGCTTACTGGCGGCAAGCCGGTCTGTTTCCTGCATCTCGACGCCCACACGGATGTCTTTACCAAGGTCGACCACTTTCTGGGCGCAAAGAAGTCCGCAGCGCACTGGGGCGCCTATCTTGCTGATCAGGGTCAGGTGGATCCAACCCACTCTATGCAGATCGGCTTGCGCGGACACGCGCGCACGCTCGACTGGCTCCAGCCCTCTTACGACTATGGCTACAACGTCGTGACTATGAAAGAGTTCCGCAAACGCGGCATTGAGGATGTGGTCGCACAGATCCGCGAGGTGCTGGACGGTCAGCCCGTTTACATAACCTTCGACCTCGATTGCCTTGACCCCACGATCGCCCCCGCGGTCTCGAACCTCGAAGCCGGAGAAAAGGGCTTTGATATCGACGAGGCCGTCGGCCTGCTCCACGCCGTTCGGGGGCTGAACATCGTTGGCGGCGATATCGTGTGCATGATGCCAACCAAAGACAGCCCGAACCAGATCACGGCGCTGACTGCCGGAGCCATCATGTTCGAGATGATTTCAATGATGGCAGAGAACGTTGCTGCAAAGGCCTGAAGCGCCCCTTCAGAGCCCAAACACAGGCTCAATCTCATCACCCATATGGCCTGATGGCCTGATGGCCTGATGGCATCATAGTCAGAAGTGTTTTAGTCCAGTGCCAGAGCCGGGGGTCGCCGCTGCGGCCACTGCGTGGGACCATGATAGGCGTCGGCGATAGCGAGCAACCGGGCATCACTGCCCCGTGGGCCGAAAATCTGCACACCAGCAGGCAGCCCCGCCTCGCCAAAGCCGGCTGGCACGCTTAGCGCCGGCAGGCCAAGCAGGCTCACAGGCACCATCGCCGCCATCCAGCGGTGATAGGTGTCCATTTTTACCCCACTGATCTCCGTGGGCCAGGCCAGGTCGATGGGGAAAGGCCAAACCTGCGTCGTTGGCAGCACCAGCGCATCGTACCGCTCAAACAGGCTATTCGCGGACCGCGCCCAGCGCGCTCTAGCAGCGCTGGCCCGATGAATGTCGATTGCACTCATCTTCGCAGCGCGTTCCATCTCCCACAGCGCGCTGTCTTTCATCCGGTCCGCATGATCGCGTAGCGCCAGTAAACCCGCCCCAACCTGCCAGGAGCGCAGCGCAGTCCAACTGCGCCAGAGATCGTCAAAATCGTGGGGCGGGGAAAGATTATCGACTTCTGCCCCCAACCCCCGCAGGACTGCCAGCGCGTCGGCGCTTATCGCGAGGATACCAGGCTCGCAAGGGAAGGCCCCACCCCAATCACCCAGCCAGCCAATGCGCATGCCACTGAGGTCTGACCCTGCGTCTGCAAAGGCTTGTAACCCCGCCAGCAGCGGTGGCGGAGCGGCTACCTCCGGCCGCATAGGATCTCGCGCAGACAGCACGTCAAGCAGCAGCGCCAGATCCTGCGGCGTTCGCGCCATCGGCCCGCGCGTGGACATCTGGTGCAATGCACCATCTTCTTCCGGCTCAGGCGGCACACGGCCCCAGGTCGGCCGGAAGCCATAAACGTTGTTCCAGGCCGCCGGATTCCGCAGCGAACCCATCATGTCTGATCCATCTGCCAGCGCGAGCAAGCCCAGCGCGAGTGCGACCCCCGCTCCGCCAGAAGAGCCACCACAGGTCCGCACAGGATCATAGGGGTTGGTGGTTCGCCCATAGACGGGGTTGAAGGTGTGTGAACCCAGCCCGAATTCGGGGACGTTGGTCTTTCCGATCAGGATCGCACCCGCCGAACGAAGTCGAGCAGCCAGCACCTCATCGGTATCAGGAACGTATTCAGCATAGATAGGAGAGCCATGGGTCGACCGCAGCCCCGCCACGTTGACCAAATCCTTCGGTGCCAGCGGCAGGCCGTGGAGTGGACCACGGATGGGACCAGCGTCCATTGCTCGCGCTTGGGTCAACATGGCATCACGGTCTGCGAGACCGACGATGGCGTTAACGGCGGGGTTTAGAGCGTCGATCCTCTCGTAGGTCGCGTTCAGCATCGCTTCAGCGCTGAGGCTGCGATTGTGAAGATCGGCGAGAATGTCAACGGCAGAACGGTTCAGGTCCATGGCGTTCCCGATAGGTCGTTAGAGCACTAAACCGGCGCTCAAAGCCATGCGACCCTGAACCGAGGCTATCGGCCAATGTTGCATACACAGTAGCGCACGGACAAGCACTCCTGCCGAAGAAAGACGCCCCCTCATTTTGGTTAGTTCATTGTCTTCAGCGTGGCAGGCCGACGGCCAGCAATCACCTCGTCGATCCAATCGATCATTACATCCACGACCGGTTGCCCGTTAATGGTGTCCTGATAGGCATTAATGGATTTCCACGAGTGGCCCCGGTCTTCGAAGGCGTGCAGCTGCACCGAGGTGTTGGTCGCCTGCCCCCGGGCGAACAGGTCTTCGCTCTTTGAATACAGCACGGTTCGGTCTTTGGTGCCGTGGACAATGAAAACAGGCGTATCGTTTTGGCCCATTGTGCTGACATCGGACAGCGAACCCCAATAGTTGATTACACCCGCAACCGGCGGCGTCCCCTGCCCGAGTTCGTCGACCATAAAGGTCGTATTGAGCACCGTCACGCCACCGGCTGAAGAGCCGATCAGGAAGATATTGTCGGGATCGATGCAGGACCGCCCAGCGCGTATTTTCATGAACCTCAGCGCATGCAGCGTGGTTTCGATCGCACCAGCACCAGCGATGGCCTGATCCCGATCTTCACCAGTCAGCTCATCGGGAATGGATTTCATCAGTACAGGGTGAATCACAGGGTCGTGCTTCACCAGACGGTAGCTGAGCGAAGCACTGTTCCAGCCCTGCTCAGCAAAGCTGACTGCAAACTCTTTCCACCGGCGCGACTTGCGGTCACCAGATTTGAACCCGCCACCGTGGACCATCACCATGGTCGGTCTAGGCGCGGTGCAGGCGCCCTTGGGCGCGAAGAAGTCCAGCGCCAGCGTCATCGGGCCATTTTCCGTTGCAGCTTGCGTATAGGGTATGTCAGGCTGGAAGTTGAGGTTGGCCATGGATTTAGACTGCGCCTGCGCCTGCGCCCCAAGGACTGGTAAGAGACAAACAACACTCAGGGCCAGTGCGCCGACAGTCCGGCGAGTCAGACTAGCAGAGGTTTTGCCGAGAGAGGCGATGGTTGAAGAATGCATGGCTTCAAGACTCCGGTTATCTATGGTTCTAGAAGCCAATACGAAATCCCTGCACCCACCATCCCCTTATCAAAAGTCCTTTTGAGCGAAAAGTTGTGAATTTCCTCGCCATAAGAGACCGTATCAACGCAGACCGAGGGGCGCCGCGAGCGGCAACGGACTGTTCAGAAAGTGGGAAATGGTGCTGCTGGAGAGATTTGAACTCTCGGCCTCGTCATTACCAATGACGTGCTCTACCCCTGAGCTACAGCAGCACGCACGGGGATGCCCGCCTATTGCCACCTTCCCCGCATGCGCGCAAGGCCTAAACCATGCGCTCACCGAAGCACGGCCATACTGACCAACGGCTGCGAGCGCAGGATCACGCAACACCAGGGGCCAAGCACAGCTTTCCACAGCCTGAAAGGCCTTGACCTGCGCTCGTCACTGCCGCAAGCGATGGAACATTATGAGTAGCGAAAAAGCCAAGTCGGACCAAAAGGCAGAACGCCTCTCGCAGGCCCTGCGGGCCAACCTGCGCCGCCGCAAGGCACAAGGGCGGGAACGGGCCACCGATGAAACCGATCCCAGCAGTCCACGTGCCGCTGCTCCGATCGATCCAGACCACCAGCAGCAGTCGGAGTAGAGCCTTGGGCATCCTACCAGATCACCGCATCCGAGACCTCGCCAACGCCGGCATGATCGACCCGTTCGTCGAAGCGCAAAAGCGCCAGGGCATGATATCCTATGGCCTGAGCTCCTATGGCTATGACGCCCGAGTAGCGGAAGACTTCCGCATCTTCACGAACGTCGATTCTGCCATTGTGGATCCCAAGGAATTCAGCAACGCCAGCTTCGTCGAGCGTCAGACTGATGTCTGCACCATTCCGCCCAACTCATTTGCCCTCGCCCGCACAGTCGAATACTTCCGTATTCCTCGTGACGTGCTGGTAGTCTGCGTGGGCAAATCGACCTATGCGCGCTGCGGGATCATCGTGAATGTCACCCCGCTGGAACCGGAATGGGAAGGACACGTGACGCTGGAGTTTTCCAACACGACGCCCCTGCCTGCGAAGATCTACGCGAACGAAGGCGCGTGTCAGTTCCTGTTCTTCCAGGGTGATGAGGCTTGTGAGACCTCCTACGCCGACCGGTCGGGCAAATACATGGGGCAGACCGGCGTGACTCTGCCGCGCCTCTAACCGGCGCAGGTGATGGTTGCACATTCTGCTCAATCTTTGCATCTAAAGACCTGAAACACGGGCGGTTTGTGGGCTAGAACGGATCGTCTCTCACTCCGGCACAGGTGCAAAGCAGGCCCATGGCTGAAATTCTGGTGAACGGCGGCAATCGCCTTCAGGGCGAAATCCCGGTCTCTGGCGCAAAGAACGCTGCACTGCCGCTGATGGCGGTGACACTGTTGACCGCTGAACCAGTTACGCTGCGCAATTGCCCTGACCTGCACGATATCTCCACTTTAGCAAACCTTCTTCGCGGTCTTGGCTCTGAGGTTGATGCCAGCGCACTAGGGTTGGCCTCGGCCGACGCGCTGCCCGTCCTGCGGTTACACACCCCGGAGATCATATCGATACGGGCGCCCTATGAACTGGTCAGCCAAATGCGTGCGTCGATCCTTGTACTCGGGCCGCTGGTCGCGCGGATGGGGCGGGCAGAAGTCAGCCTGCCGGGAGGCTGCGCCATCGGGTCACGACCGGTTGATCTTCACCTGTTGGGGCTCGAAGCCCTTGGCGCACACATCACGCTGCGTGATGGATACGTTTTTGCAGAGACCGCCCATGGTGGCAAAGCGCGTCTGCAAGGGGCAAAGATTACCTTCCCCAAAGTTTCCGTTGGCGCAACAGAGAACGTGGTAATGGCCGCAACCTTGGCCGAGGGTCGAACCGAAGTTTTGAATGCCGCACAGGAGCCAGAGATCGTCGATCTCTGTCAATGCCTCATCGCCATGGGCGCTCAGATCAGCGGCGTTGGCACCAGCCATTTGATCATTGATGGCGTCGAAAATCTCGGCGGGGTCACGCACCAAGTGGTTGCCGACCGTATTGAAGCGGGCACCTTTGCCGTGGCTGCAGCGATTACTGGTGGCGAACTGATTCTGAAAAACGGTCGGCTCGACCACCTCGGTAGCCTCGTTCGTGTGCTCGCAGAGGCTGGCACAGTGTGCGCCGAAATCAGTGGCGGCATTCACGTTGCATCCACGGTAGATCGTCCTCACGCGGTTAACGTAACAACCCAGCCCTACCCGGGCTTCCCCACAGACCTACAGGCGCAGACGATGTCTCTCATGGTCGTGGCTGATGGCTCTGCGGTCCTCACTGAAACAATCTTTGAAAACCGCTATATGCACGTGCCTGAACTGATCCGCATGGGAGCAAACATCGAAATTGATGGTCGGATCGCAGTTGTGCGCGGGGTTGACCGGCTATACGGCGCACCCGTGAAAGCCTCAGACCTGCGCGCTTCTGCCTCGCTCATTCTTGCTGGTCTTGTGGCAACCGGAGAAACGCGGCTCAGTGACATTCACCACCTCGACCGAGGATACGAACGAATTGAAGAAAAACTGCGCGGCGTCGGCGCAACGATCGAACGTCACGACGGCACAGACGGATGAGGACCCTGAAAAGAGCATGAAACGCCAGCAACGCATAAAGCTTTTGGGCCGCGAAAGCCGGGACATTGTGACCCTGTCCGGATTAGTACAGGACGCTATCTTTGTGCCTGCAGATATGACTCTAGACGTTGAAAGAAAACGATTTGTGGCTGTACTCAACCGATTCCAATGGGAACGCGCAGCTCGTCTGGATGACCAGGACGCCACTGCAGGTTCGATTTTGAGCGTGGACGAGACCAGCGCGCCGGAAGCGGACGATGCCCGCTTCGAAGACGATATTCACAGCGGATACACCCGAAGCTTTGCGGCGTTGACGGTCGAAGGCATTTCGGGCGCGCGGACCAAGGCAATCAAGATGGGGGTTCGTGATCAGTTTCTCTCGGTCATGGCATTGGTCCCGGATGATCGGGGATTAACGTTGGTTTGCGCAGGTGAAGCAGCTATCCGACTGTCGGGCACTGGGTTGCGGGTCTTTCTCGAAGATTTGGGGGAAGCCTGGCCGACTCAGCGAAAGCCGGCCCATGATGACGACCCCGCCCTGGTAGCGGCGCAAGCGCCCGCGCTGGCGGATATCGAAAGGGCAACCTCATGACTGAACCCCTGGTTTTAGCCCTGCCAAAGGGGCGACTGGCCAGCGATTGTCGCCCCGTACTGGATGCCATTGGCGCCAGTCCAGAAGCGGCCTTCAGCGATGCCAAGGACCGCCGCCTGCGCTTCAATACGACCGCGCCGGAGATTGACCTGATTCCAGTCAAGCCCTTTGACGTGGCAACCTTTGTTGGTTTCGGCGGAGCACAACTGGGTGTGGTCGGTGCCGACGTCCTCGCAGAATTCGATTATTCCGAGCTTTACGTGCCGGTAGACCTGCGCTTTGGCGCATGCCGTCTCTCCGTCGCCGGGCCGGAAGCCAGCCTGAAGGCCGTACCGCTGGCCGGGCGCTCGCACCTGCGTGTTGCGACCAAGTATCCCAATATCACTCGCAAGCATTTCGCAAGGAAAGGCATCCACGCCGAGTGCATCAAGCTCAATGGCGCGATCGAACTCGGGCCGCTACTCGGTATGGCGTCGCGCATTGTTGATCTGGTCTCCACGGGCGCCACGCTGCGAAGCAATGGATTGGTGGAAGAAGAAGTGATCCTGCACTCGGCCGCGCGACTGGTGGTCAACCGCACCGCGCTAAAGACCGACTCCAAGCGGATTATGAAATGGATCAACGCCTTTCGTGACGCCGCACAGGCCAATGAGACCCCTGTCGCCGCTGAAGACGGAGCTGCCTGAATGGTCCACTGGCTCGATCAGTCCGACGCGGACTTTGAAACCACGTTTCAGGCCTTCTTGGCGCTGAAGCGAGAAACCTCGGTCGACGTTGACGCGGCGGCGGCTCAAATCATCGATGATGTTCGCACCGGTGGTCATAGGGCTGTCGCCAACTATACCTGGCGCTTTGATGGTCTTGATGTCGCTGAAACAGCACGTTTTACCGCAGATGAAATCGACGCGGCCGTAGCACGCGCCGACGCCGAAGACCGCGCCGCGCTGGAGCTTGCGATTGGTCGCATCCACGCCTTCCATGCCCGTCAGAGGCCAAATGACGAGGCCTACCGAGACGATACAGGTGTAGAACTGGGCTGGCGCTGGACAGCTATATCAGCTGCCGGGATATACGTCCCCGGCGGTCAGGCAGCATACCCGTCTTCCGTGTACATGAATGCCATACCAGCCACTGTCGCTGGTGTGCCGCGCATCGCCATGTGTGTGCCAACGCCGAATGGCGCGGTCAACGATCTGGTCCTTACCGCTGCGCACCTTTGCGGTGTCAGCGAAATCTACCGCGTTGGCGGCGCACAGGCTGTCGCTGCAATGGCGTATGGAACCGAAGATGTCGAGCCCGTCGACAAAGTCGTCGGACCGGGCAATGCCTATGTCGCGGCTGCCAAACGCAGGGTCTTCGGCCAGGTCGGCATCGACATGATTGCTGGGCCGTCTGAGATCCTGGTCGTTGCAGACAGCGCCAACGATCCGGCATGGATAGCTGCGGACCTGCTTTCGCAAGCCGAGCACGACGCCGACGCGCAGTCGATCCTGATCGCCGATGACGCCGGCTTTGCACAAGCCGTCTGTAACGCCGTTGAAGCTCAGTTGCAGACCCTGCCCCGCGCTGAAATCGCCGGCGCGTCTTGGCACAACAACGGCGGTGTGATTCTGGTCCCCGATGTCGAAGGCTGTGCTGCGCTGGTTGACCGCCTCGCGCCCGAGCATCTGGAAATCGCGACCCATGACCCCAAGGCACTGTTCTCTCGTGTCCGTAACGCCGGATCGGCGTTTCTGGGCCGCTACACACCTGAACCCATGGGGGATTATATCGCCGGACCGAACCACGTCCTGCCAACCGCGCGCGCGGCGCGGTACGCCTCGGGCCTTGGTGTGCTAGATTTCATGAAGCGGACTACCTTCCTCGGGCTGGACGCCGACGCGTTGGCCCAGTTGGGCCCACCTGCCCGCCGGCTGGCCGAGGCTGAAGGACTTTCGGCCCATGCCCGTGCTATCGCCATCCGGGGAAATCGCTGAGCGTGACCGATAAACTCACCAGCGTAGAACTGGCCGAAGCCTTTAGCGCTCATCTATCCCCTGAAGCGCAGCAGGAGCAGCAGATTGCCATCTTCGATCTGGTCGAAGACAACGCGTTCAAGCCGGTAGGCATGACCGATATGGGGCCCTTCCGCCTCAGCCTGAATGAACACGATAACAAGCTGGTCTTCAACGTCGCCCCGGTCAGCGGTGAAGTCGAGCCTTACTTCGTGCTACTATCACTGACGCCTTTTCGCCAGCCGCTGGCCGACTACTTTGACATCTGCACAGCCTATAATGACGCCATCCAGACCGCCTCCGCAGCACGGATCGAGTCGATCGACATGGCGCGACGCGGCGTCCACAATGACCTAGCCAATCTGCTGATCGAGCGGCTGGATGGCAAGATTGACACTGACCTGAACACAGCTCGGCGACTGATCACGCTCCTATTTGCGCTGTATCTGGGTCGGCGGGAGGCGTTGAAATGAGCAACAGCCTGCCTTCATCGGTCCTGTTCCTATGCACCCGCAACGCAATCCGCAGCCCGCTGGCTGAGGGGTTAATGAAGCACGCACTGACGCGGACCAGTCAGCCGGCGATTTTTGTCGCCTCGGCCGGCCTCTACCCCACTGATATCGATGGGTTTGTCGTCTCGGTGCTGGGCGAGCAAGGGATCGATATGCTCCGTCATGAAGCCCGCCCCTTTGATAGCTTGAACGATGGCGGCTACGACCTCATCATTGCATTGTCGACGCAAGCCGAGGCCGAAGCCCTCGACGCTATGCGGGCGCAGGCGACCGAGGTCGAAAGCTGGGAGGTGCTCGACCCCAGCCTGGTGGACGGCACGCGTGAGATGAAACTCGACGCCTATCGCGAAACCCGCGACCAAATCCGCGCAAAAATCGCTGAACGCTTTGGTTTGCAGGGATAATCCCCTGAATTATCAGGCCAAACCTTGACCAAAGGCGTCCCATGCCCCTATTTGCCTCCAAGGCTGTGGGTCATATCGCTCGCGGCATCACTTGAGGGTAAGCAGAGCCACTTATGGCCAAAGAAGATCTGATTGAATTCACGGGTGAGGTTCTGGAAATCCTCCCCAACGCCATGTTCAAGGTAAAGCTGGACAACGACCACGAAATTCTTGCGCATACGTCAGGTAAGATGCGCAAGAACAAGATCCGTGTTCTGGCGGGCGACCGCGTCCAGGTGGAAATGACTCCCTACGACCTGTCGAAGGGTCGGATTACCTTCCGCTACAAGTAATGCGCCTCATCCTCGCCAGTGCTAGCCCTCGTCGCAAGGACCTGCTGGCACAGATCGGCGTGGTTCCTGACGCAATTATTCCGGCCGATATCAACGAGCAGCCGCAGACGGGCGAACTGCCGCGCCATTATGTCCGGCGTTTGGCGGAGCAAAAGGCTGTAGCCCTGCTCAATCATCCGGACGCGGCGCGGACAGCGGAGACACAGGCCGACTGCACCCTCATCCTCGCCGCTGATACCACCGTAGCGCTCGGCCGTCGTATCCTTGAAAAGCCCCGCGATGCCGATGAAGCTCGCCGCTTCCTTGAAAGCCTCAGCGGCCGGCGCCACCGGGTCATGACGGGGCAGGCACTGGTAGTGTCCGAGCCAGACCCGGATGTCAGCAGCCCAGCTGTTCGCACGCGGGTCAGTGAGACGCAGGTTGCGGTCAAACGGCTCAGTCGCACAGAGATCGACTGGTATCTGTCTACCGACGAATGGCGGGGAAAGGCTGGCGGATACTCGATTCAAGGTTCCTTCGCCCGCTTTATCCCATGGATAAACGGATCCTACACAAACGTTGTTGGGCTGGATCTTGCCGATAGCCACAGTTTATTGACCGGCGCAGGGGTGCGGCTGTGAGTACGCTCTACGTGATTGATAGCCTAGGACAGCGCGACCTGATCCTAAAGGGCGGCGCACCGCATGATGAAAACGCACCCGTACTGGCGCGAGCGATTGACTGGCCCTGGATGCGTCCCTGGTCCTCACCCTACGGCGATGGTGCCAAGCTTTGGGCTAGAGTGGCGGAGGTGTCTAAACCGCTGGGCGTCGCGTTTCTGGATACAGGGAACGCCCTGCCCCCGCGCCTAAGTCCGGGAACAAGCGCAGATCAGCGAATTATGGTGCGGCTTAAGGATCGCTCGGGCCTGCGAGAAGGCGCGTGGGCCTGCGTTGAAGTCACCACCGATGCACGCGAGGAAAAGGGACCACGGGGCCGTCTGATCCCCCCCATCCCAGAGGTTGCGCAATCCAAAGGCAAGGCCCGCATGCTCCGCCCGGCAACAGACCCGCTGGCAGCGCTGCTTGCGCGAGCCGAAGCCGTCGTTTGCCGCAGCACGCCTGACGCCGTCGCGGCCATTCGTGCTGCTGCGGCCGATATCCCGATCGGTTTTTTTGCCAACGATGACATCGACGCGACGGCTCCCCTCTGGCAAGTGTTGGATGGGCCGCGCGTGAATTTGCCGGATGGTCTGGGCCTGCTGATTGAACCTGGGATGACTGGCACCATGATCGACGTCAACGCCACGCGTGCGTCGGCCGACCGGATGCACACCAATGTCACCGCCTGCCAGGAAATTGGCCGCATCATCAGCGCCCTCAATGTTGGCGGCCTTATCGTTATCGATTTCCTTGGGCTGGAAACCAAGGGCGAACGCGCAATCGTAACCGGAGCTTTGCGAGAGGCACTGGCTGATCCGGTCTGTGAGAGCGATGCCGAACCGGTCAACCATCTCGGCATAGGGCTTGTCACCCGGGCGCGGCGTGGTTTTTCACTGGTTGAACAGCAGCGCAGTCTGAACAGTATCGAAACGCGTGTGCCGGCTGCCTTTGCCCGGCAAAGGGAGCAAATGATCCATGGCTGATTTGAAGGCGATGAAGAAGTCGAACGGTCCTGCCTGCCCGACCTGTGGTAAGGCCGAGAGCCTGGACAATCGGCCCTTTTGTTCTGAACGCTGTCGGGAGGTAGACCTGAACCGTTGGCTCAGTGGGGCGTACGCCATCCCTGCGGTGGAAAAACCCGACCCGGACGAACAGGAAACGGGCGAGATCCTTCCCTTATCCAGAAACTGATCAGCATGGGCTTCCATGCTCAGGGCGCATGCTGCGCATCGCGACGCAGAAGAAATAGAATCTTGTTCGGGACGGCGCAGGAGTCTACACACTCAGTTCATGTCCTCGGCGGATTTGATTTTGCCGTCGGACACTGGTGCGCCGAGGTAGCTCAGTTGGTAGAGCAACGGATTGAAAATCCGTGTGTCCCCAGTTCGAATCTGGGCTTCGGCACCATTTTCCCAATAAAATCAATGACTTGAATCGCCACAGCTTTTGCTTTGACACACAAAATCAAAAGCACACCTTGCGCACAGTTTTTTCGTTACCCTTCAATTCGGCTCTGTAAAACACTGTGTTGAACACAGTGTTTGAAAACTGTGGTGACAAACTGGTGTTTTACTCGCACCCTTAACGCTGCGTTTATCTTGCAGTTCGACTAAAAACTGGAGCCTCAGAACTCCGTTATCACGCGATAGAAATCGAG
>PAFB01000149.1 GCA_002700865.1 Rhodospirillaceae bacterium
CGAGCGGTCTTCGTTAGCCTCCATGGCCGCGCGGTCGCGGCGATCGCCGAGGGTGACGCGGTGGCCCTCGCGGGCCAGCAGACCGGCGATCAGGCCGCCCGCCGGTCCGGCTCCGATAACGGCGACGCGCAGGCTCATGGTCTTTGCAGACGCCGCTTGAGGCCTTCGCTGGCCTCGGTTCCCGCCTGCTTGAGCAAGGCAAGGTCGCTGCCCAGAACCAGCAGCCGGGCCCCGGCGGCGGCGGCGCGATGGGCGCCCTCGGCGTTCATGGCGAAGGTTCCAACCAGCTTGCCCGCCTTGCCCGCCACCGCGAGCACGCGCTCGAAGGCCTCGGCGAGCCGCGGGTCGTCCATGCCGACACCGAGTGAAACGGCCATGTCCCCGGGACCGAAGAACAGCAGGTCGATCCCGTCGGTTTTGGCGATGGCCCCGGCCTGCTCCAACCCGGCGGCGGTCTCGATCTGTGCGCAGACCAGCACCTGCTGATTGGCGGCGCGGAACATCTGCGGCATGGGAATGGCGCCGTAACCGGTCGCGGGTGTCAGTGGATGGACGCCGCGTGTGCCTTCGGGTGGATAGCGGCACCAGCTGGCCAGTTGCTTGGCCTGCGCAGCGCTCTCGACCATGGGCGCTAGAATACCGTCAGAACCGGCTTCGAGCGCGTCCTGCACTGCCGCGCGGGCGAGTTCGGGGATGCGGGTGATGGCGCTCAGGCCGGCGCGCTGGCTGGCCATGATCAGGCCAGCGGCGGTTTCCACCCCCATGACGGCGTGTTCGCGGTCAATGACGATGCAGCCAAATCCAGCCTGAGCCAACACGCCGGCGACGGCCGGGTCCTTCAGGGAGGCAAAGGTCGCGGTCATAGGGCCAGCGGCGAGGGTGGTCTTCAAGGTCATAAGCCGGGTCGCACGTGGTTTGCGCAAGCCACTAGAAAATCAGTTTAAAGCACCTAGAGCAATAGGCTGGCGATGTGGGCCAACCGCCCGAACGGATTGATTGTTCAGAAAGGCGTTTGGCAGCGGTGGCGGTTCCCCTGCACAAACTGCGCGAGATCGGTACAGGCTCTGCGCAGGATCGCGCATTTCGTCAGCCCCTGCGATCAACGACCCTGCCGCCTGACCAACCAACTCAAGAGGTAACAATGAACGAAAAACCCCGCTGCGGCTGCGGCCACTCCGTCACCGGTTTCTGCATGGGCTGGCACGCCCTGTCTGAAGAGGACTATCAGAAGAAAAAAGAGGCCTACGAGCTCAAGCAGCAGAACAAAGAGCGTTGAAGCAACCCGGCCGGTCGCCAATATAGGCCGACAACGGCAGCAACAGGCGGGGGTGAGCGTGGTCGCGTGGACGGAAGTCAGAAGCGCCTACATGGTGGCGAAGCTTGGCACCGTCTCGGCGGCAGCCGATGCGCTGGGCGTGCACCGCGCCACCATCCTCCGCCATATCGACGCGCTGGAAACCGAGCTAGGGTCGAAGCTGTTCCAGCGCCACCAACGCGGCTACACGCCTACCGACGTGGGCCAAGAGCTACTTGAAGTCGGCAGCCGCGCAGATGACGAGCTGACCCAGTGGCTGGGCCGAGCACGACACCGGCGGGACGAGCCCTCGGGCGAGCTAATCATCACCGCCTTACCCGGCTTCGAAGTTACGCTAGTGCGCGCCATGATCCGCATGCAGCGGGATTTCCCCGCCGTCTCTTGCCGCATCGTCACCACCGAGCAACTGATGCGGATGGAATTTGGTGAGGCCCATGTTGCCCTCCGGGCAGGTGGTCGACCCAGCAACCCGGATTTCGTGGTGCTCCATCACAGTAGTCACAGCCTCGGCCTCTTCGCCCACAAGAGCTACACACAGCAGTATGGCATCCCGACCTCAGACGCCGACTTCGAACAGCACCGTTTCTGCGCGGGGGGCGAGGTCTCCTACCACGTCGGGCCGCTAGAATGGATTGAGCAGAACGTACCGCCAAAGAGCATTGCCCTGCGCACCGACAGCCTGCTGATCGGGCACAGCGCCGTGGTCCAGGGCCACTGTATCGGCCCAATGTGGCAGGCCGAGGCCGAGCAAGACCCGGACCTCGTTGAAGTCGTGGCACCGCGCTCGGACTGGACAATTGATTTCTGGATTGTCACCCATGTTGATCTGCACCGTACCACCAAGGTGCGCTCCTTCGTCCATCGACTGAAGGAAATTGAACTCGATCTGGGTGCTGCCCAGCGCCATTGGCCGAAACCCTAACGCAGTTCGTGTAGGTTGTGGATGCCGGGCATAGTGATGAAACCAGTCAGAGTCCGAACGCGATACAACCACGAGCGGATCGCCGGATCGCCGTCATGGTCCAGCCGCGCGATCCGCGACCAGCGAACATGGAATAAGGCACGGCAATCGCCATTTCTCAAAGCCCGTCAAAAGGCTCGAGGCGCAAAGGGCGGAGCATAGGGCTTAAAACAGGATACCGTACGATGGGTCGCGCAGCAGCGTGACCAATGCCGGTGCCCGTTGCTGCATCAGCGCGGGGGTATGGAGGCGCCACTCTTGGCCTATATCGTCGGCCCGCAGTCGGTTCAGTCCACGCATAGAGGTGATAGCCCAGAAGGTGAACTCGGTCACCTGACAGCTGTAGTCACAGGTTCGATCATCGTAGGTGTAGTAAGCACCATTGGGATATCGGTTAGGCACGCGTGCGTGATAACCGCCGCGGGCTTCATCCATCAGGTCGGCTATGGCGCTACCACGGAACTCCCCGAAGATGTCCGGAAAGACTTCGGCGTAGCCAAACTGGGTGATGAGGTGCAGCGCCTCTTCGATGGTTGGGTCCCAGCCTTCACGGCCGCTGATGTCCATCTCGTCTTCGAAGACTGAGACGAGAGCATCGTAAGTCTCATGCTGGCTGTCATTCAGACTGTCGAAAAGGCGGTCTGCTGCTCGCTCGTTTGGAAAGACGGCGAAAAACGCACCGCTATCGAGTACTTCATCGAGTACAACCGGGCTGTCAGGAACGCCATTCTGGTCGTAGTCAAGCAGGCTGCGCATCACCTTGTTTGCGTGAACAAGCGCGCGGTTGCTGACCTGGTCTGTGGCACAGACCGGAACGCCGAAGGTGTCGACGCCATTGCCCCGGAGCTTGTCCGGGCAGGTGCTCTGTGACAGAGCGGAACCGGGATGTACTAAAATCGCGACGAGCGCAAAGAGTGTTGCGTGAATGCCTGAATTGAGTAGGTGCATGGCTTTCTATCCACTTTTTTAGGGGAATTCAGGTAGACACAAGCCCAGCTCTGTTGCCCGCAACAGCTTGCCTCCCGGCACTAGCACTCGCCCTGCGCCAGAACCTTATCGACGACCGTCTGCAACCGCGTGCTGTAGAGTTCCGGCTGAAAACCTTCAGAAGCATAGAATTCGCAGTGAATGTCGACTTGCAGTTCCAGCAGATCAATCCACGCCTGGACATTGGGGACGTAAGCCAACACCTGTTCAAAAGTTTCAGTCATGAGCGTTACGTACCAGAAATATCGCTCATCATCTTGCTCTGTGTACTCATAATCGCTGAGTAACCCACCGGAAATTGCCGGGTTGTCCATGGAAATTTTGAGAAAGTCCTTGAAGGCATCACGGGCAGCCTGCTCGTTCTGCACGGCCCACTGCTCCGTAACCTGCCAGTAAGCAATAACGCCAGCGGATATAGCAAGCGCTACTTGCAACAGCCCGGCCAGTGCCGCCCAAACCACAGAGTTATTGCCCGTGCGAACTACTGGGGCTGGAGCGTCGAGAGACAATGGGCCTTTGGCCTCATTCGAAGATGTCATGGCCTGGTCTTCTCCCCCAAGAAAGGCTTAAGTGCATTTCCCAGTATAAAGGAATGCGGACGTGCTCAGCGAAACTTCATTGGAATAAACACTGCTAATGTGAAGCACCATGCTCATCTCTCCGACATCGAAAGCAAAGTTAAAGCGCGTCATACCCGCCTCGATATCTGCTCCACCAGAGAGCGCAAGCACGCCCTGCTGAAAGGTATCGATACCAAAGGTATAGATATCGTTTAGGTCCAGATAATCGCTGCCTTCGGTACTTACGAAAACGGAAATCTCGCCCTTATCCGAAACCACAAGCTTGTAGACGATATCTTCTGGCCCCAACGTATCGACGGTTAGGCCCCAACCCAGCCGATTTTCGGCCGTAGCACCGCCAGGCAGCTTCTCGAAACCGACTATTTCCTCGACCGGACAAATGTAGACGTCGTCCGCGGCAACTGCTGTGCTCGCAATGGCCAAGGCCAGTACTGAGACCAGAAGGTCGCGGAAAATAGGTATTGCTTTCATGGCTTTATCTCCTGGCTACAGCTCGCTTAGGTTCATTCTAGTGTCTTTTTAGGTGCTCAAGCAAATTCAGGGCTAAGCGCCCGGTGGAATGCGCGATAGTGCCTGAGCTGCGCCTCTTGCACTAAGACAGACATCACCCAGAAGTATACTCCATTGTTCGCAGGGAGAGCGGCCGGGCCATCGCGCTTAAGCTGTGCGAGAAAATATGCGCGCTGATTGCCGACGATCTCTGTGGTAACGTCCGATCGATGGTCAGGAAAACGAGCATTGAGGACGCGGACCATTTCATGAAGACAACGTCCGTGAGGCTAGCGACCAGCCGACAGTTAGGGATCGCATGATGGGGGCTTTCGGGTCATGAGCGCCAGGGACAAAATTGAGCGACTCCAGCAGCTTTTTCCCGGCAGCGTAACAGAAACTCAAGACCCCGAAACCGGGCAGGTTACGCTGCGGGTCGCACCCGAACAGCTGCACACGGCACTGCAGGCAGCGTTAGGCGACGCGTACTGCTCCGCTGAAAAGACCATGCTGACACAGGTCGAAAGCTACGCCTTCACATGGCCGGGGAAGACAGCAGCCCGGCAGCAGGCTACGGCCCCGGTTTCCGTGCAGTTTCAACCCCGCCCGGACCTGAGTAAGGACCCTGAGACCACCAGCAACCAGCTTATCATCGGCGATAACCTCGCTGCGCTGAAGCTGCTGCGGGAAGGGTCAGGCACCGACTCACTCGCCGGAAAGGTGCGTTTGATCTACATCGATCCACCCTACAACACCGGCAACGCCTTCATTTATCCCGATAACTTCCGCGAAAGCCTCCGCTCTTACACCGCGCGCAAACCCAAGACGACCGATCCAGAAGGCCAGAAGGCGTTCGACGACGACGCCGATCACCACGGCCGCATTCACGCGGACTGGCTGAGCTTCATGCTGCCGCGATTGATTGTGGCGCGTGACTTGCTGCGCGAAGACGGCTGCATCGTTATTTCCATTGATGAGCACGAGCTCCCCAACCTCTGGAAGCTCTGTGAAGAAGTGTTTGGCGCGGAAAACTTTGTCGAGTGCATGGTCTACGACAAGAAATCTTCGGCCAAAGGCGTTCCGCCAACGAAGATGATCGCCGGGGTTCACGAATACATGCTGGTTTTCCAGCGCTCTTCCGCCTTTTCATTCATCGGGCGACCACGCAGTGAGGAAGGCTTTTACAACCCCGACAATGACCCGCGTGGTCCCTGGCGCAACACCAACTGCAAATCGACCGTGAAAGACCCACGCGAGGCCTTCGACGTCGAAGATCCCGCAACCGGGCGACGGTTCCGCGATGTCTGGGCCTTTAGCCCAGCGGAAATGGCGCGCAAGGCAGCGGCGGGTGAATTGCTGTTCCCCAAGGCTGACGGCGGACAAGTGCGGATGAAGGAGTATTTCAACGCCTTCCGCAACGCCAACATTCCGATCAAATCGTCTTGGGGGCTCTATGATGCTCAATACAACACCCAGTATCTGACCCGGCTTATGGGGACTAAGGTGTTCCTCAACCCCAAGCACATACGGTTGATGCGTGACCTGCTCGCCTATACTACGCAAGGAAATGATATCGTACTGGACTTCTTCGGCGGCTCAGGCACGACAGCCGATGCGCTGCTGTCACTCAACGCCGAAGACGGGCATCAGCGACGCTTTGTGCTGGTACAACTCGATGTGCCAGTGGAGCCGTCCTCGGCAGCAGGCAAAGCGGGCTACACGACCATCGCCGACCTGTGCCGCGACCGGATCAACCGCGCAGGTGCGGCGTTGAACCCGGCCGAGGCTCACCCCAACTGGGATGGGAATGTTGGCTATCGCGTGCTTGATCTTGGTCCGCCGACTCCTGTCGATCTGAAAGTGGATTGATCCTATCTGACCGCCGCAGGTTTGCCTTGGGCCTCCTAAACCCCATCTCTGGCCCAACGTGTTTCTCCGCACAGGTTTACTGCTCCGCCCTCATCATCTCTTCTGGAAAGGTTCTCCTATGGCACCCCTGATCGCCATTCTCCTGCTCGTCGGTCTCACCGTGGTCGTGATTGGCGCGCTCGCCATTCCGATGAATTTCTTCCGCTGGGTCGCGGGCGTCCGCGAGGAGCGGGACCGACTGGAGGCAGAATTGCTGGAGGCACGCCGCGAAATTCGCAGTCTAAAAGAAGAGCTGATGCGCCAGAACGACAGCTGAGTCGACACGCTCAGGCACGTGACACGGCGCTCGAAGCGCGTACCCACGGCGGCACTGTTCAGTATCAGCAGCGCTTAACCTGTGATGCCATGCCCCTTCATGGCCTCCAGATCAGCTTCGATCTCGGTCCAGTCATCGCGTGGCAGCACCACGCAGGGTTGGGCGATGTCTTCGAGCCACGAAAACACCGAAAAAAACGGCTGTTCGTAGGAGCGCGTTGCATGGGGGGCCATCGACGGATTGTAGACGAGGCTGCCTGGACCAAGATCACGCCAGCCACTCTGGCCAAAGCGCCAGCCAGACCGTGATGAGAGGTTTAAGTAAGTCTCCGGCGCCGGATGAGCATGGTCGCGGTAAAGCGTATGCGGGTGGAGCAGGAAGAACCCAAGCGTAAAATCTGCGTGCTCGAAGCCACAGGCGCCGGGACCGATCAGCAACGTATGCAGATTACCATTTCGATAACCCAAGCCGACATCAGCGTCCGCAGCGTAATATTTCATCTGGTCCTCGGCCCAGACCAAATCATCGATCGCTGCCCTCAGAGCCCGTTGTAAGGGCAGGAGCAGCGGTGACTGCATCTGGTCAACAGCCTGGGTCAATAAGGGTTGATGACGGTCGGCGGAGCGGGGCGGACGATCGGTGAAAGCATCGCGGCTGAGCGCTGTCGTCTGCAAACGGTCTAGCGTGCGCTGCGCCGCCAAGGCAGTGTCCCCGGGCTCAGCAGCAGCGGTACGAAGCATGCCAGCGATAGCCTCGACCACCGCCCGCACACGCTCAAATCGACCGGTCACCATCGGTGACCGCTAGATGTGCGATAACTCCGTCTCATACCGCCGCTTAGGCTTCGCCCATCAAACGAGCGTCGTAGGGAAACCGGGTGATATTCTCAAAGCCGGTTTCCGTTACAATAAGCTGGTCTTCAAGCTTGATGCAGAAATCGCCGTCTTCCTCACCAACCAGCGCCTCCACGCATAAGCACATACCCGGCTCCAATTCATAATCGTTGGCGCCTTCCTGGAATTCTTCCTTGTAGGGGATGCAGGGCCACTCATCGCACAGACCAACGCCATGGAAGCGGCAGCTATACTGCCGTGCCACGTATTTGGGATCTAGCTGGTGACCGCCAAAGGTGAGCTCCTTCATCGTCGTGCCTGGTTTCACCAGCTGCTCGTTGGTGCGCATGTGCTCGACCGCGTGCTTGTAAGCCTCGATCATGTCTGCGCGCGGTGCCTCGTCACCAATCCACCAGGTGCGGGAAATGTCGATGCAGAAGCCGTATATGCCGACGAGATCGGTATCGAAGGCAAGGATTTCGTTGTTCTGCAGCTTTCGCGGGCCACACTCCTGAAACCACGGGTTGGTTCGCGGGCCGGACGCCAGCAAGCGGGTTTCAATCCACTCGCCGCCACGCTTGATGTTGCCGGCGTGCAGAACGGACCAGATTTCGTCCTCGGTCATGCCCGGTTGAACTGCTGCCTGCATCTCGTAAACTGATTGCTCACAGGACCAGCTCGCGCACTTCATGGCCAGCTGTTCATCGATGCTCTTGACGCTGCGGGCCTTCTCCATCGCCTCCTCACCGCGCATGACGGCGAAGCCTGCGTCGCGCAGCGCATAAAAACCATCGAGCATGATCTTGTCCACGCCCAGCCGCATATTCCCCCCGGCGTGCTCGGCCATCAGGTCGATGACTTGCTGTGCGAAGGCGTCTGCAGCCTGCTGGGTTCGGTCGCCGCTGGTAAAGTAGAACATGCTTGCTCCGCTCCGGACCTCCTGGACCAGCGGGTTGAAGTCACACAGGAAGGGGCTGTTTTTGTAGTCCCAGACCACGAGGTGCCCGTCCGCTGTCACCAAACAGGCGCGGAAGGGATTGTGGGTGTTCCACAACTGCATGCTGGTGCTGTCGCTGGCGTAGCGGATGTTCAGCGGGTCGAATAGCAGCACGCCGCCCCAATCACGTTCGTGCAGGGCTTTGACGATTCGGTCGAGCCGGTAGGCCCGCATAGCCTGCAGGTCCGGCGCTTGCAGCCCCGCCGCGTGCCATTCCTGCCAAGCCAGGTCAGTCGGTCCGATTTCAATGCGGTTGCCGTTGTTCGGGCTGCCATCGTCTAAGGTATCGCCACGCGCACGGTCGATCCGCACCGAAGGGGCAGCTTCGGCCTTTGAGCTTCCAAAAGGCATGACCTTGCGGGTGTTGCTGTAAAACTCGCCATCCATCCTGCGTATCCTCCACTACAATAACCTATCAAACACCCAGATAGCATTCCCGGTCGAGAGATCTTCCAATTTGCGTCACCGATGCGACACCTTTGCACCCTTAAACCGCGACACGTTGACAACCGTCAGGCGAAAAGCAGCGTCACCGCGGAGAGCACAGCGACCCCTGCCAACGCCGCCGCCATCCCGAGGTTAATCAACCGCTGAAGACGCTGGGACAGGTCAAGAGCGTGAAGCCGAACGCCGGCCCAGAGCCAAAGGAAGTGTAACGGAAACCAAACCAAGTTGGCGATCACCAGCTTGGCCCCGATCTCAAACCAAAGGGCTTCAGGCGCAAAGCTGAAGCCAGTGAAGAGTGCGGTATTGACCGCGTAGGCCTTAGGGTTGAGCACCTGGAGCACGACTGCGCTTAGAACGCCGGGCGGGTGCCGCGCTTCTATAAAAGCGATGCGCGAGCCAGCGAAGGCGATCCGTACAGCGAGATAGAACAAGAAGGCCGTCGACCCTGCCAGCAGTGCAAGCCGCAGCCCCGGCGCCGACAGCAGCACGGCGGCCAGGCCACTCATCACTGCCAGCATGACGATGTTGGCCCCCAGCATGATCCCAAGCACAAACACCACCGAGCGCCGGAAACCGTAGGACGCGCCAAAGCCCGCCACCGTCAGGACGGCCGGTCCAGGGGTGAGGACGAGGAAAAATGCGGCGAGGCCGAAGCTAATCATAATGCCATTTGCTGCGCCTTTGCCGCGCACAGCAAGCGCAAAGTCACCGCAGCCGCGCCAGGGTGACAGGCACCCTTGCGGGACTTTTGGGACAAACGGCCTAAATCACCGATCTATTAAGCTTTTTTCCGGAGACTGCGCCATGCAGGAGCATCCGCGCCGCCGCGACTTGATCGACGAACTCCACGCGCGCCCCTTTGCCGAGGTCAGCGCCCCCTGTGACGTGGTTTTTCTCGCCTGCAAGCACCCGGAGAATGCGGTCGGGCGCGACCGGGCTGCGGAACGCGACCGGCTCATCGATCGGCTGAGCACCGCCGGGCTCGACGCCGAGAAGGTCGGCACCAACCACTTCCTCGACCGCGTAGCGGCCTGCGACCGGCTGAAATGGGAGCAGCATTCGGAGTTCACCAGCCTCGCGCTGTTCCGCGAGGACACAGCGGCTGAGGCCTTCGACTTTGATGACTCCCGCGCCACCCTCGAAGGCTGGGCACAGAGCCTGACTTCCCCGGCGCTGGTGCAGGTTTCCATCCGCGTCGAACCCGTCCCCGAAGACCCGGCAACCATGGCGACGCGCCTGTCCCAGTGGTTCAACCCAAAAAGCCTCGCCGCCGCCCGCATACTCGACGGCAGTGGCGTGCTTGCCGGGGATTTCCAACTCGACGAGCATGGCCACATGCGCTTCGCCCTGTTCGTTGCGACCGACACCAGCCCGGCCCGCGTCGGGCAGGTGGTGCAGTCGGTGCTGGAGATCGAGACCTACCGCGCCATGGCCATGCTCGGCCTGCACCGAGCGCGCAAGTTGGCCAAGGCATTGACCGACTTCGACCAGCGGCTCGAAGACATCGTGCTGACCATGGCCAAGGCCGACGCGAACGCCGAAGGTCTGCTGTTCAACCTTCTCGACATCTCGTCGACGCTGGAGGAGCAGGCGGCGCTGATGACTTTCCGCTTCGGCGCGACTGAGGCCTACAACGCCATCGTCCACGACCGGATCGAGCTGCTGCGAGAGCAGCGGTTCGAGGGGCTACAGACCTTCCACGAGTTCATGATGCGCCGCTTTGACCCGGCGATCCGGACCGTCAGCTCGACTCAGGACCGGCTCAACAGCCAGCTCGACCGAACGACCCGGACGGCCGAGCTGCTGCGCACCCGTGTCGACGTCTCGCGCTCAGCGCAGAACCAGTCGCTGCTGACCAGCATGGACCGGCGCACGGGGCTGCAGCTGCGGCTGCAGCGCACGGTCGAGGGCCTATCGGTGATCGCGATCAGCTACTACGCCGTTAACCTGCTCTCCGGGCTGCTGTATCCGCTGGCCGACGCCGCCGGCTTCTCCAAAGCGGAACTGACCGCCGGGCTGGTGCTGCCGGTTGTCGGCGTGGTGGCGCTGCTGATCCGACAGGTACGGCTCGGCGCGCGACGCCGAGACGACAATAGCCCGGGACAGGACTAAGCTTGACGCCGCCGCCGCGCGCGGGGAGGGTGATTGAGCAACCACAGCGCCGGATCCGCCATGCTCGACCAGAATCTCTACACCTGCTTCCGAGACAGGCGCCCCACTGACCCGTCTGCCCTGTTCCTGCGCGCGGATCGGGGTAGCCTTGCCTACGGCGACCTAGATGGGGAAACCGGGCAATACGCCGCCGCGCTGGCCGCCTGCGGGGTCTCACCCGGTGATCGGGTGGTTGTCCAGGTCGGTAAATCGATGGAATTCGTGCTGCTCTACCTCGCCTGTCTGCGCGTTGGTGCGGTGTTCGTTCCACTCAACCCGGCCTACACTCCGACTGAATTGGCTTACTTCCTCGATGATGCCAAACCGCAAGTGCTGGTCTGCGACCCTGACGCGGACGCCACCCATGACCTCGCCGCATTGGCAGGGGAGGCTGGCATTGGCCATTGCCTGACGCTGGGCATGGATGGAAGCGGTAGCCTGCCCGAAGCCGCAGCGGCCTTGCCACCTTCCGACGACATCATTCACCGCGAACGCGATGACCTCGCAGCGATCCTTTACACCTCGGGCACCACAGGGCGATCAAAGGGTGCGATGATCACCCACGGCAACCTGATCTCGAACGGGCTTGTGCTGCACGAATACTGGGGTTGGGTGCCGGGAGACGTATTGCTCCACGCCCTGCCCGTATTTCATGTCCACGGCCTCTTCGTTGCGCTGCACTGCGCCCTGCTCAACGGCTCGGAAGTCATCTTTCTCGACGCCTTCGACCCCGCGCGACTGGTGGCCGAGTTGCCCGGAGCCAGCGTGCTCATGGGTGTTCCAACCTTCTATGTCCGACTGTTGAACACGCCCGGATTCGACCGCAGCGTTAGCGACGGCGTGCGGGTGTTCATCTCCGGCTCCGCGCCACTGCTGCCCGAGACCTTCGACCAGTTCGAAGCCCTGACCGGACAGCCGATCCTCGAACGCTACGGCATGACCGAGGCGGGGATGATCACCTCCAACCCCTATGACGACGGGGAACGCATTGCCGGCACAGTGGGCTACGCCCTGCCCGGTATCCATGCCCGGGTCACTGACCGCGACGGCGCGACGCTGCCAGCAGGAGAAATCGGTATTTTAGAAATCGCTGGCCCAAACGTCTTCGCTGGCTACTGGAATATGCCCGAGAAGACGGCAGAAGAATTCCGCACCGATGGCCACTTCATCACCGGCGATATGGCAACCATGGCCGAAGACGGACGCATCACCATCGTCGGCCGCGCCAAGGACTTGATCATCAGCGGCGGCTTCAACGTCTACCCCAAAGAGGTGGAGGAGCAATTAGACCAAATACCGGGAGTGCGGGAGAGCTGCGTCATTGGCCTGCCCCACCCGGACCTCGGCGAGGCCGTCATAGCGGTGATCGTGCCGGAAGCAGGTGGTGAAGCGGTCGGTGCCTCGGGCGCGGGCGCGGGGGCGATATCCTCGGAAAGCGTCGCCACCTTCCTTGCCGACCGGTTGGCACGGTTCAAGCAACCCCGGCAAGTGGTTCTGGTCGACGCCCTGCCCCGCAACGCGATGGGCAAGGTGAAGAAAAAAGCGCTGCGGGAAGACTATGCAGGCTTGTTCTAATCGTCGGCACAATAGCGGCCTTGCCCGTCATGGTGAAAAACCTGACCTGTCTGCGCTTGCTTTCGCATTCAATCCGGATATTTGGCAGGGGAGGTTTGAAGACCCCCTTCCCCCCCGATCGCAGGAACCCCTTTCATGACCGACACCGCTGCCCGCGCGGGCATGCCTTCTGGCACCGTTACCAAGGACTTTGGCTTTGGCACCCAGATCCGCAAATCACCCTACTTCGACGCGACCGTGCGCTGGGGCGCAACAGGGTTCTCCGTCTATAATCACATGTACATTCCGCGTGATTTTGGTGATCCGGAGCAGAATTTCTGGAACCTGATAAACGACGCCATCCTCTGCGACGTAGCGGTCGAGCGGCAGGTAGAGATCAGCGGCCCAGACGCCGCCGCCTTTGTCCAGCGGCTGACCCCGCGTGATCTATCCAAACTTGCTGTGGGCCAGTGCAAGTACGTGCTGATTACCAACGCCGCGGGCTGCCTGATCAACGACCCCGTGCTGCTACGTCTGGCGGAGGACCGATTCTGGCTGTCACTGGCCGACAGCGACGTGCTGCTGTGGGCGCAGGGGGTGGCAGTGAACAGCGGCCTCGACGTCCATATCCACGAGCCCGACGTCTCCCCCCTGCAACTTCAGGGACCGAAGTCGGGAGAGATTATGGCTGCGTTGTTTGGTGATGACATCCGCGACCTGCGCTACTACTGGCTGCGCGAATTGGAGCTTCACGGCATTCCGGTCGTCGTTTCCCGCACCGGTTGGTCGAGCGAGCTGGGTTACGAAATCTATCTTCAGGACAGCGCGCAGGGGGACGCCCTGTGGGAAGCGATCATGGCCGCGGGCCAGCCCTTCGGCCTGCAGCCCGGGCACACGTCGTCCATCCGGCGGATCGAAGGCGGAATGCTGTCCTACCAGGCCGACGCCGATATCACGGTCAACCCCTTCGAGCTGGGACTGGACCGGCTGGTTGAACTCGACGGTGGCCATGACTTCATCGGTCGTGAGGCGTTGTTGAAAATCCGTGACGCCGGGGTTGATCGCGTGCAGGTGGGGCTCCGTCTCGACGCCGAACCCCTGACCGGACCGAACACAACATTCTGGACTGTCACCGCGACCACGGGCGGGACCGTGGGGCGGGTTACGTCGGCTGTGTATTCCCCGCGGTTGGAGCAAAACATCGCACTGGCCTTCGTTAGCACCGATCACGCCGGTTTGGGCACTAAACTGCGGGTCCAGCGCGCGCAGGGCGACTGCCCCGCCGAGGTGGTCGAACGACCCTTCTTTGATCCGCGTAAGGCCAAGGCCAAGGGCGATAACTAGGACGGCAGCGACGGCGGGCATGTCGAACAGAGCCCGGCCGTTCAACGCATGAACAAGCGCGGTCAGACCATCGGCTGATGGCTGCTTCGTGGGTGCGGTGGTGATCGCCGCCGGAATCGCTGCAATCGAACTGTACGGACACGTATGACCCTGGGCGAAGTTGTAGCCTTGGGCGGCGGCGTGACAGCGGAGGTGGAGCAGGGCTATTCTGCTGGCGGTCGCGCCCGGTAGAGGCGCGCTGGAACAGGGAACCCCGAAGCATGACCACCTTCACCTCAGGGACCGCGGCTGCACCCTTCTCGACTTGGGCCGAAAGCGCTTCTCGCCTCGTCTCCGTCGCCGCCGGACGCCAACCTGCAGACTGCGTTATCCGTGGTGGCAAGGTGGTCAACGTGCAGAGCCGCGAAGTGCTCGACGGCTGGGAGGTTGCGGTTGCCGCTGGCCGCTTCGCCTACGTTGGCCTAGACGCGGCGCACACCATCGGTGCTGAGACAGAGGTGATCGACGCCGACGGACGCTATATCATCCCAGGTTTTTGTGACGGGCACATGCATATTGAAAGCGGCATGTTGACCCCGGCGGAGTTCTGCGCAGCCGTCATGCCGCACGGAACCACGACCATTTTTACTGACCCGCATGAGATTGCCAACGTTCTGGGACTGGAAGGCGTGAGGATGATGCACGACGAAGCCTTGATGCAGCCCATGAACGTTTTTACTCAGATGCCGTCCTGCGCGCCCTCAGCCCCGGGGCTAGAGACGACGGGATTTGAAATCAGCCCAGCCGACGTAGTCGAGGCCATGGCCTGGCCTGGAATCATCGGGTTGGGGGAGATGATGAACTTCCCCGGCGTTATCAACGGCGATCCGAAAATGCTCGCGGAAATAGCTGAAACTATGCGCGCGGGTAAGACCGTCGGCGGGCACTACGCCTCGCCAGATTTGGGAACGGCCTTCCACGCCTATGTCGCTGGTGGCCCGGCCGACGATCACGAAGGTACGGCAGAGGCCGACGCGATTGCTCGTGTGCGGCAAGGGATGCGCGCCATGCTGCGGCTTGGTTCGGCTTGGTACGATGTCGAAAGTCAGATCACGGCGATCACGGAAAAGGGTCTGGACCCGCGCAATTTCATCCTGTGCACCGACGACTGCCATTCAGGCACACTGGTCAACGACGGCCATATGAACCGGGTGGTGCGTCATGCGATCGACTGCGGTTGCGACCCGCTGGTGGCGCTCCAAATGGCAACGATCAACACCGCCGGCCATTTCGGGCTAGAGCGAGAACTAGGCAGCATTGCACCCGGCCGCCGTGCCGATATGATCCTGAGCAGCGACTTGTACAGCCTGCCCATCGAGACCGTTTTTGCCCGCGGCGTCCGGGTCGCTACAGATGGCCAGCGGCTCGTCGACTGTCCTCACTACGATTGGCCGCAAAGCGCACGCGAGACTGTGCGACTGGGCAAAACCCTGCAAGCAAAAGACTTCAGCATTGCCGCGCCCGCAGGTGCCAATGCTGTTCGCGCCCGGGTAATTGGCGTTGTGGAAAATCAAGCACCGACACGAGCGCTGAGCTTCGAACTGCCCGTCACAGAGGGTCGGGTGCAGGCAACCGGCGAGGTCTGCCAGATCGCACTGGTCGAGCGCCACCGCGCCACTGGCGGGCTCACCAACGGCTTTGTCTCCGGCTTCGGCTATCAGGGCTCCATGGCCATTGCGTCGACCGTCGCCCACGACAGCCACCATATGATTGTTGTCGGCACTGACCGGGACATGATGGCGGCGGCGGCGAACCGGCTGGGTGAGGTCGGCGGCGGGGTCACGGTGTGGAAAGACGGCGCCGAAATCGCGCTGGTCGAGCTGCCCATCGCGGGGCTGATGTCCGACCGGCCTGCGCACGAGGTTGCTGAAAAGGCGCAGGCTATGGTCGACGCTATGGCGGCCTGTGGTTGCAGCCTCAACAACGCCTTCATGCAGCACTCTTTGCTGGCGTTGGTTGTGATTCCGGAGCTGAGAATTTCAGATTTGGGACTGGTGGACGTGACTCGTTTCGAGATCACCGATGTGCTCGAAGAAAACAGCTGACCTCACCCGGAGACCCCAGAGACCACGAGAACGACGAAAGCCTCCTCAGGGAGACGGTTTGTGGGTCGTCTACAAGCTCAGTTTTTGGTTTCAGCGCTCGTGGGTTCCTTGAGCATCTCAAACAGTTCCGCCATTGCGTCCTTTCCGATGTAGCCGGCGAAGGGGAGGCCTTGTACAATGAAACCGGGCGTGGATCGAATGCCGCCAGCGAGTGCACGCTGCAAATTGTGACGGATGTGCAGACCGATTTCAGGGCGCTGCATGTCGATAAGAATCTGATCTGGGTCGCCCCCCAGTGACGCGACAATGGACAGTGCAGCCTCGGGCGACGGCACCGTTCGCGCGGTCATCATCGCCTTATGAACCTCCAGATATAAACCCTGATACGATGCTGCGAGGGCGATCTGCGCCAGCGGCAGCGACTGCGGCGTCAGGATAGGCAGTTCGCGGATCACCAATCGGATGTCTGTGTCTTCGGCAGCGAGCGCGTCGACTTCGGGGCTCGATACCTTGCAGAAGGTACAGTAATAATCGAGGAATTCCTCGACCACGATCGCGCCATCAGGGTTCCGGGCGACAAAGCCATCAGGCAGCGCGTACAGCGCGTCCCCCTGGGCTTCTGCCTGCTCCGTGACTATAGACGTTGGCGACGCATCTAACGCCTGAGTCTCGGCCAATGCCAGGCCAGCGAAGATCAACGACATCAGCGCCATGAGCACAGTACGAAGGCCGGGCAGGAGCAGGAGAAAGTGCAAGCAGTTCATCATGAATTGCTTATGCCGCCGCTTCACACGGTGAGGCAAGGCTGCACCTTGCTCAGACACGAGGTCTTGATCGGCGCCCTGCGGGCAGGGTGAGCCTCTGCGGAGGCTGTTGTGTAGGCGCTGAGCTCCTCGGCGAAGACCTCTTTGGCACGTTCCCCAGCGCTGCGGGTGCAAGCAATCCACCTTGTGCCGCCAAAACACCATAGCCGCCCATGGAATATCCGATGACACCCACCCGCTCCGTTGCGGTCCGGCTCAGCACCGGATGCGTCTGAAACCTCGCGTGCTCTTTGGGAATTAGTGTATAGTGCCTTTTGATGTTTGCATGAGTGTGGAGCCGCATTGTGAAAATCACCGCTTACCTATCGATTGGCAGCACCTACACATTTCTTACCGCGCTTCGACTGCGGGACGTGATCGATCGCGAAGGTATCACGGTGGAATTCCGCCCGTTCAGTGTCAGGGCCATCATGCGAGAGATGAACAACATTCCATTTCCGCCGGAAAAGGAGGCGAAGGTCCGCTACATGTGGCGGGATATCGAACGCCGGGCTGCGGGCTACGGCTTGCCATCGCCGAAGGTGCCCGCCCCCTACCCGCTGCAGGACTTTGACCGCGCCAACCACGTTGGCATTATCGCCGAGCAACAGGGCTGGTACATCGACTATTTCGAAGCCACGTATCGCGCCTGGTTCCTCGACGGGTTAGAGGCCGGTAGCGATGCAAACATCCATCAGGTCTGCCAGGGTCTTGGCCGATCGTTTGACGACGTGACAGCCGCCGCCCTCACGCCGGAAGCCGAGGCTGGCTACCGCGCGAATACCGAAGCAGCCAAGGCCGCTGGCGTTTTTGGTGCGCCCTCGTTCGTGGTTGGTGACGAGCTGTTCTGGGGGGATGATCGGCTAGAGGATGCCATTGCCTTTTCCCGGCGTTGAGGGCTCCACCGATGTTCTGAAAGCATTGGAACCACAGCCACTGGCATGTCATACCCGGGGTCATGAGCTACGCCGTGACCCCACCCCCAATTTCCGCCCTGCCAATTCTCGGCAGCAACCAGCTCTTTCCAATCCATCGCGCCTTTTGCGTGGGACGCAACTACGCTGCGCACGCGGCCGAAATGGGCAACGTCGTTGATCGGGAAGCACCCTTCTATTTCCTCAAATCGCCCCAGCACGTGGCCTTTGCAAACGGTAAAGATCCCGTGCCGGTGCCCCCACGCACTGACAATTATCATCACGAGATCGAGCTGGTTGCTGCTCTGGCAAAGGGCGGAAGCGGGATCAGCATCGATACGGCGCTTGACCATATCTTTGGTTACGCCGTCGGGCTGGACATGACCCGACGCGACTTGCAGCAGGACAGCAAAGACAAGCGCCGCAGTTGGGACACGGGCAAAGACTTCGAATTCAGCGGCCTGTGTTCGGCACTGTGCCAGCCCGGCGCGGGTGCTCGGCCAGATCAGGGCGCCATCAGCCTGCACGTAAACGGCGACCTGCGGCAGAGCGGCAACCTTGCCGACCAGGTCTGGTCGTTAGCGGAAATCATTGCTGACCTTTCCACGCTCTACACGCTAATGCCCGGGGATCTGATCTTCACCGGCACCCCCGCTGGTGTGGGGCCAGTTGTTGCGGGCGACGCACTCGTCGGGACCATTGAAGGGATCGGGACGCTCGAAGTACGCCTTATCTAACCACCGTCCAAAATACCAGAATGCGGTTGAGATGATCGCGGGAAGTGACTAAGCCCAAGGCTCGACGCGAAAAATGATACTTAATTCGAAAAGTCCGGATCCATGAACATTTACCACAAGACCGCCGCTACAGCCCGCGGAGGCCGCTCGGGCAGCACGAGTCTCGATAACGGCACCTTTTCCATCGACACAGTTCTACCAGGTGCCAAAAAAGAGGGCCTGACCCCCGAAGAGCTGTTTACGCTCGGCTATGCCGCTTGCTTTGATAACGCGATGAAGGAAGCTGCAAAGTTCAAGGAAATCGAACTTGGTGACGACTGGCACACACAAATTGCCGTTGGGCTAGGAAACTCCGACGACAACAAGCGGTTGCGTTTTGACGTGGACATCACCGCGATGCTGCCAGGCATGGATCAAGAAACAGCAGATCGGCTGATGGCGACAACCCACAAACTCTGTCCCTTCTCCAACTCTCTGAGTGAGACGATCAGCGTCCGACTGAAGGCTAAAACCACCCTCGACTAAAGCCCAGCAACGCTGGTTCCATCCGTGCCGTAAAGATCTAAAAGTGGCCCCGTTTCAAAGCGAGACCGGGGCCAGCTCAGTCTATGGCAAAGTGCTGCTCTCCGCTGATCTCGCTGTGCTGGTTCACGACTTGGCAGCAGCGCGGGTGCCGGCAGCAGTGGAATTGTTTGAAACATCGTGTTCCTGTTCATTTGATAGATATTAGCTACTATTTCTAATTATCGCCTGCAGAGCCGGCCTTATGATAGAATATCGGTTCAGAGTTTGAAGCAAACCACCGGAAGATAGTGCGGTGACATGTCAAATTTTCTGGCGCATGGCAAAAGCAGCGATCCTCGGATTGATGGTATCGGTATGGCCGGCGCTGGCCTCAGCACAGCATCTACAGATGCGAATGACCCCCGGAGATGCCCGGCATTTGCTCGAACGCGCTGGGCTGGGCGCGCATCCCGATGAAATAAATGCGCTGTTGGGTCTATCCCGGGCGCAGGCTATCGACGCCATGGTCGACCAGCTTGATGTCTCTGCACCTTTCAACGAACCCCCGATCAGCCTCAGCGACGGTGAGCATGTCCACTACTGGATGTTAAACGACTACGAGGAACAGGACAGACAAGCTTTCCGGGTCGAGCGCGACAAGGAGATGGGTGAGCTTCGCCGATGGTGGATCCGGGAGATGCTGTCAACGTCGTCCCCAGCCGGAGAGCGACTGCTGCTCATCTGGTCCAACCACTTTGTATCCGCCTATGGCAGTCTGAATGAGGAGGTCCACGCACTCTACAATCAGCACATGATGCTACGGGAGAAGGGACACGGCCGTTTCAGAGACCTGCTTCGGGCCGTTGTTCGTGATGCGGCCATGCTGAACTATCTCGACAACAACAATAGCCGCGAGGAACAGCCAAACGAGAACCTCGCCCGAGAATTACTGGAGCTGTTTGTCCTCGGCGAAGGCCAGTACACCGAAATGGACGTCAAGGAAGTCGCCCGTGCTTTGACCGGTTACTCCTATAATGATCTGCGGGATTTTGAATTTCAGTTCCAGCCCTGGGATCACGATGAGGGCTCGAAGCGGATACTCGGCAAGATCGGACGCTTCGATGCCGATGACGTAATCGATATCCTGCTGGAGACCGATGCGGCGGCTGCGTTTATCGTAGGAACCTTCTGGCAAGCGTATATTTCCGAATTCGAAAAAGATCCAGCAGCCATCGAAGCGCTTGCGACAGACTGGCGCAAGACCGACTATGACATCAGTGCGCTCGTGCGAATTATGCTTTCGTCAGAGGAGTTCTGGGATCCCCGTTATCGCGGCACTATCGTCAAATCGCCGGTTGACCTGATGATCGGAACACTTCGCAGCGGCGGGCGACTGCCCCAGTGGTGGCCCACGTTGAGCGTACAGCTTGAAAGTCTTGGCCAGCACTTGTTCGAAGCACCTAACGTCGCGGGCTGGCCTGGCGGGGCTGACTGGATCACGCCCGCGCGACTGCTGAGCCGTAACGAAGCACTGCAACAGCTTGCTGCACTTTACGACGGGCCGGCCCCTTCGGCCGCATCGGATCCGGCGGGCACCCCAGACGGACTTGCCGCGGACGGGATGATGACTCCGTTGGCAGGAATGCCGCTCAGCTTGCGATACGGTGCGGAGGACTTCGAAGGCCCACCAACTATTGTGATCCGAGGCTACAAGACCAGAGAAGATGGCAGAGACATCCCAATCTGGCGATCAGAGGTATTTGAGGCCTCGGGTGGTATCGACACCGGCCGACTGGGCCGGATCGATAGCCTCGCGGACCTAAACTGGCAGGTCGATACGCTGGTATACCCCGAAGACCTCGACCCTCCTGACTGGTTCAGCGTCGGGTTCTACAATGATCATTGCTGCGGCCCAGGCGGAAGCTCCGGGGGCGACCGGAACCTGTTTATCGACTGGCTACGCTTCGACGATCAACTCTACCTTGCCAGCGATGGACTGCAGAAACCCGGCTGTCGAGGGTCGAACAATGACGACCCACCGGGCAATTTTTACTGCTCCGGTGAACTGCAACTGCGCGTTGCCCAGACGCTCGAACCTGAGCCTATGGGCGGTTCAGGCGAAGATCTGGCGACTTCGGCGCTGAACCCAGACCGACAGGACCGCCTCGTCATTGGACGCGTTGCTTTTGACTGGGGGCGCGCGCTGGACCGTACGCGCAGTTGGAACAGCCTGTCGATCTCGCTCATGGACGTACGCATGAACCATCTGCACTACGATGCACTGCGGCTTGAACTGGTGGAACACCGTCGCAATGGTCGTCGCGAACTGCTGCTCGACATTCGTGAAAGTAATTGCAGGCCTGACTGTTTTTACGGGCAATGGCCATCTACCACCTTCAAGGAATTCAATTCAGGCGAAAAACGTGTCGAATATCTGCTCTGGCCTGGCGGTGACGTGGACCAGCGTGGACAGTACGATCAACTCGACGAGGACCACCGTAAGCTGGTGCACGGGCTATGGTCCGCCATGCCTACACTGTTCGACACCATGAAAGACGGCAGGAACTGGCGTCGGCGCGGGCAGGACCGGGTCGGCAGCAGCTGGGATCCTATCCTTGCCAAGATCACTGATGCCCTGCCGCGCACACGCTATTCAAAGGAACTTAGTAACCCCGTTCCGCTGATAGAGCCCATGGCTCAGAATAGCGGTTCGATGATGTCAGCGATGATGTCGCAAGAAGCGTCGGGAGCGGTTATGCTGCTTGGCATGCCCGATGAACGGGTCGAGTGGCTAGGCAGCGCGTCCGGGGCTGAACGCTTCGAGGGAGACGCACTGGTAGAAATCACCCTCGCCGGGCGACCATCGCGGCCGCTGAGCTCCGGTTTCGGTTTCAGCGACCTGATCATCGACCCGGTTTATCAACTCAAGTAAGTGGAAAATCACGGTATGGATCGCCGCAAAGTTCTGAGTTCTCTGGTCGCTGGTCTTAGCCTGCCGTTAGCCCCGATCGAGCTGGCGCAGGCGGCCGGGCGCTCAGGCCGGCGCCTCATCCTTGTCGAATTGTCCGGCGCTAACGACGGCCTGAACACCGTAGTACCCTGGGCCAACGACCGCTATCGCGCGATCCGCCCCTCGGTGGCGCTTGACCGCGGGGATCTGATAACGCTTGACGACCAATTGGGGCTCAACAATGCACTGGCGGACCTTGGTCCGGCCTGGCAGGCAGGAGAATTGGCTGTGCTTCAAGGGCTGGGCTACCCTGAGCAGAACCGCTCCCACTTCAAGTCCATAGCGCTTTGGGAAACCGGTGGTGACGGCAACCGTGCAGGCCGCAGTGGCTGGCTCACCGAAGACGTGGAGACCATGGGTAATGGCTTCGATGCGCATGGGATCAGCCTCGATGGCGGCATGGGTATCTTCGCTTCATCGAGCGGGTTGTGGCTGTCCTTCACCTCGCTGCATCATCTACAGACACTTTCTGCAACCAACGCGGGTCTGGGCGGCTTAACCACCGACAGTGCCAACCCCGCCCTCTCAATGTTGCTCGACCGGGGCAACGCGCTCGACAGCGCCATGGGACAAATCAGCACCAAGATCAAGCAGACTGGGATGGCCCGTCACGTGCGCATCGACGGCGGCGAATTGGGACGACAAGCGGCCCTCGCTGCGACCCTAATTCGGGCAGGGGTGGATGCACCGGTGCTCAAGATGAAAATCGGCGGCTTTGATACGCATGAAAATCAGCGCGGTGATCATGAGCGACTGCTACGTGATCTGGGACGGTCGCTGGCGGGCCTTCGGGCGGCGCTGAAGCAATCGGGGCACTGGGACCAGACGCTGATCCTGACCTATAGCGAGTTTGGTCGGCGAGCGACGGAGAACTATTCCAACGGCACTGACCATGGTACGGCGGCGCCGCACTTGCTTCTCGGCGGCGGGGTTCGCGGGGGGCTGTTTGGGCGACACCCGGATCTGGAAGACCTCGAAGATGGCGATTTGAAATACACGTTGGACTATCGCGCGGTTTATCAGCGTCTGCTCGCCGGTTGGTTTGGGTTGTCGGACAACCGTTTTAGCGGCTTTGACGATGCAAGCCTCGACGGTGTTCTGATCTAGGCTAACTCACCTCGTCTTTGGCCTCGCCGATCATACAATCCGGCTGAGAAGCTGTTTCAGCAGCTGCGTCTCATTTGCTGAAATTGGTGCAAGCAGGTCGCCAATTACATCGGCCACCGCTTCAAGCAGCTCTTCAACCACCTGCTCTCCCTCGGCGGTCAGCGAGACCATGACAACCCTGCCGTCACTGGTCGAATTTTCCCGCCTGACCAATCCCTTGCCTTCGAGCCCCTGGATCATGCGCGTCATTTGCGACTTATCGCGAACCATCCGCCTGCTCAGTTCATTCTGACTGACCTGGCCTGCATCAGCCAGCGTCATGAGCAGCATTCCGCCACCAGGACCTACGCTTTTTCGATCAAAGTCCCCGGCTTTTTGCTGCAACCCGAAGTGGATCGATCGCATGAAACGATCGAACATCAGTGCCAAGTCTGTATCCCGTGTCTTTTTCATGTGGTTGATTTTATCAACTTTCTATCTTAGTGGACTTAGTCAACGTATTTCAACTGTCCCGCGGGGACAATGGCAAGGAAATTCACGATGAGTTCTGTTCAGAAAAATACGCTCCGCGTGGCGGCAATCCGTTGGCTCCTGTGGGGGCTGGTCCACGTGCTCGCCGGGGTAATGGTGTTGATGAACGACGCCACTGGAGGCCTACAGGCCGTTGCCGATGGCGTTAATCCTGCGGCGCTGGCAGCAGACTACCACGGAGCCGTCGAGGGCGTCCTCAATCAGCATGGTTGGAACCTGGGCTGGTTCGGAGTGGCCACGATCATCGGTGCTGCGATGATCTGGCATCAGAACCGGACTGCAATCTGGGTCACTAGCATGGTAGGTGGCCTCGCCGATATTGGGTATCTGCTGTTTCTGGACTTCGCTGGCTATGTGAACTTCGTACCCGGCACCGTCATGACATTCATTTCCGGCGCAGCCGTACTTCTGAGTTTCTGGGTGTGGTTCTCAACGCGAAGCCAGGGCAAAGTGGCCTGATTCCCTGCCTGAGTCCCTGCCTGCGTCCCTGCGCCTCAGTGACCCAAACCAAGGAGGAAATCGCGCAGGCAGGTACCGGTCTGAGCGCCGCCTTCGAGCAGGATCGAGTGCTTCAGCGAAGGCAACACCCGCAGTGTGGCGAAAGGCATGGCCTCGGCAATCAATTGGTTTAACCGTGGGGGACAGCCGCCGTCATTCTCCCCTGTCAGCACCAGTGACCGCGCTGTGATTTCATGCAGCCAGGGGGCCATCTCAGTCTCGGCGTAGATATCGAAGACATTCAGGAACACCTCTGGGTCAGTGCCGATCACCTGCGCCATACGGGCCTCAACCACTTCGGGATGCTCGGCGATAAAGGCGTCCGTGAACCAACGGTTGGCCAGTGTGCTCAGCACCTCAGCAATCCCCTGCTGGCGCATCGCGGAGACAACTGCCCTAACATTGATGCTATCTTGTTCCGTGCGGAAGGCAGCGGTGGACAGCAGCCCCAGGGACAGCACCCGATCGGGAAAGGCGCGGGCATAGGCCGGCGCGATCATCCCCCCCAGCGAATGCCCGGCGATATGTGCTGCCTCCACCCCGACTTCTGCCCGCACTTGTTCGAGGTCGGCGACCAGCGCGTCAAGACCAAAACGCCCGTCCGGTTGAGGCGAGTTACCGTGCCCGCGCAAATCGTAGGCGATGACGGTAAAGTGTGCTTCCAACAGCGGAAGAGCCGTCGCCCAAGTAGCCCGCGAGGCCCCGATGCCATGGATCAGGATCAAGGGCGGCCCTTCACCCGATACTGAGTACGCGCAAGACAGCGGCTGAGTCATGAAGGCCTCTCTGATTGACGTGTTTCGATAATGAGACCGGCCAAAGTATCGCGTCAGCGAACAGCCTGCAGGCTTGGTCTTCCGCCCTCGCGCAGGAACGCGTCTCGGACACGGGCCGGACGGTCGGTGAAGTGCGGCATCACCTCTTCAGCAAAGCACTGAATGGCCTCCAGCGTGTCTGAAGACTCAAGGCCAAAATTGAAATTCAGGATCACTCGATCGATACCCAGGTCCGCATATCGCCCCAGCCGATCAACCATCTCAGTGGGGCGGCAGATCAGCAGGCTCTTTTCCAATTCCTCGGCTGATTGAGCGCGCGGGATTTGCCGGATCATCCCCGCGTCGACAAGACCGGGGCCAAGATAAATGTTGTCGAACCGGCAATAGTAGTCATAGGCCGCTCGGTTTTTTCGTGTGCGCTCAGCTTCAGAGGTTGCGACGTGCGCTACGCGCGACAGCGACAGCGTCAGCGCATCGCCCTCATTATTCATGTCGGCCTTGGCACGGTTGAAGGCATCAACCTGGTCCACCAACAGCTGGTGATTCCCCGACAACGGCGTCGTCTGGATGTGGAACCCACGGCGGGTACAGGCGTAAATGCCCTCGGGGTTCATCACCGCCATCATCATGGGCGGGCCACCCGGACGAACCGGACGCGGCATGATGGTCAGCGCGTCAAACTGGTAGAATTTTCCATCCCAGCTCACTTCTTCTTCCCGCAACAGCGCCTGCAGCACATCGAGGCTTTCGTCGAAGCGCTCGCGGGTCTCCTCCATCGGCACGCCGAGGCGCTCCATCTCAAACTTAAAGGCACCGCGACCAACCCCGAGGAACAGCCGTCCGTCACAGAAGATGTCAGCGACGACGACCTCGCCGGCATAGGTCCGCATGTCGTGCAGCGGCAACACAACCACACTGGTCAGGATTTTGATCTGGCGGGTGTGGGCGGCGATCTTCACGGCAAAAGTGAGCGGCGCCGGCATCATCAGGCAGTTGACCAGGTGGTGTTCGGTCACTGACACGGCATCGAAGCCGAGGTCATCGGCACGCTTTGCTTGTTCCAGCATGTCCCGATAGACCCGATCACCGCCGTAGGCCTTATCTGGGTAATCAGACGACAACTGTACGCTGAATTCCATCTTTACCTGCTCCTCATGAACATGCTTTGGGTTGGTAGACGGTAGACCAGTGTCGTCTCTGCGGTCTGCCCGTTCGCGCCACGGCTGGAGGACAATTTGACGCACCCCTTCACCTGAACCAAACCCAATTATCCTCGCAGACCCATACCTGCGCTTATTTTTCTACGTGACCCAAGAACCAACATTATCCCAAAACCGGGTAAAGTGAGAACAGGAAATCAGGGTTCAGCCCCATTGAGCCACTTTTCTTTACCTATCGTAGCCTCCACAACAGGCTGTTCGTTTTAGGTAGAATAAAATTAATTAAATAATATTTTTTGGGGCAAAGCGTGACCAACAACTCCGACACGCCAATCGACGGCTCGAATAAGCTGTTCGACAATAATCTGCTAGAAGGGCGGCACGTGCCAAGTCCGGGGCTATGGGATGAGATGCGCAGCTTTCTCGCAATTGCTCGGGCCGGCAGCCTACTCGGCGCCACAGAAACGTTGGGCATATCTCAACCAACGCTTTCACGCCGCTTGATGACGCTGGAAGACCGCCTCGGGCAGCTGGTGATACGCAAGCCCCATGGGGTCGAACTGACCACCAAGGGGCGAGAGGTTGCGGAACGCATCGCGAAAATCGATCTAGAATTCTCTGACTTGTTTACCGCCTCGTCTGCGGCGACGTACCGATCCGTGGTCAAGGTCGCGGCAACGGACGGATTGGCGGCATTCTGGCTGGCGCCACATATTCCTGGGCTTCTGCAACAAGGGATCCAAGTTAGCCTTGAAATCATCTCGCTGCAGAACATCCCCAACTTGAAAAAGAACGAAGTGGACATCATCGTCGCTTTTCCAGTGCCGGTGCAAGACGATTTCATCGTTGAGGATCTGGGCCATCTGCACCTGACAACCTTTGCCTCGCTTGAATATATCAAACGCTTTGGCACCCCGACGCGCGACAATCTCAGCGACCACCGCTTTGTCGGGAATCGTCAATATCTCTCCAGTAGTGATTTCTGGCGAGACTGGGTGGATGTAACCAAGGAAGCCCAATACATCGCCGGAACCGATATGAACGTGACCTATGCGACCATGATTAAGTCCGGCCTCGGTCTCGGGCTGCTGGGCAACTATATGAACATGGACCCCTACCTGATCCATGTCGATCTGGGGGTTAACATTGGTCACGGGATCCGGATGTTCAGCCTCGAGCAGAAACGCAACTACCCAGAAATTGCGGCTACCAAGCAGTGGATCCGCGGTATTTTTCGGGGCAACCCCTGGTTCTTGAGCGAAATGATCGTGAACGACGAGGTCAGTGATTATGACCAACGGGTGCGATGGCTCATGAACCACTACTCGACCTGAGAGACATCCATTCGGTTGCGCAGACGTAGCATTCGAGTCTGCTGTTGCAGGATGTCGTAGGGGTGCGCACTGGACACCCCTTCGAACATCTGACGCTTGGCCTCTGCCACCCGCGAGAGCGCATCCGCAGCCAGGTCAAGGGCGTGGATGAACTCGAATTCAGCCTCCGGCTCGTCGGCGCTCATTTTTACTTCTGCCGACATCAGCACATCGAGCATCAAAGCAAGCAACTCAGCCTTATCAATGTCGGACGAAACCGATTTAAGGTTGCGGAGCGTCATGCGCATGACGCTCCGCAACCTTAAATCGGTTTCGTCCGACATTGATAAGGCTGAGTTGCTTGCTTTGATGCTCGATGTGCTGATGTCGGCAGAAGTAAAAATGAGCGCCGACGAGCCGGAGGCTGAATTCGAGTTCATCCACGCCCTTGACCTGGCTGCGGATGCGCTCTCGCGGGTGGCAGAGGCCAAGCGTCAGATGTTCGAAGGGGTGTCCAGTGCGCACCCCTACGACATCCTGCAACAGCAGACTCGAATGCTACGTCTGCGCAACCGAATGGATGTCTCTCAGGTCGAGTAGTGGTTCATGAGCCATCGCACCCGTTGGTCATAATCACTGACCTCGTCGTTCACGATCATTTCGCTCAAGAACCAGGGGTTGCCCCGAAAAATACCGCGGATCCACTGCTTGGTAGCCGCAATTTCTGGGTAGTTGCGTTTCTGCTCGAGGCTGAACATCCGGATCCCGTGACCAATGTTAACCCCCAGATCGACATGGATCAGGTAGGGGTCCATGTTCATATAGTTGCCCAGCAGCCCGAGACCGAGGCCGGACTTAATCATGGTCGCATAGGTCACGTTCATATCGGTTCCGGCGATGTATTGGGCTTCCTTGGTTACATCCACCCAGTCTCGCCAGAAATCACTACTGGAGAGATATTGACGATTCCCGACAAAGCGGTGGTCGCTGAGATTGTCGCGCGTCGGGGTGCCAAAGCGTTTGATATATTCAAGCGAGGCAAAGGTTGTCAGGTGCAGATGGCCCAGATCCTCAACGATGAAATCGTCTTGCACCGGCACTGGAAAAGCGACGATGATGTCCACTTCGTTCTTTTTCAAGTTGGGGATGTTCTGCAGCGAGATGATTTCAAGGCTAACTTGGATCCCTTGTTGCAGAAGCCCAGGAATATGTGGCGCCAGCCAGAATGCCGCCAATCCGTCCGTTGCCGCGACCTTGACCACGGATCGGTACGTCGCCGCAGACGAGGCGGTAAACAAGTCAGAGAATTCTAGATCGATTTTCGCGATGCGTTCCGCAACCTCTCGCCCCTTGGTGGTCAGTTCGACCCCATGGGGCTTGCGTATCACCAGCTGCCCGAGGCGGTCTTCCAGCGTCATCAAGCGGCGTGAAAGCGTTGGTTGAGATATGCCCAACGTTTCTGTGGCGCCGAGTAGGCTGCCGGCCCGAGCAATTGCGAGAAAGCTGCGCATCTCATCCCATAGCCCCGGACTTGGCACGTGCCGCCCTTCTAGCAGATTATTGTCGAACAGCTTATTCGAGCCGTCGATTGGCGTGTCGGAGTTGTTGGTCACGCTTTGCCCCAAAAAATATTATTTAATTAATTTTATTCTACCTAAAACGAACAGCCTGTTGTGGAGGCTACGATAGGTAAAGAAAAGTGGCTCAATGGGGCTGAACCCTGATTTCCTGTTCTCACTTTACCCGGTTTTGGGATAATGTTGGTTCTTGGGTCACGTAGAAAAATAAGCGCAGGTATGGGTCTGCGAGGATAATTGGGTTTGGTTCAGGTGAAGGGGTGCGTCAAATTGTCCTCCAGCCGTGGCGCGAACGGGCAGACCGCAGAGACGACACTGGTCTACCGTCTACCAACCCAAAGCATGTTCATGAGGAGCAGGTAAAGATGGAATTCAGCGTACAGTTGTCGTCTGATTACCCAGATAAGGCCTACGGCGGTGATCGGGTCTATCGGGACATGCTGGAACAAGCAAAGCGTGCCGATGACCTCGGCTTCGATGCCGTGTCAGTGACCGAACACCACCTGGTCAACTGCCTGATGATGCCGGCGCCGCTCACTTTTGCCGTGAAGATCGCCGCCCACACCCGCCAGATCAAAATCCTGACCAGTGTGGTTGTGTTGCCGCTGCACGACATGCGGACCTATGCCGGCGAGGTCGTCGTCGCTGACATCTTCTGTGACGGACGGCTGTTCCTCGGGGTTGGTCGCGGTGCCTTTAAGTTTGAGATGGAGCGCCTCGGCGTGCCGATGGAGGAGACCCGCGAGCGCTTCGACGAAAGCCTCGATGTGCTGCAGGCGCTGTTGCGGGAAGAAGAAGTGAGCTGGGATGGAAAATTCTACCAGTTTGACGCGCTGACCATCATGCCGCGTCCGGTTCGTCCGGGTGGCCCGCCCATGATGATGGCGGTGATGAACCCCGAGGGCATTTACGCCTGTACCCGCCGTGGGTTCCACATCCAGACGACGCCGTTGTCGGGGAATCACCAGCTGTTGGTGGACCAGGTTGATGCCTTCAACCGTGCCAAGGCCGACATGAATAATGAGGGCGATGCGCTGACGCTGTCGCTGTCGCGCGTAGCGCACGTCGCAACCTCTGAAGCTGAGCGCACACGAAAAAACCGAGCGGCCTATGACTACTATTGCCGGTTCGACAACATTTATCTTGGCCCCGGTCTTGTCGACGCGGGGATGATCCGGCAAATCCCGCGCGCTCAATCAGCCGAGGAATTGGAAAAGAGCCTGCTGATCTGCCGCCCCACTGAGATGGTTGATCGGCTGGGGCGATATGCGGACCTGGGTATCGATCGAGTGATCCTGAATTTCAATTTTGGCCTTGAGTCTTCAGACACGCTGGAGGCCATTCAGTGCTTTGCTGAAGAGGTGATGCCGCACTTCACCGACCGTCCGGCCCGTGTCCGAGACGCGTTCCTGCGCGAGGGCGGAAGACCAAGCCTGCAGGCTGTTCGCTGACGCGATACTTTGGCCGGTCTCATTATCGAAACACGTCAATCAGAGAGGCCTTCATGACTCAGCCGCTGTCTTGCGCGTACTCAGTATCGGGTGAAGGGCCGCCCTTGATCCTGATCCATGGCATCGGGGCCTCGCGGGCTACTTGGGCGACGGCTCTTCCGCTGTTGGAAGCACACTTTACCGTCATCGCCTACGATTTGCGCGGGCACGGTAACTCGCCTCAACCGGACGGGCGTTTTGGTCTTGACGCGCTGGTCGCCGACCTCGAACAAGTGCGGGCAGAAGTCGGGGTGGAGGCAGCACATATCGCCGGGCATTCGCTGGGGGGGATGATCGCGCCGGCCTATGCCCGCGCCTTTCCCGATCGGGTGCTGTCCCTGGGGCTGCTGTCCACCGCTGCCTTCCGCACGGAACAAGATAGCATCAATGTTAGGGCAGTTGTCTCCGCGATGCGCCAGCAGGGGATTGCTGAGGTGCTGAGCACACTGGCCAACCGTTGGTTCACGGACGCCTTTATCGCCGAGCATCCCGAAGTGGTTGAGGCCCGTATGGCGCAGGTGATCGGCACTGACCCAGAGGTGTTCCTGAATGTCTTCGATATCTACGCCGAGACTGAGATGGCCCCCTGGCTGCATGAAATCACAGCGCGGTCACTGGTGCTGACAGGGGAGAATGACGGCGGCTGTCCCCCACGGTTAAACCAATTGATTGCCGAGGCCATGCCTTTCGCCACACTGCGGGTGTTGCCTTCGCTGAAGCACTCGATCCTGCTCGAAGGCGGCGCTCAGACCGGTACCTGCCTGCGCGATTTCCTCCTTGGTTTGGGTCACTGAGGCGCAGGGACGCAGGCAGGGACTCAGGCAGGGAATCAGGCCACTTTGCCCTGGCTTCGCGTTGAGAACCACACCCAGAAACTCAGAAGTACGGCTGCGCCGGAAATGAATGTCATGACGGTGCCGGGTACGAAGTTCACATAGCCAGCGAAGTCCAGAAACAGCAGATACCCAATATCGGCGAGGCCACCTACCATGCTAGTGACCCAGATTGCAGTCCGGTTCTGATGCCAGATCATCGCAGCACCGATGATCGTGGCCACTCCGAACCAGCCCAGGTTCCAACCATGCTGATTGAGGACGCCCTCGACGGCTCCGTGGTAGTCTGCTGCCAGCGCCGCAGGATTAACGCCATCGGCAACGGCCTGTAGGCCTCCAGTGGCGTCGTTCATCAACACCATTACCCCGGCGAGCACGTGGACCAGCCCCCACAGGAGCCAACGGATTGCCGCCACGCGGAGCGTATTTTTCTGAACAGAACTCATCGTGAATTTCCTTGCCATTGTCCCCGCGGGACAGTTGAAATACGTTGACTAAGTCCACTAAGATAGAAAGTTGATAAAATCAACCACATGAAAAAGACACGGGATACAGACTTGGCACTGATGTTCGATCGTTTCATGCGATCGATCCACTTCGGGTTGCAGCAAAAAGCCGGGGACTTTGATCGAAAAAGCGTAGGTCCTGGTGGCGGAATGCTGCTCATGACGCTGGCTGATGCAGGCCAGGTCAGTCAGAATGAACTGAGCAGGCGGATGGTTCGCGATAAGTCGCAAATGACGCGCATGATCCAGGGGCTCGAAGGCAAGGGATTGGTCAGGCGGGAAAATTCGACCAGTGACGGCAGGGTTGTCATGGTCTCGCTGACCGCCGAGGGAGAGCAGGTGGTTGAAGAGCTGCTTGAAGCGGTGGCCGATGTAATTGGCGACCTGCTTGCACCAATTTCAGCAAATGAGACGCAGCTGCTGAAACAGCTTCTCAGCCGGATTGTATGATCGGCGAGGCCAAAGACGAGGTGAGTTAGCCTAGATCAGAACACCGTCGAGGCTTGCATCGTCAAAGCCGCTAAAACGGTTGTCCGACAACCCAAACCAACCGGCGAGCAGACGCTGATAAACCGCGCGATAGTCCAACGTGTATTTCAAATCGCCATCTTCGAGGTCTTCCAGATCCGGGTGTCGCCCAAACAGCCCCCCGCGAACCCCGCCGCCGAGAAGCAAGTGCGGCGCCGCCGTACCATGGTCAGTGCCGTTGGAATAGTTCTCCGTCGCTCGCCGACCAAACTCGCTATAGGTCAGGATCAGCGTCTGGTCCCAGTGCCCCGATTGCTTCAGCGCCGCCCGAAGGCCCGCCAGCGACCGTCCCAGATCACGTAGCAGTCGCTCATGATCACCGCGCTGATTTTCATGCGTATCAAAGCCGCCGATTTTCATCTTGAGCACCGGTGCATCCACCCCTGCCCGAATTAGGGTCGCAGCGAGGGCCGCTTGTCGTCCCAATTCGCCGCCGTCGATGCGCACGTGACGGGCCATCCCAGTCTGCTTGATCTTGGTGCTGATTTGTCCCATGGCGCTGTCGAGCGCGTTGCCCCGGTCGAGCAACATTGAGAGGGCGGGGTTGGCACTGTCGGTGGTTAAGCCGCCCAGACCCGCGTTGGTTGCAGAAAGTGTCTGTAGATGATGCAGCGAGGTGAAGGACAGCCACAACCCGCTCGATGAAGCGAAGATACCCATGCCGCCATCGAGGCTGATCCCATGCGCATCGAAGCCATTACCCATGGTCTCCACGTCTTCGGTGAGCCAGCCACTGCGGCCTGCACGGTTGCCGTCACCACCGGTTTCCCAAAGCGCTATGGACTTGAAGTGGGAGCGGTTCTGCTCAGGGTAGCCCAGCCCTTGAAGCACAGCCAATTCTCCTGCCTGCCAGGCCGGACCAAGGTCCGCCAGTGCATTGTTGAGCCCCAATTGGTCGTCAAGCGTTATCAGATCCCCGCGGTCAAGCGCCACCGAGGGGCGGATCGCGCGATAGCGGTCGTTGGCCCAGGGTACTACGGTGTTCAGGCCGTCGTTAGCGCCGGACAATTCGACAAGGATGAGGCGCCGGCCTGAGCGCCCGGCCGCCTGCGCCAGCTCGATCGGGGCTAACGGCAGGCTAAGACCAGCGACCAGAGAACTCAGAACTTTGCGGCGATCCATACCGTGATTTTCCACTTACTTGAGTTGATAAACCGGGTCGATGATCAGGTCGCTGAAACCGAAACCGGAGCTCAGCGGCCGCGATGGTCGCCCGGCGAGGGTGATTTCTACCAGTGCGTCTCCCTCGAAGCGTTCAGCCCCGGACGCGCTGCCTAGCCACTCGACCCGTTCATCGGGCATGCCAAGCAGCATAACCGCTCCCGACGCTTCTTGCGACATCATCGCTGACATCATCGAACCGCTATTCTGAGCCATGGGCTCTATCAGCGGAACGGGGTTACTAAGTTCCTTTGAATAGCGTGTGCGCGGCAGGGCATCAGTGATCTTGGCAAGGATAGGATCCCAGCTGCTGCCGACCCGGTCCTGCCCGCGCCGACGCCAGTTCCTGCCGTCTTTCATGGTGTCGAACAGTGTAGGCATGGCGGACCATAGCCCGTGCACCAGCTTACGGTGGTCCTCGTCGAGTTGATCGTACTGTCCACGCTGGTCCACGTCACCGCCAGGCCAGAGCAGATATTCGACACGTTTTTCGCCTGAATTGAATTCCTTGAAGGTGGTAGATGGCCATTGCCCGTAAAAACAGTCAGGCCTGCAATTACTTTCACGAATGTCGAGCAGCAGTTCGCGACGACCATTGCGACGGTGTTCCACCAGTTCAAGCCGCAGTGCATCGTAGTGCAGATGGTTCATGCGTACGTCCATGAGCGAGATCGACAGGCTGTTCCAACTGCGCGTACGGTCCAGCGCGCGCCCCCAGTCAAAAGCAACGCGTCCAATGACGAGGCGGTCCTGTCGGTCTGGGTTCAGCGCCGAAGTCGCCAGATCTTCGCCTGAACCGCCCATAGGCTCAGGTTCGAGCGTCTGGGCAACGCGCAGTTGCAGTTCACCGGAGCAGTAAAAATTGCCCGGTGGGTCGTCATTGTTCGACCCTCGACAGCCGGGTTTCTGCAGTCCATCGCTGGCAAGGTAGAGTTGATCGTCGAAGCGTAGCCAGTCGATAAACAGGTTCCGGTCGCCCCCGGAGCTTCCGCCTGGGCCGCAGCAATGATCATTGTAGAACCCGACGCTGAACCAGTCAGGAGGGTCGAGGTCTTCGGGGTATACCAGCGTATCGACCTGCCAGTTTAGGTCCGCGAGGCTATCGATCCGGCCCAGTCGGCCGGTGTCGATACCACCCGAGGCCTCAAATACCTCTGATCGCCAGATTGGGATGTCTCTGCCATCTTCTCTGGTCTTGTAGCCTCGGATCACAATAGTTGGTGGGCCTTCGAAGTCCTCCGCACCGTATCGCAAGCTGAGCGGCATTCCTGCCAACGGAGTCATCATCCCGTCCGCGGCAAGTCCGTCTGGGGTGCCCGCCGGATCCGATGCGGCCGAAGGGGCCGGCCCGTCGTAAAGTGCAGCAAGCTGTTGCAGTGCTTCGTTACGGCTCAGCAGTCGCGCGGGCGTGATCCAGTCAGCCCCGCCAGGCCAGCCCGCGACGTTAGGTGCTTCGAACAAGTGCTGGCCAAGACTTTCAAGCTGTACGCTCAACGTGGGCCACCACTGGGGCAGTCGCCCGCCGCTGCGAAGTGTTCCGATCATCAGGTCAACCGGCGATTTGACGATAGTGCCGCGATAACGGGGATCCCAGAACTCCTCTGACGAAAGCATAATTCGCACGAGCGCACTGATGTCATAGTCGGTCTTGCGCCAGTCTGTCGCAAGCGCTTCGATGGCTGCTGGATCTTTTTCGAATTCGGAAATATACGCTTGCCAGAAGGTTCCTACGATAAACGCAGCCGCCGCATCGGTCTCCAGCAGGATATCGATTACGTCATCGGCATCGAAGCGTCCGATCTTGCCGAGTATCCGCTTCGAGCCCTCATCGTGATCCCAGGGCTGGAACTGAAATTCAAAATCCCGCAGATCATTATAGGAGTAACCGGTCAAAGCACGGGCGACTTCCTTGACGTCCATTTCGGTGTACTGGCCTTCGCCGAGGACAAACAGCTCCAGTAATTCTCGGGCGAGGTTCTCGTTTGGCTGTTCCTCGCGGCTATTGTTGTTGTCGAGATAGTTCAGCATGGCCGCATCACGAACAACGGCCCGAAGCAGGTCTCTGAAACGGCCGTGTCCCTTCTCCCGTAGCATCATGTGCTGATTGTAGAGTGCGTGGACCTCCTCATTCAGACTGCCATAGGCGGATACAAAGTGGTTGGACCAGATGAGCAGCAGTCGCTCTCCGGCTGGGGACGACGTTGACAGCATCTCCCGGATCCACCATCGGCGAAGCTCACCCATCTCCTTGTCGCGCTCGACCCGGAAAGCTTGTCTGTCCTGTTCCTCGTAGTCGTTTAACATCCAGTAGTGGACATGCTCACCGTCGCTGAGGCTGATCGGGGGTTCGTTGAAAGGTGCAGAGACATCAAGCTGGTCGACCATGGCGTCGATAGCCTGCGCCCGGGATAGACCCAACAGCGCATTTATTTCATCGGGATGCGCGCCCAGCCCAGCGCGTTCGAGCAAATGCCGGGCATCTCCGGGGGTCATTCGCATCTGTAGATGCTGTGCTGAGGCCAGCGCCGGCCATACCGATACCATCAATCCGAGGATCGCTGCTTTTGCCATGCGCCAGAAAATTTGACATGTCACCGCACTATCTTCCGGTGGTTTGCTTCAAACTCTGAACCGATATTCTATCATAAGGCCGGCTCTGCAGGCGATAATTAGAAATAGTAGCTAATATCTATCAAATGAACAGGAACACGATGTTTCAAACAATTCCACTGCTGCCGGCACCCGCGCTGCTGCCAAGTCGTGAACCAGCACAGCGAGATCAGCGGAGAGCAGCACTTTGCCATAGACTGAGCTGGCCCCGGTCTCGCTTTGAAACGGGGCCACTTTTAGATCTTTACGGCACGGATGGAACCAGCGTTGCTGGGCTTTAGTCGAGGGTGGTTTTAGCCTTCAGTCGGACGCTGATCGTCTCACTCAGAGAGTTGGAGAAGGGACAGAGTTTGTGGGTTGTCGCCATCAGCCGATCTGCTGTTTCTTGATCCATGCCTGGCAGCATCGCGGTGATGTCCACGTCAAAACGCAACCGCTTGTTGTCGTCGGAGTTTCCTAGCCCAACGGCAATTTGTGTGTGCCAGTCGTCACCAAGTTCGATTTCCTTGAACTTTGCAGCTTCCTTCATCGCGTTATCAAAGCAAGCGGCATAGCCGAGCGTAAACAGCTCTTCGGGGGTCAGGCCCTCTTTTTTGGCACCTGGTAGAACTGTGTCGATGGAAAAGGTGCCGTTATCGAGACTCGTGCTGCCCGAGCGGCCTCCGCGGGCTGTAGCGGCGGTCTTGTGGTAAATGTTCATGGATCCGGACTTTTCGAATTAAGTATCATTTTTCGCGTCGAGCCTTGGGCTTAGTCACTTCCCGCGATCATCTCAACCGCATTCTGGTATTTTGGACGGTGGTTAGATAAGGCGTACTTCGAGCGTCCCGATCCCTTCAATGGTCCCGACGAGTGCGTCGCCCGCAACAACTGGCCCCACACCAGCGGGGGTGCCGGTGAAGATCAGATCCCCGGGCATTAGCGTGTAGAGCGTGGAAAGGTCAGCAATGATTTCCGCTAACGACCAGACCTGGTCGGCAAGGTTGCCGCTCTGCCGCAGGTCGCCGTTTACGTGCAGGCTGATGGCGCCCTGATCTGGCCGAGCACCCGCGCCGGGCTGGCACAGTGCCGAACACAGGCCGCTGAATTCGAAGTCTTTGCCCGTGTCCCAACTGCGGCGCTTGTCTTTGCTGTCCTGCTGCAAGTCGCGTCGGGTCATGTCCAGCCCGACGGCGTAACCAAAGATATGGTCAAGCGCCGTATCGATGCTGATCCCGCTTCCGCCCTTTGCCAGAGCAGCAACCAGCTCGATCTCGTGATGATAATTGTCAGTGCGTGGGGGCACCGGCACGGGATCTTTACCGTTTGCAAAGGCCACGTGCTGGGGCGATTTGAGGAAATAGAAGGGTGCTTCCCGATCAACGACGTTGCCCATTTCGGCCGCGTGCGCAGCGTAGTTGCGTCCCACGCAAAAGGCGCGATGGATTGGAAAGAGCTGGTTGCTGCCGAGAATTGGCAGGGCGGAAATTGGGGGTGGGGTCACGGCGTAGCTCATGACCCCGGGTATGACATGCCAGTGGCTGTGGTTCCAATGCTTTCAGAACATCGGTGGAGCCCTCAACGCCGGGAAAAGGCAATGGCATCCTCTAGCCGATCATCCCCCCAGAACAGCTCGTCACCAACCACGAACGAGGGCGCACCAAAAACGCCAGCGGCCTTGGCTGCTTCGGTATTCGCGCGGTAGCCAGCCTCGGCTTCCGGCGTGAGGGCGGCGGCTGTCACGTCGTCAAACGATCGGCCAAGACCCTGGCAGACCTGATGGATGTTTGCATCGCTACCGGCCTCTAACCCGTCGAGGAACCAGGCGCGATACGTGGCTTCGAAATAGTCGATGTACCAGCCCTGTTGCTCGGCGATAATGCCAACGTGGTTGGCGCGGTCAAAGTCCTGCAGCGGGTAGGGGGCGGGCACCTTCGGCGATGGCAAGCCGTAGCCCGCAGCCCGGCGTTCGATATCCCGCCACATGTAGCGGACCTTCGCCTCCTTTTCCGGCGGAAATGGAATGTTGTTCATCTCTCGCATGATGGCCCTGACACTGAACGGGCGGAATTCCACCGTGATACCTTCGCGATCGATCACGTCCCGCAGTCGAAGCGCGGTAAGAAATGTGTAGGTGCTGCCAATCGATAGGTAAGCGGTGATTTTCACAATGCGGCTCCACACTCATGCAAACATCAAAAGGCACTATACACTAATTCCCAAAGAGCACGCGAGGTTTCAGACGCATCCGGTGCTGAGCCGGACCGCAACGGAGCGGGTGGGTGTCATCGGATATTCCATGGGCGGCTATGGTGTTTTGGCGGCACAAGGTGGATTGCTTGCACCCGCAGCGCTGGGGAACGTGCCAAAGAGGTCTTCGCCGAGGAGCTCAGCGCCTACACAACAGCCTCCGCAGAGGCTCACCCTGCCCGCAGGGCGCCGATCAAGACCTCGTGTCTGAGCAAGGTGCAGCCTTGCCTCACCGTGTGAAGCGGCGGCATAAGCAATTCATGATGAACTGCTTGCACTTTCTCCTGCTCCTGCCCGGCCTTCGTACTGTGCTCATGGCGCTGATGTCGTTGATCTTCGCTGGCCTGGCATTGGCCGAGACTCAGGCGTTAGATGCGTCGCCAACGTCTATAGTCACGGAGCAGGCAGAAGCCCAGGGGGACGCGCTGTACGCGCTGCCTGATGGCTTTGTCGCCCGGAACCCTGATGGCGCGATCGTGGTCGAGGAATTCCTCGATTATTACTGTACCTTCTGCAAGGTATCGAGCCCCGAAGTCGACGCGCTCGCTGCCGAAGACACAGACATCCGATTGGTGATCCGCGAACTGCCTATCCTGACGCCGCAGTCGCTGCCGCTGGCGCAGATCGCCCTCGCAGCATCGTATCAGGGTTTATATCTGGAGGTTCATAAGGCGATGATGACCGCGCGAACGGTGCCGTCGCCCGAGGCTGCACTGTCCATTGTCGCGTCACTGGGGGGCGACCCAGATCAGATTCTTATCGACATGCAGCGCCCTGAAATCGGTCTGCACATCCGTCACAATTTGCAGCGTGCACTCGCTGGCGGCATTCGATCCACGCCCGGTTTCATTGTACAAGGCCTCCCCTTCGCCGGCTACATCGGAAAGGACGCAATGGCGGAACTGTTTGAGATGCTCAAGGAACCCACGAGCGCTGAAACCAAAAACTGAGCTTGTAGACGACCCACAAACCGTCTCCCTGAGGAGGCTTTCGTCGTTCTCGTGGTCTCTGGGGTCTCCGGGTGAGGTCAGCTGTTTTCTTCGAGCACATCGGTGATCTCGAAACGAGTCACGTCCACCAGTCCCAAATCTGAAATTCTCAGCTCCGGAATCACAACCAACGCCAGCAAAGAGTGCTGCATGAAGGCGTTGTTGAGGCTGCAACCACAGGCCGCCATAGCGTCGACCATAGCCTGCGCCTTTTCAGCAACCTCGTGCGCAGGCCGGTCGGACATCAGCCCCGCGATGGGCAGCTCGACCAGCGCGATTTCGGCGCCGTCTTTCCACACCGTGACCCCGCCGCCGACCTCACCCAGCCGGTTCGCCGCCGCCGCCATCATGTCCCGGTCAGTGCCGACAACAATCATATGGTGGCTGTCGTGGGCGACGGTCGACGCAATGGCCATGGAGCCCTGATAGCCGAAGCCGGAGACAAAGCCGTTGGTGAGCCCGCCAGTGGCGCGGTGGCGCTCGACCAGTGCGATCTGGCAGACCTCGCCGGTTGCCTGCACCCGACCCTCTGTGACGGGCAGTTCGAAGCTCAGCGCTCGTGTCGGTGCTTGATTTTCCACAACGCCAATTACCCGGGCGCGAACAGCATTGGCACCTGCGGGCGCGGCAATGCTGAAGTCTTTTGCTTGCAGGGTTTTGCCCAGTCGCACAGTCTCGCGTGCGCTTTGCGGCCAATCGTAGTGAGGACAGTCGACGAGCCGCTGGCCATCTGTAGCGACCCGGACGCCGCGGGCAAAAACGGTCTCGATGGGCAGGCTGTACAAGTCGCTGCTCAGGATCATATCGGCACGGCGGCCGGGTGCAATGCTGCCTAGTTCTCGCTCTAGCCCGAAATGGCCGGCGGTGTTGATCGTTGCCATTTGGAGCGCCACCAGCGGGTCGCAACCGCAGTCGATCGCATGACGCACCACCCGGTTCATATGGCCGTCGTTGACCAGTGTGCCTGAATGGCAGTCGTCGGTGCACAGGATGAAATTGCGCGGGTCCAGACCCTTTTCCGTGATCGCCGTGATCTGACTTTCGACATCGTACCAAGCCGAACCAAGCCGCAGCATGGCGCGCATCCCTTGCCGCACACGAGCAATCGCGTCGGCCTCTGCCGTACCTTCGTGATCGTCGGCCGGGCCACCAGCGACATAGGCGTGGAAGGCCGTTCCCAAATCTGGCGAGGCGTAGTGCCCGCCGACGGTCTTACCCGCGCGCATAGTTTCAGCTATTTCCGCGAGCATTTTCGGATCGCCGTTGATAACGCCGGGGAAGTTCATCATCTCCCCCAACCCGATGATTCCAGGCCAGGCCATGGCCTCGACTACGTCGGCTGGGCTGATTTCAAATCCCGTCGTCTCTAGCCCCGGGGCTGAGGGCGCGCAGGACGGCATCTGAGTAAAAACGTTCATGGGCTGCATCAAGGCTTCGTCGTGCATCATCCTCACGCCTTCCAGTCCCAGAACGTTGGCAATCTCATGCGGGTCAGTAAAAATGGTCGTGGTTCCGTGCGGCATGACGGCTGCGCAGAACTCCGCCGGGGTCAACATGCCGCTTTCAATATGCATGTGCCCGTCACAAAAACCTGGGATGATATAGCGTCCGTCGGCGTCGATCACCTCTGTCTCAGCACCGATGGTGTGCGCCGCGTCTAGGCCAACGTAGGCGAAGCGGCCAGCGGCAACCGCAACCTCCCAGCCGTCGAGCACTTCGCGGCTCTGCACGTTGACCACCTTGCCACCACGGATAACGCAGTCTGCAGGTTGGCGTCCGGCGGCGACGGAGACGAGGCGAGAAGCGCTTTCGGCCCAAGTCGAGAAGGGTGCAGCCGCGGTCCCTGAGGTGAAGGTGGTCATGCTTCGGGGTTCCCTGTTCCAGCGCGCCTCTACCGGGCGCGACCGCCAGCAGAATAGCCCTGCTCCACCTCCGCTGTCACGCCGCCGCCCAAGGCTACAACTTCGCCCAGGGTCATACGTGTCCGTACAGTTCGATTGCAGCGATTCCGGCGGCGATCACCACCGCACCCACGAAGCAGCCATCAGCCGATGGTCTGACCGCGCTTGTTCATGCGTTGAACGGCCGGGCTCTGTTCGACATGCCCGCCGTCGCTGCCGTCCTAGTTATCGCCCTTGGCCTTGGCCTTACGCGGATCAAAGAAGGGTCGTTCGACCACCTCGGCGGGGCAGTCGCCCTGCGCGCGCTGGACCCGCAGTTTAGTGCCCAAACCGGCGTGATCGGTGCTAACGAAGGCCAGTGCGATGTTTTGCTCCAACCGCGGGGAATACACAGCCGACGTAACCCGCCCCACGGTCCCGCCCGTGGTCGCGGTGACAGTCCAGAATGTTGTGTTCGGTCCGGTCAGGGGTTCGGCGTCGAGACGGAGCCCCACCTGCACGCGATCAACCCCGGCGTCACGGATTTTCAACAACGCCTCACGACCGATGAAGTCATGGCCACCGTCGAGTTCAACCAGCCGGTCCAGTCCCAGCTCGAAGGGGTTGACCGTGATATCGGCGTCGGCCTGGTAGGACAGCATTCCGCCTTCGATCCGCCGGATGGACGACGTGTGCCCGGGCTGCAGGCCGAAGGGCTGGCCCGCGGCCATGATCGCTTCCCACAGGGCGTCCCCCTGCGCGCTGTCCTGAAGATAGATTTCGTAACCCAGCTCGCTCGACCAACCGGTGCGGGAAACGACGACCGGAATGCCGTGAAGCTCCAATTCGCGCAGCCAGTAGTAGCGCAGGTCGCGGATGTCATCACCAAACAACGCAGCCATAATCTCTCCCGACTTCGGTCCCTGAAGTTGCAGGGGGGAGACGTCGGGCTCGTGGATATGGACGTCGAGGCCGCTGTTCACTGCCACCCCCTGCGCCCACAGCAGCACGTCGCTGTCGGCCAGTGACAGCCAGAATCGGTCCTCCGCCAGACGTAGCAGCACGGGGTCGTTGATCAGGCAGCCCGCGGCGTTGGTAATCAGCACGTACTTGCACTGGCCCACAGCAAGTTTGGATAGATCACGCGGGGTCAGCCGCTGGACAAAGGCGGCGGCGTCTGGGCCGCTGATCTCTACCTGCCGCTCGACCGCTACGTCGCAGAGGATGGCGTCGTTTATCAGGTTCCAGAAATTCTGCTCCGGATCACCAAAATCACGCGGAATGTACATGTGATTATAGACGGAGAACCCTGTTGCGCCCCAGCGCACGGTCGCGTCGAAGTAGGGTGATTTGCGGATCTGGGTGCCAAAGCCAAAGTCCTTGGTAACGGTGCCAGAAGGCATGCCCGCGCGGGCAGCGGTGTCGGTCATGAAAGGGGTTCCTGCGATCGGGGGGGAAGGGGGTCTTCAAACCTCCCCTGCCAAATATCCGGATTGAATGCGAAAGCAAGCGCAGACAGGTCAGGTTTTTCACCATGACGGGCAAGGCCGCTATTGTGCCGACGATTAGAACAAGCCTGCATAGTCTTCCCGCAGCGCTTTTTTCTTCACCTTGCCCATCGCGTTGCGGGGCAGGGCGTCGACCAGAACCACTTGCCGGGGTTGCTTGAACCGTGCCAACCGGTCGGCAAGGAAGGTGGCGACGCTTTCCGAGGATATCGCCCCCGCGCCCGCGCCCGAGGCACCGACCGCTTCACCACCTGCTTCCGGCACGATCACCGCTATGACGGCCTCGCCGAGGTCCGGGTGGGGCAGGCCAATGACGCAGCTCTCCCGCACTCCCGGTATTTGGTCTAATTGCTCCTCCACCTCTTTGGGGTAGACGTTGAAGCCGCCGCTGATGATCAAGTCCTTGGCGCGGCCGACGATGGTGATGCGTCCGTCTTCGGCCATGGTTGCCATATCGCCGGTGATGAAGTGGCCATCGGTGCGGAATTCTTCTGCCGTCTTCTCGGGCATATTCCAGTAGCCAGCGAAGACGTTTGGGCCAGCGATTTCTAAAATACCGATTTCTCCTGCTGGCAGCGTCGCGCCGTCGCGGTCAGTGACCCGGGCATGGATACCGGGCAGGGCGTAGCCCACTGTGCCGGCAATGCGTTCCCCGTCGTCATAGGGGTTGGAGGTGATCATCCCCGCCTCGGTCATGCCGTAGCGTTCGAGGATCGGCTGTCCGGTCAGGGCTTCGAACTGGTCGAAGGTCTCGGGCAGCAGTGGCGCGGAGCCGGAGATGAACACCCGCACGCCGTCGCTAACGCTGCGGTCGAATCCGGGCGTGTTCAACAGTCGGACATAGAAGGTTGGAACACCCATGAGCACGCTGGCTCCGGGCAACTCGGCCACCAGTCGCGCGGGGTCGAAGGCGTCGAGAAAGATGACTTCCGAGCCGTTGAGCAGGGCGCAGTGCAGCGCAACGAAGAGGCCGTGGACATGAAATACGGGCAGGGCGTGGAGCAATACGTCTCCCGGCACCCAACCCCAGTATTCGTGCAGCACAAGCCCGTTCGAGATCAGGTTGCCGTGGGTGATCATCGCACCCTTTGATCGCCCTGTGGTGCCCGAGGTGTAAAGGATCGCTGCGAGGTCATCGCGTTCGCGGTGAATGATGTCGTCGGAAGGTGGCAAGGCCGCTGCGGCTTCGGGCAGGCTACCGCTTCCATCCATGCCCAGCGTCAGGCAATGGCCAATGCCAGCCTCCCCTGCCAATGCGGCGAGGTCATGGGTGGCGTCCGCGTCAGGGTCGCAGACCAGCACTTGCGGTTTGGCATCATCGAGGAAGTAAGCCAATTCAGTCGGAGTGTAGGCCGGGTTGAGTGGAACGAACACCGCACCAACGCGCAGACAGGCGAGGTAGAGCAGCACGAATTCCATCGATTTACCGACCTGGACAACCACCCGATCACCGGGTGAGACCCCGCAGGCGGCCAGCGCGGCGGCGTATTGCCCGGTTTCCCCATCTAGGTCGCCGTAGGCAAGGCTACCCCGATCCGCGCGCAGGAACAGGGCAGACGGGTCAGTGGGGCGCCTGTCTCGGAAGCAGGTGTAGAGATTCTGGTCGAGCATGGCGGATCCGGCGCTGTGGTTGCTCAATCACCCTCCCCGCGCGCGGCGGCGGCGTCAAGCTTAGTCCTGTCCCGGGCTATTGTCGTCTCGGCGTCGCGCGCCGAGCCGTACCTGTCGGATCAGCAGCGCCACCACGCCGACAACCGGCAGCACCAGCCCGGCGGTCAGTTCCGCTTTGGAGAAGCCGGCGGCGTCGGCCAGCGGATACAGCAGCCCGGAGAGCAGGTTAACGGCGTAGTAGCTGATCGCGATCACCGATAGGCCCTCGACCGTGCGCTGCAGCCGCAGCTGCAGCCCCGTGCGCCGGTCCATGCTGGTCAGCAGCGACTGGTTCTGCGCTGAGCGCGAGACGTCGACACGGGTGCGCAGCAGCTCGGCCGTCCGGGTCGTTCGGTCGAGCTGGCTGTTGAGCCGGTCCTGAGTCGAGCTGACGGTCCGGATCGCCGGGTCAAAGCGGCGCATCATGAACTCGTGGAAGGTCTGTAGCCCCTCGAACCGCTGCTCTCGCAGCAGCTCGATCCGGTCGTGGACGATGGCGTTGTAGGCCTCAGTCGCGCCGAAGCGGAAAGTCATCAGCGCCGCCTGCTCCTCCAGCGTCGACGAGATGTCGAGAAGGTTGAACAGCAGACCTTCGGCGTTCGCGTCGGCCTTGGCCATGGTCAGCACGATGTCTTCGAGCCGCTGGTCGAAGTCGGTCAATGCCTTGGCCAACTTGCGCGCTCGGTGCAGGCCGAGCATGGCCATGGCGCGGTAGGTCTCGATCTCCAGCACCGACTGCACCACCTGCCCGACGCGGGCCGGGCTGGTGTCGGTCGCAACGAACAGGGCGAAGCGCATGTGGCCATGCTCGTCGAGTTGGAAATCCCCGGCAAGCACGCCACTGCCGTCGAGTATGCGGGCGGCGGCGAGGCTTTTTGGGTTGAACCACTGGGACAGGCGCGTCGCCATGGTTGCCGGGTCTTCGGGGACGGGTTCGACGCGGATGGAAACCTGCACCAGCGCCGGGGAAGTCAGGCTCTGTGCCCAGCCTTCGAGGGTGGCGCGGGAGTCATCAAAGTCGAAGGCCTCAGCCGCTGTGTCCTCGCGGAACAGCGCGAGGCTGGTGAACTCCGAATGCTGCTCCCATTTCAGCCGGTCGCAGGCCGCTACGCGGTCGAGGAAGTGGTTGGTGCCGACCTTCTCGGCGTCGAGCCCGGCGGTGCTCAGCCGATCGATGAGCCGGTCGCGTTCCGCAGCCCGGTCGCGCCCGACCGCATTCTCCGGGTGCTTGCAGGCGAGAAAAACCACGTCACAGGGGGCGCTGACCTCGGCAAAGGGGCGCGCGTGGAGTTCGTCGATCAAGTCGCGGCGGCGCGGATGCTCCTGCATGGCGCAGTCTCCGGAAAAAAGCTTAATAGATCGGTGATTTAGGCCGTTTGTCCCAAAAGTCCCGCAAGGGTGCCTGTCACCCTGGCGCGGCTGCGGTGACTTTGCGCTTGCTGTGCGCGGCAAAGGCGCAGCAAATGGCATTATGATTAGCTTCGGCCTCGCCGCATTTTTCCTCGTCCTCACCCCTGGACCGGCCGTCCTGACGGTGGCGGGCTTTGGCGCGTCCTACGGTTTCCGGCGCTCGGTGGTGTTTGTGCTTGGGATCATGCTGGGGGCCAACATCGTCATGCTGGCAGTGATGAGTGGCCTGGCCGCCGTGCTGCTGTCGGCGCCGGGGCTGCGGCTTGCACTGCTGGCAGGGTCGACGGCCTTCTTGTTCTATCTCGCTGTACGGATCGCCTTCGCTGGCTCGCGCATCGCTTTTATAGAAGCGCGGCACCCGCCCGGCGTTCTAAGCGCAGTCGTGCTCCAGGTGCTCAACCCTAAGGCCTACGCGGTCAATACCGCACTCTTCACTGGCTTCAGCTTTGCGCCTGAAGCCCTTTGGTTTGAGATCGGGGCCAAGCTGGTGATCGCCAACTTGGTTTGGTTTCCGTTACACTTCCTTTGGCTCTGGGCCGGCGTTCGGCTTCACGCTCTTGACCTGTCCCAGCGTCTTCAGCGGTTGATTAACCTCGGGATGGCGGCGGCGTTGGCAGGGGTCGCTGTGCTCTCCGCGGTGACGCTGCTTTTCGCCTGACGGTTGTCAACGTGTCGCGGTTTAAGGGTGCAAAGGTGTCGCATCGGTGACGCAAATTGGAAGATCTCTCGACCGGGAATGCTATCTGGGTGTTTGATAGGTTATTGTAGTGGAGGATACGCAGGATGGATGGCGAGTTTTACAGCAACACCCGCAAGGTCATGCCTTTTGGAAGCTCAAAGGCCGAAGCTGCCCCTTCGGTGCGGATCGACCGTGCGCGTGGCGATACCTTAGACGATGGCAGCCCGAACAACGGCAACCGCATTGAAATCGGACCGACTGACCTGGCTTGGCAGGAATGGCACGCGGCGGGGCTGCAAGCGCCGGACCTGCAGGCTATGCGGGCCTACCGGCTCGACCGAATCGTCAAAGCCCTGCACGAACGTGATTGGGGCGGCGTGCTGCTATTCGACCCGCTGAACATCCGCTACGCCAGCGACAGCACCAGCATGCAGTTGTGGAACACCCACAATCCCTTCCGCGCCTGTTTGGTGACAGCGGACGGGCACCTCGTGGTCTGGGACTACAAAAACAGCCCCTTCCTGTGTGACTTCAACCCGCTGGTCCAGGAGGTCCGGAGCGGAGCAAGCATGTTCTACTTTACCAGCGGCGACCGAACCCAGCAGGCTGCAGACGCCTTCGCACAGCAAGTCATCGACCTGATGGCCGAGCACGCCGGGGGGAATATGCGGCTGGGCGTGGACAAGATCATGCTCGATGGTTTTTATGCGCTGCGCGACGCAGGCTTCGCCGTCATGCGCGGTGAGGAGGCGATGGAGAAGGCCCGCAGCGTCAAGAGCATCGATGAACAGCTGGCCATGAAGTGCGCGAGCTGGTCCTGTGAGCAATCAGTTTACGAGATGCAGGCAGCAGTTCAACCGGGCATGACCGAGGACGAAATCTGGTCCGTTCTGCACGCCGGCAACATCAAGCGTGGCGGCGAGTGGATTGAAACCCGCTTGCTGGCGTCCGGCCCGCGAACCAACCCGTGGTTTCAGGAGTGTGGCCCGCGAAAGCTGCAGAACAACGAAATCCTTGCCTTCGATACCGATCTCGTCGGCATATACGGCTTCTGCATCGACATTTCCCGCACCTGGTGGATTGGTGACGAGGCACCGCGCGCAGACATGATCGAGGCTTACAAGCACGCGGTCGAGCACATGCGCACCAACGAGCAGCTGGTGAAACCAGGCACGACGATGAAGGAGCTCACCTTTGGCGGTCACCAGCTAGATCCCAAATACGTGGCACGGCAGTATAGCTGCCGCTTCCATGGCGTTGGTCTGTGCGATGAGTGGCCCTGCATCCCCTACAAGGAAGAATTCCAGGAAGGCGCCAACGATTATGAATTGGAGCCGGGTATGTGCTTATGCGTGGAGGCGCTGGTTGGTGAGGAAGACGGCGATTTCTGCATCAAGCTTGAAGACCAGCTTATTGTAACGGAAACCGGCTTTGAGAATATCACCCGGTTTCCCTACGACGCTCGTTTGATGGGCGAAGCCTAAGCGGCGGTATGAGACGGAGTTATCGCACATCTAGCGGTCACCGATGGTGACCGGTCGATTTGAGCGTGTGCGGGCGGTGGTCGAGGCTATCGCTGGCATGCTTCGTACCGCTGCTGCTGAGCCCGGGGACACTGCCTTGGCGGCGCAGCGCACGCTAGACCGTTTGCAGACGACAGCGCTCAGCCGCGATGCTTTCACCGATCGTCCGCCCCGCTCCGCCGACCGTCATCAACCCTTATTGACCCAGGCTGTTGACCAGATGCAGTCACCGCTGCTCCTGCCCTTACAACGGGCTCTGAGGGCAGCGATCGATGATTTGGTCTGGGCCGAGGACCAGATGAAATATTACGCTGCGGACGCTGATGTCGGCTTGGGTTATCGAAATGGTAATCTGCATACGTTGCTGATCGGTCCCGGCGCCTGTGGCTTCGAGCACGCAGATTTTACGCTTGGGTTCTTCCTGCTCCACCCGCATACGCTTTACCGCGACCATGCTCATCCGGCGCCGGAGACTTACTTAAACCTCTCATCACGGTCTGGCTGGCGCTTTGGCCAGAGTGGCTGGCGTGATCTTGGTCCAGGCAGCCTCGTCTACAATCCGTCGATGGCCCCCCATGCAACGCGCTCCTACGAACAGCCGTTTTTTTCGGTGTTTTCGTGGCTCGAAGACATCGCCCAACCCTGCGTGGTGCTGCCACGCGATGACTGGACCGAGATCGAAGCTGATCTGGAGGCCATGAAGGGGCATGGCATCACAGGTTAAGCGCTGCTGATACTGAACAGTGCCGCCGTGGGTACGCGCTTCGAGCGCCGTGTCACGTGCCTGAGCGTGTCGACTCAGCTGTCGTTCTGGCGCATCAGCTCTTCTTTTAGACTGCGAATTTCGCGGCGTGCCTCCAGCAATTCTGCCTCCAGTCGGTCCCGCTCCTCGCGGACGCCCGCGACCCAGCGGAAGAAATTCATCGGAATGGCGAGCGCGCCAATCACGACCACGGTGAGACCGACGAGCAGGAGAATGGCGATCAGGGGTGCCATAGGAGAACCTTTCCAGAAGAGATGATGAGGGCGGAGCAGTAAACCTGTGCGGAGAAACACGTTGGGCCAGAGATGGGGTTTAGGAGGCCCAAGGCAAACCTGCGGCGGTCAGATAGGATCAATCCACTTTCAGATCGACAGGAGTCGGCGGACCAAGATCAAGCACGCGATAGCCAACATTCCCATCCCAGTTGGGGTGAGCCTCGGCCGGGTTCAACGCCGCACCTGCGCGGTTGATCCGGTCGCGGCACAGGTCGGCGATGGTCGTGTAGCCCGCTTTGCCTGCTGCCGAGGACGGCTCCACTGGCACATCGAGTTGTACCAGCACAAAGCGTCGCTGATGCCCGTCTTCGGCGTTGAGTGACAGCAGCGCATCGGCTGTCGTGCCTGAGCCGCCGAAGAAGTCCAGTACGATATCATTTCCTTGCGTAGTATAGGCGAGCAGGTCACGCATCAACCGTATGTGCTTGGGGTTGAGGAACACCTTAGTCCCCATAAGCCGGGTCAGATACTGGGTGTTGTATTGAGCATCATAGAGCCCCCAAGACGATTTGATCGGAATGTTGGCGTTGCGGAAGGCGTTGAAATACTCCTTCATCCGCACTTGTCCGCCGTCAGCCTTGGGGAACAGCAATTCACCCGCCGCTGCCTTGCGCGCCATTTCCGCTGGGCTAAAGGCCCAGACATCGCGGAACCGTCGCCCGGTTGCGGGATCTTCGACGTCGAAGGCCTCGCGTGGGTCTTTCACGGTCGATTTGCAGTTGGTGTTGCGCCAGGGACCACGCGGGTCATTGTCGGGGTTGTAAAAGCCTTCCTCACTGCGTGGTCGCCCGATGAATGAAAAGGCGGAAGAGCGCTGGAAAACCAGCATGTATTCGTGAACCCCGGCGATCATCTTCGTTGGCGGAACGCCTTTGGCCGAAGATTTCTTGTCGTAGACCATGCACTCGACAAAGTTTTCCGCGCCAAACACTTCTTCACAGAGCTTCCAGAGGTTGGGGAGCTCGTGCTCATCAATGGAAATAACGATGCAGCCGTCTTCGCGCAGCAAGTCACGCGCCACAATCAATCGCGGCAGCATGAAGCTCAGCCAGTCCGCGTGAATGCGGCCGTGGTGATCGGCGTCGTCGTCGAACGCCTTCTGGCCTTCTGGATCGGTCGTCTTGGGTTTGCGCGCGGTGTAAGAGCGGAGGCTTTCGCGGAAGTTATCGGGATAAATGAAGGCGTTGCCGGTGTTGTAGGGTGGATCGATGTAGATCAAACGCACCTTTCCGGCGAGTGAGTCGGTGCCTGACCCTTCCCGCAGCAGCTTCAGCGCAGCGAGGTTATCGCCGATGATAAGCTGGTTGCTGGTGGTCTCAGGGTCCTTACTCAGGTCCGGGCGGGGTTGAAACTGCACGGAAACCGGGGCCGTAGCCTGCTGCCGGGCTGCTGTCTTCCCCGGCCATGTGAAGGCGTAGCTTTCGACCTGTGTCAGCATGGTCTTTTCAGCGGAGCAGTACGCGTCGCCTAACGCTGCCTGCAGTGCCGTGTGCAGCTGTTCGGGTGCGACCCGCAGCGTAACCTGCCCGGTTTCGGGGTCTTGAGTTTCTGTTACGCTGCCGGGAAAAAGCTGCTGGAGTCGCTCAATTTTGTCCCTGGCGCTCATGACCCGAAAGCCCCCATCATGCGATCCCTAACTGTCGGCTGGTCGCTAGCCTCACGGACGTTGTCTTCATGAAATGGTCCGCGTCCTCAATGCTCGTTTTCCTGACCATCGATCGGACGTTACCACAGAGATCGTCGGCAATCAGCGCGCATATTTTCTCGCACAGCTTAAGCGCGATGGCCCGGCCGCTCTCCCTGCGAACAATGGAGTATACTTCTGGGTGATGTCTGTCTTAGTGCAAGAGGCGCAGCTCAGGCACTATCGCGCATTCCACCGGGCGCTTAGCCCTGAATTTGCTTGAGCACCTAAAAAGACACTAGAATGAACCTAAGCGAGCTGTAGCCAGGAGATAAAGCCATGAAAGCAATACCTATTTTCCGCGACCTTCTGGTCTCAGTACTGGCCTTGGCCATTGCGAGCACAGCAGTTGCCGCGGACGACGTCTACATTTGTCCGGTCGAGGAAATAGTCGGTTTCGAGAAGCTGCCTGGCGGTGCTACGGCCGAAAATCGGCTGGGTTGGGGCCTAACCGTCGATACGTTGGGGCCAGAAGATATCGTCTACAAGCTTGTGGTTTCGGATAAGGGCGAGATTTCCGTTTTCGTAAGTACCGAAGGCAGCGATTATCTGGACCTAAACGATATCTATACCTTTGGTATCGATACCTTTCAGCAGGGCGTGCTTGCGCTCTCTGGTGGAGCAGATATCGAGGCGGGTATGACGCGCTTTAACTTTGCTTTCGATGTCGGAGAGATGAGCATGGTGCTTCACATTAGCAGTGTTTATTCCAATGAAGTTTCGCTGAGCACGTCCGCATTCCTTTATACTGGGAAATGCACTTAAGCCTTTCTTGGGGGAGAAGACCAGGCCATGACATCTTCGAATGAGGCCAAAGGCCCATTGTCTCTCGACGCTCCAGCCCCAGTAGTTCGCACGGGCAATAACTCTGTGGTTTGGGCGGCACTGGCCGGGCTGTTGCAAGTAGCGCTTGCTATATCCGCTGGCGTTATTGCTTACTGGCAGGTTACGGAGCAGTGGGCCGTGCAGAACGAGCAGGCTGCCCGTGATGCCTTCAAGGACTTTCTCAAAATTTCCATGGACAACCCGGCAATTTCCGGTGGGTTACTCAGCGATTATGAGTACACAGAGCAAGATGATGAGCGATATTTCTGGTACGTAACGCTCATGACTGAAACTTTTGAACAGGTGTTGGCTTACGTCCCCAATGTCCAGGCGTGGATTGATCTGCTGGAACTGCAAGTCGACATTCACTGCGAATTCTATGCTTCTGAAGGTTTTCAGCCGGAACTCTACAGCACGCGGTTGCAGACGGTCGTCGATAAGGTTCTGGCGCAGGGCGAGTGCTAGTGCCGGGAGGCAAGCTGTTGCGGGCAACAGAGCTGGGCTTGTGTCTACCTGAATTCCCCTAAAAAAGTGGATAGAAAGCCATGCACCTACTCAATTCAGGCATTCACGCAACACTCTTTGCGCTCGTCGCGATTTTAGTACATCCCGGTTCCGCTCTGTCACAGAGCACCTGCCCGGACAAGCTCCGGGGCAATGGCGTCGACACCTTCGGCGTTCCGGTCTGTGCCACAGACCAGGTCAGCAACCGCGCGCTTGTTCACGCAAACAAGGTGATGCGCAGCCTGCTTGACTACGACCAGAATGGCGTTCCTGACAGCCCGGTTGTACTCGATGAAGTACTCGATAGCGGTGCGTTTTTCGCCGTCTTTCCAAACGAGCGAGCAGCAGACCGCCTTTTCGACAGTCTGAATGACAGCCAGCATGAGACTTACGATGCTCTCGTCTCAGTCTTCGAAGACGAGATGGACATCAGCGGCCGTGAAGGCTGGGACCCAACCATCGAAGAGGCGCTGCACCTCATCACCCAGTTTGGCTACGCCGAAGTCTTTCCGGACATCTTCGGGGAGTTCCGTGGTAGCGCCATAGCCGACCTGATGGATGAAGCCCGCGGCGGTTATCACGCACGCGTGCCTAACCGATATCCCAATGGTGCTTACTACACCTACGATGATCGAACCTGTGACTACAGCTGTCAGGTGACCGAGTTCACCTTCTGGGCTATCACCTCTATGCGTGGACTGAACCGACTGCGGGCCGACGATATAGGCCAAGAGTGGCGCCTCCATACCCCCGCGCTGATGCAGCAACGGGCACCGGCATTGGTCACGCTGCTGCGCGACCCATCGTACGGTATCCTGTTTTAAGCCCTATGCTCCGCCCTTTGCGCCTCGAGCCTTTTGACGGGCTTTGAGAAATGGCGATTGCCGTGCCTTATTCCATGTTCGCTGGTCGCGGATCGCGCGGCTGGACCATGACGGCGATCCGGCGATCCGCTCGTGGTTGTATCGCGTTCGGACTCTGACTGGTTTCATCACTATGCCCGGCATCCACAACCTACACGAACTGCGTTAGGGTTTCGGCCAATGGCGCTGGGCAGCACCCAGATCGAGTTCAATTTCCTTCAGTCGATGGACGAAGGAGCGCACCTTGGTGGTACGGTGCAGATCAACATGGGTGACAATCCAGAAATCAATTGTCCAGTCCGAGCGCGGTGCCACGACTTCAACGAGGTCCGGGTCTTGCTCGGCCTCGGCCTGCCACATTGGGCCGATACAGTGGCCCTGGACCACGGCGCTGTGCCCGATCAGCAGGCTGTCGGTGCGCAGGGCAATGCTCTTTGGCGGTACGTTCTGCTCAATCCATTCTAGCGGCCCGACGTGGTAGGAGACCTCGCCCCCCGCGCAGAAACGGTGCTGTTCGAAGTCGGCGTCTGAGGTCGGGATGCCATACTGCTGTGTGTAGCTCTTGTGGGCGAAGAGGCCGAGGCTGTGACTACTGTGATGGAGCACCACGAAATCCGGGTTGCTGGGTCGACCACCTGCCCGGAGGGCAACATGGGCCTCACCAAATTCCATCCGCATCAGTTGCTCGGTGGTGACGATGCGGCAAGAGACGGCGGGGAAATCCCGCTGCATGCGGATCATGGCGCGCACTAGCGTAACTTCGAAGCCGGGTAAGGCGGTGATGATTAGCTCGCCCGAGGGCTCGTCCCGCCGGTGTCGTGCTCGGCCCAGCCACTGGGTCAGCTCGTCATCTGCGCGGCTGCCGACTTCAAGTAGCTCTTGGCCCACGTCGGTAGGCGTGTAGCCGCGTTGGTGGCGCTGGAACAGCTTCGACCCTAGCTCGGTTTCCAGCGCGTCGATATGGCGGAGGATGGTGGCGCGGTGCACGCCCAGCGCATCGGCTGCCGCCGAGACGGTGCCAAGCTTCGCCACCATGTAGGCGCTTCTGACTTCCGTCCACGCGACCACGCTCACCCCCGCCTGTTGCTGCCGTTGTCGGCCTATATTGGCGACCGGCCGGGTTGCTTCAACGCTCTTTGTTCTGCTGCTTGAGCTCGTAGGCCTCTTTTTTCTTCTGATAGTCCTCTTCAGACAGGGCGTGCCAGCCCATGCAGAAACCGGTGACGGAGTGGCCGCAGCCGCAGCGGGGTTTTTCGTTCATTGTTACCTCTTGAGTTGGTTGGTCAGGCGGCAGGGTCGTTGATCGCAGGGGCTGACGAAATGCGCGATCCTGCGCAGAGCCTGTACCGATCTCGCGCAGTTTGTGCAGGGGAACCGCCACCGCTGCCAAACGCCTTTCTGAACAATCAATCCGTTCGGGCGGTTGGCCCACATCGCCAGCCTATTGCTCTAGGTGCTTTAAACTGATTTTCTAGTGGCTTGCGCAAACCACGTGCGACCCGGCTTATGACCTTGAAGACCACCCTCGCCGCTGGCCCTATGACCGCGACCTTTGCCTCCCTGAAGGACCCGGCCGTCGCCGGCGTGTTGGCTCAGGCTGGATTTGGCTGCATCGTCATTGACCGCGAACACGCCGTCATGGGGGTGGAAACCGCCGCTGGCCTGATCATGGCCAGCCAGCGCGCCGGCCTGAGCGCCATCACCCGCATCCCCGAACTCGCCCGCGCGGCAGTGCAGGACGCGCTCGAAGCCGGTTCTGACGGTATTCTAGCGCCCATGGTCGAGAGCGCTGCGCAGGCCAAGCAACTGGCCAGCTGGTGCCGCTATCCACCCGAAGGCACACGCGGCGTCCATCCACTGACACCCGCGACCGGTTACGGCGCCATTCCCATGCCGCAGATGTTCCGCGCCGCCAATCAGCAGGTGCTGGTCTGCGCACAGATCGAGACCGCCGCCGGGTTGGAGCAGGCCGGGGCCATCGCCAAAACCGACGGGATCGACCTGCTGTTCTTCGGTCCCGGGGACATGGCCGTTTCACTCGGTGTCGGCATGGACGACCCGCGGCTCGCCGAGGCCTTCGAGCGCGTGCTCGCGGTGGCGGGCAAGGCGGGCAAGCTGGTTGGAACCTTCGCCATGAACGCCGAGGGCGCCCATCGCGCCGCCGCCGCCGGGGCCCGGCTGCTGGTTCTGGGCAGCGACCTTGCCTTGCTCAAGCAGGCGGGAACCGAGGCCAGCGAAGGCCTCAAGCGGCGTCTGCAAAGACCATGAGCCTGCGCGTCGCCGTTATCGGAGCCGGACCGGCGGGCGGCCTGATCGCCGGTCTGCTGGCCCGCGAGGGCCACCGCGTCACCCTCGGCGATCGCCGCGACCGCGCGGCCATGGAGGCTAACGAAGACCGCTCG
>PAFB01000001.1 GCA_002700865.1 Rhodospirillaceae bacterium
ACGATGCGCACGGCGGCTCGAACCTCAACTTCGCCGGCTTCGATGGTGGGGGCCCCAAAGTCAGCTTCGGCGGACATCATCATGCGTCCCCGAGCCATCGCTGGTGGCCTTGTGTTGTCTGATTCAATGTCGATGTTTCTGATGCCGACCAAGGCCGTGCCTGAAGCGGCGGACACCACTCTGGCTTCACGGCGGGCGTTGCGCACCGCTTCTTGAAGCAACGCGTCACGCTGGGACATGCGAGCAGCCTTGGAAAGACCAAAGCCATCCAAGTTCACTTCGTCCGCCCCATGCTTGGCGCTCTTGGCCAAGAGGTCGCCCACGAGTTCCAAACGGGTGGTCTCGACCAAAATGCGATGTTCCAGCCGGTGTCCCAACACCGTGGGCTTCCAGTCTTCGGCTGGGTTGCGAGGACGCTGGGACCAAATGGGTTCCAGGGAGTACCCCCCGGTTCGTCTCTCTTTGCCCGGCTCGATGTCCAAGCTGTCGAGGAAGTCGGTGATCTTGTTGATGCGGGTGCCCGCCGATCGCATGGCTTCGGCCACGGTGTCGGCTTCGGCCCGAACGACGATGCGAAGGCTGGCTTGATCGGCCGGAACCTTCAATGCCGCCTCACCACGCACGCTCAACTGGGAAGCTGCGTCTTCAGCCGCAACAGGGGCGGCCAAGAGCAAGGCAACCAAGATCGTGCGGTGCAGCGACATCAGGAGCCAACCATCTCCGAAGAACGAGCCCGAATTTTGGCCCCCGCTTCCACTTGCAAGGCGTACTCAAGGCGCCGCAAACGAGAGGCAATGGAACCGTCAATAAGTCGGTCGCCCACTTGAAGACGCAAGCCACCAATCAGGGTGGGATCCACTTTCCAAGTGATCACCGGAATCCCGCCAACGGCCGCGCCGATCTTTTCGGCCAACGCATCGTGTTCCGAAGACATGTCGGCAGGCGTGGTCACACTCACTCGAACGCGGCCAGCGGCGGCGTCGGCGCGAGCTTTGGCCGCTTCAACAATGCCGGGCAGCGCCGCGAGGCGGCCCTTGTTGTTGAGCAAACGCAAGAAGTTCAAGGTGACGGGTTCGACTTGGCCCATAAACATCCGAACCAAACTGGCGTCTCGCTTTTTGGGATCGATGATGGGACTGCGAAGAAACTCTGCAAAAGAGGATTCTTTGGCGGCCAATTCAAGAACACCATCAAGACTCTCGCACACGGCAGCAAAGTCACCACCTTGGGCCACAACCAGCTCTTGCAGACTTTCTGCGTAGCGTTCAGACAGGGCGTCGGTGCGAACTTCGCTCATCTCAACCCTTCATTTCCGCAAGGCTTTCTTGCACCAGTTGCTGCTGGTCGGCCACGGTGATTTCACGCCCCAAAATCTTGCTTGCCACCGCGGTGGCCAAAGCACCCGCCTCGGCGTGGATTTCCGCCACGGCCGCAGACTTGGCCGATTCGATGTCAGCCATGGCCTTGGTGCGAAGTTGGGTGAGTTCGGCATCGTTCGCGGCACGAAGTTCATCGGCCACCCGCTGGGCGTCGGCCTTCGCCTGGGCGATGGTTTCGGCGGCTTCTTTGCGGGCCTCGGTCAATTTGGCTTCAAAATCGGCTTTGGCCTGTTCAGCTTCAGCACGAGATTGCTCAGCCTGCTCGATGTCTCCTTGGATCTTTTGCTGGCGATCCTCAAGACCGCCCAAAATCTTGGGCCACACGACGGTGGCCAAGATCCCAAAGACAATCAGGAAGACGACCACGGTGGCGATCATGGGATACATCTGACCGACCGGATTGTCCAGAGCGGCGGTCAAAGGCACTGTGGTGGCACTGTCAGCAGCCAACAGAAGAGATGCAAAAGGCATGCTCAATCTCCAAGAAAAGGAAGGAGACCCCGGCCGGAGTGATCCGGCCGGGGCGAAAACTTATGTTTGATCAACCGCCAACGAGAATGACTGCTGCGAATGCCACACCCTCAATCAGAGCGGCAGTCAGCAGCATGTTGGTGAAGATTTGGCCCTTCACTTCTGGCTGACGAGCAGTGGCTTCACAGGCGGTGCCACCGATGCGGCCGATACCAAGACCGGCGCCCAAGACGGCAAGACCAGCAGCCAAACCAGGGACCATTGGCCCCGCAGCGGCAGCGGCTTCTGCAGCACCTTCGGCCTCAGGTGCGGCCATGACGGTGGAAGCGACGAAGAGAGGGGCAAGAACGGCAAACAGCTTGTTCATGGCTAGGAGAAACTCCGGCGGGGTTCACAGGATCCGGTCGGCCCGCCCCCCGCCTGGGGCGAACCTTCCAAAGGAAGGGTCAGTGGGCGGGAGCCGCCTCATGATCGTGCTCATGGTCGTGATGGTTGAACAGGCTTAAGAAGACAACCGTCAGGAACATGAAAATAAAGGCCTGCAAGAAGGCCACAAAAAGTTCGAGGAAGTAAAAAGCAAACCCGGCAAATGAGCCAATCACAGTGCCCACTTCAGGACCTGTGAGGTCTTTGAGAACACCAAGACCCAAGCCGAACAACGCGGCCATCACGGTGTGACCGGCAACCATGTTTGCAAAGAGACGGATGGCCAACGCGGCGGGCTTGATCAAGTGTCCAAGCAATTCGATCAGGAAAACCGCGATAGAAATCGGGAGCAAGGCCAAATCAGCAATGGATTTTGAATTCAAACCAAAGACTGGAAGGCCCGCAAAATTGTGCATGATCCACCCTCCGACACCGCTTTCTTTGATGCCATGGACATGGATAATGACGAAGGAAACCAAAGCCAAACCAAGCGTAATCGCGAGGTTTCCGGTGGCGGTGCCGCCAATTGGGGTGTCATGAGATCCCGCCAGATGTTGCATGTCAACCAGAGGGATCAGTCCAATCAAGTTGTTGATCAAAATGAAGAAAAACAGCGTCAGCAAGAGCGGAAGCCACCGCTTGGTGCCCCGCTCCCCAAGCACCGGTTCAATCATTTCATCTCGCAGCCAACAGATCATGGACTCCACAAACTGCGACAGTCGGCCTTGGGTGACAAAGCGATCGTTCCCTTGCGAGGCCGGCCCGGTGGCAACCTTGCTGGCGACGTACACCATGACAAGAACAGTCAAGATGGCGCTGACCATAAGTGTCACCATGTGCATCGTCAGCACTGGCGCATCGGGTGTGCCCGAAAGAACCACATCCAAGACGTGTGACTTTGGGTCGTATTCGGCAGCAGTCAGGAGCAGTGGGATCAGCATGTGTCGTTCAGGACTCGTGCACGGGATTTCGGTCCAAAGACCGAGACCATCGGGAAAGGAGAGCCGCATCAAGAAAGATCGACACGACATGGGAAACCACCAACGCGGCGCGGAACCCACCATCCCCCTCAGGGGGGGGGAAGTATAGCAGCCAAGCCATGATCCCCGTCGCCAAGAGCCGGCTCAACAACGCCCCCGGCCAGATGGCCATCCACTGTTCCAATGGGCGCGCGACCCATGGCAGAAGCACCATGCTGCCCAGCAGATACCCACCGCTTCCCGCAAGTGCTCCGCAGGCCACCGAAGCCAGCGGAACCGTGGGGTGGCCCAACCAGCCAACCACCGTTCCAAGCACGCCACCCACCAATCCCGCCACAATCATGGCCCCCCAAGGGAGTGAAACAGCACGGATGCTCTCGCTTTCCGTCATTTCTTCTGGTCCTCCGCCTCAAAGGACCGTTGCAGGGTCATCGCGCTGCGAATGAGATGGGCCATGCCCACGGCCACGCCAAGCAAGGCCCCGGCTTTTTCGCCCCAAACGGGATGCAACTGGCCCCCCAGCCACCAGCCCGCCAAGACGTACCCCACAGTCTGGGTGCCGATCGCGGCCATTCGGACCCCACGGCCCATGGTTCTTCTGCGATCGTTTCCATGATCAAGATTGGTCATCTTCATGATGCTACGGGTTCTGAGGCGACTATCCTGTTCTTTCCATGGCCATCTCCGACGAGTCCATTATTGACGTTACTCCAAAGCCCATGCACGCGGCAGAAGCCATCTTTTTGCCGGCAATCGCCAAAGGGCTTGGCACGACGTTCCGGCACCTGTTCGGCAACATCACCAAGCCAGGGAAAAACAAAGACAACATCTACGTGGTCCAGTACCCCGAAGAAAAGCGAGACGATCGGCCCGTGGTCGAAGGCGGGCAAGAGCGTTCCACCTTCCGTGGAGTCCACCGACTGAACAAGGACGAAGACGATCGCGTGCGTTGTGTGGCCTGCTTCATGTGCGCCACCGCCTGCCCGGCCAACTGCATCCACATCACCGCCGAAGAATCACCTTGGGACGACCGGGAAAAGTATCCCAAGCAATTTGACATCGATGAGCTTCGCTGCATCTACTGCGGCATGTGCGAAGAAGCATGCCCTTGTGATGCCATTGAATTGACCCCGTTCTACGAAGTCACTGGTATGACTCGACAGGAACTCATTTTCGACAAGACCAAATTGCTTGAGGTCTACGACCAGACCATCGAAGAGAAGCCCATGTGATTCGCAGCGTTTGCCAGATGCAACACGCTTCAATTCTGGCGAACCGGCACCCAAGCTGTGGTGCGGCCACCAATGGCATCAAACTGAATCAATTCGCCCTTGGCGGTTCGGGCGCCCTGCACCTTGCCCCAGCGGTTGTGAAACAGCCAGGAGCGCGGAAAGCGGTCTTTGTCTGCATCAACTGAGCAAGCCTTCTGAATGACTGCAATGGTTTTTCGCACCAGCGATTTGGCCTCTTTTGGCTCAAGTTCCGCACCGAGTCGATGGGGATTCAACTTGGCTTGATAGCACGCTTCGTCCGCAATCCAATTGCCAACGCCAGCCATAAATTTCTGGTCCAGCAACACACTTTTGATGGGGGCTCGGCGACGCAACATCGCATGGCTCACGGCGGACATGTCGATCTCGTCCACGATGGGATCCGGCCCAAGATCTGAAATCGGGGGCTCGTGCAGGGGGTCTTTGCGCAAACGAAGTCGACCGAACCTTCGGGGATCCGTAAAGGCCACCTCGACTTCGTTCTCGAGTTTGAGCCAAAACTTTTCAAACCGGGGCGGCCAATGCTCTTCCACTGAGCCGTGCGCCACCAACTGCAAGCCTTGTTCTCCGCGCACGCGAACCGCGCCCGTCATGCCCAAATGGACCAACACCGCCGGACGATCCACCAATGGCAGCCACAACTGCTTTCCACGACGATCAGGGACTTCCATGATCGCGTTGCGGAACGTCTTGGCGATCTTCTGCGGACGGTCTTCGGCACACACAATGGTGTCGGGGCCCACTCGAACTTTGACAATTCGCTGCCCCACCACAAACCGCTCCAAGAGGGATCTTGCGTGTTCGACTTCTGGCAATTCAGGCATCGGATCTCCCGTACAAGCCGCGGGCGCGAATCACCGACAACACCGACTCGGGGATGCCGGCCTGCAAAGCCGCTTGGTCAGATTCGGCCAAGGCTTCCCGAAGTTTGGTGGCCGACACATCGTCCAGCGGCAGATCCAACACCGAACCTCGCCACCAACCGGACCGCGATTGCCCTTCGTCCAATTGCTCGAGCACCAGTTCCAGTGCCACCCGATCGTGAGGCGGCCGCGGGGCAATGACCGGATGGGCCAAATCCAGAATCTGTTCCCAGTCGTGCCAACGCCGAAACTGCAAGGCTTGGTCCGCACCGATCAAAAATCGGAGCGGAATGTTTGCATCTTCCGCCTGAAAAGATCGCAAGGTTTCAACGAAGTAACTGGGGCCGCCACGACGCAATTCGCGTTGATCTATTTCCGCCTCGGCGTTTCCAGCCAGGAGCGCCTCCAGCATGGCCACCCGATCCTCTGGCGGCGCCGACTGCTCGGTGCGAAGCGGGTTCTGGGCCGCGGGAATCCAAACCACCCGTGACGCGCCGATGGCTTGGCCAGCCAATTGAGGAAGACGGCCATGGGCGGCATGCGGAGGATCAAACGTCCCCCCGTACAGGAGAAGCGGCGCTGCCATACCCAGATGCTAGGTCCACACTGGCATGGGCAAGTTGTCAATCAACCGAACACCATCCAACCAAGCGGCCACCAATGCCCGACTGGGGCGCGAGAAATCATTCACCGGCCGCAAGCCCGCAGCAGAACGAACCACGGCATACTCAACTTCAAGACCGTGGGATTCCAAGGTGTCTCGCATCATTTTTTCTGCGGTGGATGGATGGTTTGCCGCCGCGGCCGCTTGCAAGGCGAGATACACGGCCCGCGCTTTTTCCCGAGACGCATTGGACAACCGCTCATTTCGGCTGGATCGGGCCAATCCATTGGCTTCACGCGACGTGGGCACGGCATGAATTCTGGGCCCGCCGTCTCGGCTCACCATGGCTTGCACCAGCTGCAGTTGTTGCCAATCTTTTTCGCCAAAAACGGCCACCTTGGGTTGCACCAAATCAAACAGCCGCTGCACCACCCGAGCCACTCCAGCAAAATGTCCCGGCCGGTGGGCGTCTTCAAGTCCGGGGTTTGTGGCCACCATGGGAAGATCTGGCGTCGGCACATCAACCTCGTCTGGGTAGATGTCTTGCTGGGTGGGGCCCCAGACCACATCGGCCCCCGCAGATTCGGCCAATCCAGCGTCCACTTCGAACCGGCGCGGATAGCCGGCAAAATCCTCTTGGTTGTTGAATTGATCAGGATTCACAAAAACGCTCACCACCACCGGCCGACCCAGACTCTTGGCGGTCCGCACCAATTCCAGATGGCCTTCGTGCAACCCACCCATGGTTGGCACAAAGACACCGCCCGAGAACGCATCTAAACCTGCATTTTCCGTCAATCTTGCCACGAATTCATCATCGTAGATCAGACGAAGTGCCAATGTTTGGCCGGGGGTTGGCTAGAATGGGTGGTATTCACAAGCCATGACCGCACAAGACACCACCATCTATTTTGACCATGCCTCGACCACGCCCTGCGACCAGCGGGTGGTGGACGCCATGCTCCCCTACTTCACCTCGATTTACGGCAACTCAAGCAGCCGGAACCACGCGTACGGCTGGGAAGCTGAAAACGGAGTGGATACCGCACGATCGCAAGTTGCCGATCTTCTGGGGGCCCAACCCAAGGAAATCATTTTTACTTCCGGGGCCACCGAATCGAACAATATTGCCATTAAGGGCGCGGCTCGAATGTACGCCAAAGCCCCGGCTGGCTCCGAAAGCCGTGGGCACATCATCACCGCGGTCCACGAGCACAAAGCCGTCATCGACCCTTGCCGCCGCTTGGAACGTGAAGGCTTTGATGTGACGTTCTTGGAACCAGGTGCAGATGGCATCATCACCGCACAAATGGTCAAAGATGCACTCCGCGATGACACCATTCTGGTGTCCATCATGTGGGCCAACAACGAGCTCGGCACTATCAACGAAATTCCGTGCATTGGCAAGATCTGCAAAGAACATGGTGCGGTGTTCCACACCGATGCCACCCAGTGGGTCGGAAAACTTCCTACGGATGTCGAAGCAGACAATATTGATTTGCTTTCACTCTCGGCCCACAAAATGTATGGACCCAAAGGTGTGGGCGCCTTGTATGTCCGGCGACGTCGACCTCGCGTACGTCTGCAAGCCATCCAAGATGGCGGCGGTCACGAACGCGGCTTCCGCTCGGGCACCCTGAACGTCAGCAGCATTGTGGGGCTGGGGGCAGCCTGTGCTGTCGCCAAAGAGGAAATGGAAGCCGAAGGGAAACGGCTCAGCGCACTCCGCGACAAGCTCGAAAACGAACTGATGTCACGGCTTGAAGTGGTGGAAGTCAATGGCCACCGCGATCATCGCCTGCCACACATGACCAACATCTCCTTTGGCTTCGTCGAGGGTGAATCTTTGATGATGGGCATCAAAAACATCGCTTGCTCTTCAGGTTCGGCTTGCACCTCAGCATCCCTCGAACCCAGTTATGTCCTCAAGGCACTTGGAGTTGGTGATGAACTTGCCCACTCCTCGTTGCGACTCTCCCTTGGACGACACACCACCGAAGCTGAAGTCGACGAAGCCATCGAAGGCATCGCCGCTGCAGTACAACACTTGCGGGCCATGAGCCCTCTGTTCGATCTCTGGAAAGAAGGGGTCGATATTTCCAAGATTGAGTGGCAGTCGCATTGAACCAAACCAAATTGACCAACGAATGGTCAATTGCGAAAGGAAAACCATGGCCTACAGTGAAAAAGTTGTCGAGCATTTTCAAAAGCCACTTAACGTCGGCTCCTTCGGGTCTTCATCTGACGTCAAAGACCGCTCCGATATTGGCGTAGGTATCGTCGGCGCTCCAGAATGTGGCGATGTCATGCAGCTCCATATCAAGGTGGACGAGGCCGGCAAAATTGAAGACGCCAAATTCAAATGCTTCGGCTGTGGCTCGGCGATTGCGTCTTCTTCTTTGGCCACAGAGTGGATCAAAGGTCGCACCGTTGATGAAGCCCTTGCCATCAAGAACACTGAGATTGTCGAAGAGTTGGCTTTGCCTCCGGTCAAAATCCACTGCTCGGTCTTGGCAGAAGATTCCATCCGGACCGCCATCAACGACTGGAAGAAAAAGAACGGTCACGACGTCGAGGACGACCATCATCATCACTGAGCTCGGACGACGCCGAGTCTTGACCCGCACCAAACCACACCGACCCAACTGAACCACAGCCGAAGGAACCAACCATGTCCGTGATCGTCACCCCAACCGCCATCAAAGAAGTTGGCGACATCATGAAGCAGCAGAGCCTGAACCCAGAAACCACCTGCCTCCGGGTAGGGGTCAAGGGCGGAGGCTGCTCGGGCTTCTCGTACTTGCTCGACCTGACTGAGAATCAAAAAGAAACCGACGAAGTTTGGACCTGCCGGGCGATGGTCGTCGATGGGAAAGCCAGCGAAGCCGAAGAAGGCTCCGGAGAATCCGAGAACATGGTGGAGGTCCGGGTGATTTGCGATCCCAAGAGTTACCTCTATTTGAATGGCACCACTGTTGATTTCAGAGACGAATTGATGGGGCGGGGATTTGTGTTCAATAACCCCAACGCCAACGCGACCTGCGGCTGCGGATCCTCATTCTCCGCCTGAACAGGCCGAAATCGACCTGAGGAAGCCACGCCAGAGAGCCGATATGGCTTTATGCGCTTGAATATTGCCCTTGATGCCGTCAGGCAAGCCTCACTTGCGGCCAAATCCGTTCAACGCAGCTTGGACCGAGTTTCCGAGTTGACCAAAGATGACCGGTCCCCTGTCACCGTGGCGGACTTTGCGGCCCAAGCCATCGTGGCTTCGATCTTGCGTGATGCTGATGGCAGCACCCCTTTGGTCGGTGAAGAGACCAGTGCCGCGCTCCGCGAACCTGAAAATAACGCTCTGCTTGCCTTGGTGACGGAAGCCGTCTCTTCAGCAATTGGGGAACGGTCCCCTGACGATGTCCTGACCCTTCTTGATCATGGTGGACACGACGCCAGTGCACCGGAGTACTGGGTGCTTGATCCTGTTGATGGCACCAAAGGATTTCTCCGCGGAGAACACTTTGCGGTGGCCCTGGGCCTGGTGTGCGATGGGCATCCCACTTTGGGTGTCCTTGGTTGTCCCAACCTGCACGTCGCCACGACCCAAAGTCCCGAAGCAGTCGACGGACAAGGGGTCATCGTGGCGGCCGAAGCTGGACAAGGCTGTGCCACAGGTGGAATGGAAGGGCCGCTGGCACCGGTCAAGAGGAGCACATGCGAAGGACTGGTCCGGGTGTGCACTTCTGTCGAAGCAGCCCACACCGACCACACCGCCGTTGATGCGGCCATGCAAACCCTCGGACGAGAGTGGACTGGAGTGCGACTCGACTCTCAGGCCAAATACGGTCTCCTTGCCCGCGATCAAGCCGACGCTTACCTGAGATTGCCAAGACCAGGAAAGCGATACGTCGAGCGGGTTTGGGACCACGCCGCGGGCGCGCTGGTGGCGATGGAATCGGGAACCACCGTGACCGACATCTCGGGCAAACCACTGGACTTTGGCCACGGACGCGGGCTGGAGCAAAACACGGGTGTTGTTGCGGCCGCCCCAGAAATCCACAGCGCTTTGCTTCAAGCAGTGAGGTCTTCCGGATGAGCCCAGAAGGCCTCTTTGTCCTCGGTGTCATCGGCTTGGTGACGGCGGCTTTGATGAGCCGACGGATCGGCGTCGACACCGCCATGGTTGGAGGGCTTCTGCTGCTGCTGCTGGCAGATCAAATCTTGGGAGGAGATCGAATTCTTCCCATTCAAGATGGCCTGTCAGGATTCAGTCACAAAGCAGTTGTGATGATTGGTGCTTTGTATGTGGTCGCGGCTGGACTCCGGGAAACCGGCGGCATCCATCTGATCGCCGGAAAGCTTCTGGGGCGTCCCAAAGGGCTGCTGAGCGCTCAACTCCGCTTGATGCTCCCGGTAGGTCTTCTGTCCGGCCTCATGAACAACACTCCGCTGGTAGCGATGTACCTCCCGATTTTGGGGGATTGGTGCCGACGGCTTCGGCTTTCCCCTTCGCGACTGTTCATTCCACTGTCCTTCGCCGCCATCTTTGGTGGAGCCTTAACCGCGATTGGCACTTCGTCGAACATCGTGATCTTGGAGATGTTGCTGGACCACGAAGGCCAAGAAGATGTGATGCTGTCGGCCTTGGATGCGCCGCTTCGGCTGGTGCAGGATGGGGTTCCTTCGTTCTTGGCCATTGGAGCTGTGGGGCTACCACTCATGGTGCTCGGCATTGTGGTCATCGCGCTGACCAATAAGAAACTTCTTCCCGAACGTCAACCGGCTGAACCCCCGAGTTTGGATACCCGTGACTACCAGTTGGCGATGCGGATTCGAAGCGATGCCCCTTTTGTGGGAAAAACCGTCGAAGCTGCTGACTTGCGACATCTTCCCGGCGTGTACCTCACCAGAATTGAGCGAGAAGGAAGAAACATCCCTGCCCCCGGGCCAGAAGAAACATTGTTGGAGGGCGACCTTTTGTGGTTCACCGGGATCTTGGATTCGGTCCGAGACCTCCGGAATATCCGAGGACTCGAAATGCTTGATGGGCAGGCACGGAAAATCCAAGGGGCCCACCAAATTCGAACGTTGGTGGAAGCCGTCGTGTCGTGGGATTCGGAATTTCATGGCAAATCTGTTCGAGACATTGGATTCCGAACTCGGTTCAATGCGGCGATCATTGCCGTGCGTCGTGGAGGTGTTCCCCTCGAAGGGAAAATTGGAGACATGATTTTGGAGCGTGGGGACACCCTTCTCCTTGATACCAACGAAAAATTCTTGTCTGACGGTGAAGCACGTGAACAATTCGATGTGATTTCGAGAGTGCAGGATTCTCGACCACCAAACCACCGAAAAGCTCAGGCTGCCATTGGCATCGTGCTTTCCATGATTCTGGCAATCGCCTTGGCACCTGTCGACAGCGCGGTGGTCGCCCTTACGGCCGCAGGACTGATGGTGCTCAGTCGCTGCTTACCAGGACGGCTGGCTCGAGCCGCAATCGACTTCCCCATGCTGCTTGTCATTGGCGCGGCCATTGGGATTGGCCGCGCTATGGAGCACACAGGGGCCGCCGCACAGATCGCAGAACAATTGTTGGCGTTGGCTGCCCCACATGGACCATTGGCCATTTTGTCATGCGTGTACTTGCTCGCCGTGGTCTTTGGGAACCTCATCTCAAACAACTCGGCCGCCGTCTTGGTGTTCCCTATTGCTTTTGCTGCAAGTCAAGCCGTACAACTGGCGGCCGAACCTTTTGCGGCCGCAGTGATCTTGGGCGCAAGCTCAACGTTCCTGTCCCCCGTGTCGTATCCCACAAACTTGATGGTGTACGGCCCTGGTGGATATCACTTCCTCGACTACGCCCGGATTGGGCTCCCTCTTGTCATCCTGCGGGGCTTGATGATGGTCTTGCTGATCCCAATATTTTTCCCATTCCAGTAATCACCAAGTGTGCAGAAGTCGCCGATTGCAAACGATCAAAAAAACAATCTGGTTTGCTGTGATCTGTGTTGGGGCCTTGCTCCTCATAGGCCAGTACATCACCGATCGATTCAGCACGATTCAATTGGTCCACTGGGTGCCAACCATCTTGATCCCGCTCTTGGGGGTTCTTTGTGTCACTCTTGGCAACACACGACAACTGAGAGCCACCAGCATCACCTTCTGTGTGATCGCAGTGGGACACTGGGTCATCCATGATTGGAAGCCAAAAAGCCCAATAGATTTCCAACAACAACCCTTCGTTTTCACCCACTGGACGGTGGAAGAGATCGATGAGGATCGTGCCCGATCCACAATCGAGGTGGCCAGTCAGTTTGAAACCGATTTTTTGTGCTTGGTCAATATCAACACCGTGTTGAGGCTCCCTTGGAAAGAGCAACTCAAACACCTTCCTTATCAAGAGGCGAGGTGGCCTTTTCTGTTTGCCTCCAAATGGCCTCTGAAGTGTGAATTGGTGTTGAGTGAAAATCACACCGTCGCACATCCTTTAAACATCGCTCGAGGCTCCATTGAGCATCCTGACGGAATCATCGAGTTTGTGGCTTTGGACTGCCCGTCTGATCCGAGTCTCTCTCGCATGGGAACATCACACCGTATTCGACAAGCACTTGGACCATGCACCGCAGATTTGGTCTTTGGCGACTTCAACTGCCCTCGCCATGCCGCCTCGATTCAACAAGCATTTCCCGATCACACCCACGCGTTCGACCACGCTGGTAACGGTCCAATCGTGACGTGGCCGACACGATTTCCGATCCTGCATTTGGACCATCTGCTCTTGAGCGATCGGTGGACGTGTGTGAAGTACGGCACGTACCGCCCCGAGGTGGGAGACCACCTCCCGCAACACGCGCGATTGATCAGATCAACCCCATAATCTGAATGGGGTGAATGAGGTGATCACAAACAATCAGGGTCATCAGTGGGCGGCGTCAATGATGGCACGCCAGATGGCGGGGAAGGAGTCATCCTCCGCCAACATGCCAGCTTGTGACGCGAGCACAGGGCGATCGCACCAAAGGACCGAAGCGTCACCACGCAGAACGCTGAATCCGCCTTGTCCCCCGATGTTTGGGCAACGGATGGCGTCAGTGGCCAGGACCAAATACCGGTCGTCAATGCGTCGATGTCGGCGTCGTGACGTGGAGTCGGATTCCCACCGCAGATCACCGCAGTAGTCGTACGAACACGCCAACGGTTCGGTTTCGTCCGGTCGTGGTGTCGCCCACCGATAAGAAATATCGTGCGTCCAAGTGGGCTCACCCTCTACGGTTGGGGCGTGAAAAATTTCACCGGTGTCGGTGTACCCATTGGCAAACAACTGGCCAAATCCATCCCAGCGTGCATCTCCCAACTCTGAATCACGTGGGAGTCGGACCAGGTTCAGCCAGGCGTAGCGCCCAACCTCCGCAGGAAGAGAGTCTGGAAGCTTCCCAGATCGAGCTTGGGTGTAGGCGTGGGTTGCCACACCAATTTGTCGCAAATTGGACTGCGTGACACTTCGCACTGCCAGTGTTCTGGCTTCAGACAAGGCGGGAAACACCAAGGCCAAAATGCCCAGTCCCACCCCAAGCGCCACCACCAGCTCCACGAGACTGAAGCCTCGTTTGGCTGAAATTTTGGGTGACGCGACCTTGTACATGTCTCATTTGTATCAATTTCGTGTCAGAAGCGGAACCCTTGAATTTGAAATTCAGCCAATTCTGGCCGCGACTACACTCAAGTCGCTATGCCCATGAGCGATCAAGAACTGATGCACGAGGTCGCTTCGGGGAACGAAGCTGCGTTCGGTGAGCTCTACGATCGGTTCGGGAAGCTGGTTTTTCGCGTGGCTTGGCAGTTTTTCCCCAATCAATCAGAGTCTGAAGATGCTGTGCAGGAAGTCTTTATACGCCTATGGCGGACTGCAGATCGGTTTGACGCAGAGCGAGCCAAATTGGTGACTTGGGTCATGCTGATCGCTCGGCGGCACATGATCGACCGGCTGCGTCGAAAGCGAGCACGCCCAACCACCCAAGATTACGTGTCCGATCCCGTGGGGGATGGGCCGAGCCAAACCGAAGACCCAACCGAAATCCGGGCTGAACTCAGGGTTCGGATGGAACGGCTTTCCGAGCT
>PAFB01000002.1 GCA_002700865.1 Rhodospirillaceae bacterium
AGATTGAAGCGGAGTTTTTACCATGGTCTTCTCGGTGTTCGCCAGCCTTTCCCGGATCGGGACGGGCGGCGCGTTTTCGCTCGTCTTCTCGCTCGTTTGCGTTGGCCTGACCCACAATCCGGCGAGTGTCGCGGTTGCACAGGGCGTTACCGGCCTGAACAGCGACGTGCCTGTCGCACTCATTCTGGACGCGTCGCGCTCCATGCTTGGTGAAGTCGAAGGCCGTCGGCGCATGGACGTTGCGCGGGATGCGATGCTGCAGATTGCGCCTGGCCCGGTGAGCCAACGGCGCGCTTCGCTGCTCAGTTTCGGCAACGATCGCATCAACGAATGTGAGACCATCCCGATTTTGCACAGCTATGGCAGCGAAGATGTCCGCAGTACGCTCGATGCCATTCAGGCGCTGGAGCCGGCCGAGCCCCAAGACGGCGAGGAATCAAGGTTCGGCTCACCGCTTTACCGCGCGTTAGAAGGGGCGATGGAAACCCTGCCCTCCGAGTCTGAGGAAGCCGTCAGTATTTTGGTGTCGCCGTGGGCAGGGAAAGTCGCTTGGAACCGGCGTGAGGGTTGGCTCTCCGGGATCGGGCTTTCATGGGGTGAGCGACCCGCTATTTCTGTTGGAGCTAGTATGAGGCTTCAGATGGAAACGTTTTCAGCCAGGTTGTGCTCGACCAAGAGGCGCTTCAAGGCCGGATTGGACCAGATGAGTGCGTTATTGCTGAGGTCACAGAGACCAACCGGCGCAAGCAGAGCATCGAGCAATGGGAGGAGATATTCCCCACTTGCCTCTAACGGCTGCGCTTCTTTCACAACCGGCTCAGCCCTTACGTGCGTCAGCGGTGACGATTACGGAACGCACCGACTCGACCACGCCGAGGAGCACGTTCTTGTCAGCTTGCTCCAAGCCGTGGGCTTCGAGTGTTTGGTCAAGAATGGTGCCAAGTTCATTAAAGTGTTTGTCTGTAATCCGCAGATGCGCGTGCGCGCCCTGTAAGGCGTCGAGATCGAGATCGAATGGACCGCCCATCACAGCTCCAATGGTCCGGATCTGGTGTTCGATCAGCCCTTCCATGTTAACCTTGTCGAAGTAAGCAGATAGGTCCCTCGAAACCAGAACGCGATCGTAGAAATCACGAACAGTTCGGGCGACAAAACTATAGCCACCGTAGCGGTCCCAGATAGACTCTTGCATAAGGTATGTTCCAGTCAGCCTCGTAGACATTGATTTTCCTTGCACACTTGGAGCCAGTCTTCTTTAGGACTTAGAAAGGTTTGACTGGCGCTGGAGGTGCGTGGGGAAGGGGATATACGCCTATAACGAATAGGGCCTTTACGACCTTAGATAAGGAATACCCCCTAAAATTCTATATTTTACAGAAATCCGTCAAATAGACGGTCAGAATGACGGAAGGCAGGGACTTTGGACCCGACCATTTTCAAGGCTTACGACGCACGCGGCGTCGTTCCCGACCAGCTCAACCCCAGCGTTGCAGCCCGCATCGCCGGCGGTGTGTTGGCGGCGACGGGAGGGCAGCTATTCGTGATCGGTCACGATGTTCGGCTCCACAGCCGGGCATTGACCGAGGCGATGATCGACACTCTGGTTGCGGCGGGGGCAGAGGTCATCGACCTTGGGTTGTGCGGGACTGAAGAGGTTTACTTCCACACCGGACGGGAGCAGGCGGACGCTGGATTAATGGTAACAGCGAGCCACAATCCGGCCGAATACAATGGGGTGAAATTCGTCGGGAAGTCTGCGGCGCCACTGAGCCAATCAGGCATGGATGCCGTAAGAGACTGGGCAATCTCCGACACACCGCTGCCAGTCTCCGCGCGTCCGGGCCGGGTGCTTGCACCTGCTGACGCAGAAAGCCGACGCCGGGTCTATGTTGATCGGATCATGGAATTTGCTGCGCTGGATAATCTCCGACCGCTGCATATGGTGCTCAACGCGGGCAACGGTTGTGCGGGCCCGGTGATTGAGGCGCTGACCGACCGCATGCCGCCACAGATCCAGCTCAGTCTGATACACGGTGAACCCGACGGCTCCTTTCCCCATGGCATTCCCAACCCGCTGCTACCGGACAGGCGGCATGCAACGGCCAAGGCAGTCCGGGAGCTTGCTGCAGATTTTGGCGTGGCTTTCGACGGAGATTTTGACCGCTGTTTTTTCTTTGATGGTGAAGGCCGGTTTGTCGAGGGGTACTACGTCGTTAGCCTGCTGGCGAAAGTGATGCTGGCCCGTTCCGCGCCGGGGACCGCAATTGTGTTCGACAACCGCATGACATGGGCGACTGAGGCTGCGATTGCGGCGGCTGGCGGGCAGGCCGTGGTCTCGCGCACCGGGCATGTATTCCTAAAGCGTGCACTGCGCGAGCACGCCGCAGTCTATGGCGGGGAAATGAGTGCTCATCACTACTTTCATGACTTTTACAGCTGTGACAGCGGCATGATTCCCTGGCTGTTGATCGCACAACTGGTAGGTGAGAGCGGCAGCTCGCTCGCCGAGCACGTTGCCGCGGCCCAGGCGGCTTTTCCTTGCTCTGGGGAGATCAATTTCCGTCTGGAGAATTCAAAGGCCGCATTGGCCCGTGTAGAGGCAGCCTTTGCCGACGCGGGCGGTCGCCGCGATAACATTGACGGGGTGAGCTATAGCTTCACCGATTGGCGGTTTAACGTTCGCTTATCGAATACGGAACCGCTGCTACGGCTGAACGTAGAAAGTCGCGGTGACGCGGCCTTGCTGGCCGAGAAGACCCAAGTGCTTAGAGCGTTGATTGAGGAGGCCTAGCGACCCTAGGCAGACGGCTCAAGCCCCCCCAGCTCGCTTCTCTTCTTTTTCTGCTGCTTTGACCCGGTTCCAGGCCGTGTTCAGGTCCGCAAAGCTGCGATCAATCCAGTCGTAGTCCAGCGCTGCTTCGACGGCATTAAAGCGACGGGTGAACTTTGCATTAGCGCGGTGCAGGGCGACCTCCGGGTCCACGTCGAGCCTGCGCGCGACGGCTGCGGCAACAAATAGCAGGTCGCCAACCTCCATTTCCAGCGCGTCTCGATCTATCGGGCGGCGGTCTGCTTCCTCCTTAACTTCGGCCAGTTCCTCGTCGACCTTGCCGTAAATTTGGTACATTTCCGGGTGGTCAAAGCCGACCCGAGCGGCTTTGCGTTGGATCTTGTCTGTGGCCAGCAGGGCAGGGAACACCCGGGGAATGTCACGCAGGGTGGCGCGGGGATCTTGTTCCTGTTCCTGTTGGTCTTGATTCCCATTGCCTCCATCCCGGACGTTCAGCTTGGCGGCAGATCGGGCCGCCTGTCTTGCGCGCTTTTCGTCGTCTTTGATCCGCTCCCAATCGGCTTTCTGGGCGGCTTCATCAGGGTAAGTTGTCTCACCGAACACGTGCGGATGACGGTTGATCATTTTGTCAGCGATACCATGCGCAACCTGATCGAAGTCGAACAGGCCAGAATCCTGCGCCATCTGAGCGTGAAACACCACTTGCAGGAGCAAGTCGCCGAGCTCCTCTTTCAGGTCGATCCAATCCTCGCGTTGGATCGCGTCGGCGACTTCATAGGCCTCCTCGATCGTGTAAGGGGCGATGGAGGCGAAGGTCTGCTTTATGTCCCATGGGCAACCATCCTGTGGATCGCGCAGCTGTTCCATCACGCGCAGGATGCGCGCTAGTCCGTTGCCTGTTTCTGGGGCAGGGATATCGTGCTTCATGGCGAGGCTGAGTCCTGGTTGCTGCTGTGATTATGTGGTCGGACGTTGGGCATGAATGGAACAAAAAGGGGGATCATTGCCAGCGAACATCTTGTCCGGTGAGTTCGGCTTGCACAGCGGTCAGATCAGGGCGCTCCATTGGCGCACCTGCCTTGACGGACAAGGCCGCAGCGATGCCAGCACCCTGTCCACTGACAGCGCAGCAGGCCATATTTCGTGTGGCAGCGTGGGCGACTTTGTCACCCCCAGTTGAGCGGCCCACCACCAGCAGATTCTCCACGCCTTTCGGCACCATCGAACGGAAGGGCACCTGCATGTAGCGTCCGGTGGTGGGCAGGATCAGGATACCATAGCCGTCGATGAATTCAGGATAGATGCCGATGCTGTCTTCAAAGCGGCCCTGCTCACGCACGTCGGTTTCGGTCATGTTATAGACCGCATCGATCTTGCGGGTGTCCCGGATGCCGATGCTCATGCCGAAGTTTCGTAAGCGCACGCCCTCACAACCCGGCGTATATGCTCGAAGCGCATCGATGGCTAGCATAGCCTGACGCCGCCCTTCGATTTCAAACGCCGTCAAGCTGTCTGGATCAGTCCCGTCGACACCGGAAAGATGGACGAGATTCATGTAGGTCAACTCACCGCTATCATGGACCGCGCCCCAAGTTCCGGCGATGGTATCCAGATCCGCGGGGATCAAGCCCTCGGCCCGGGCCTGATCGAAGGGTTTACCGAGGTAGGGAGAGTACATTTCGTCTTCTTTGCCAGTGGTCTCAATCTGCCACTCACCGCTGGACCAACTGGCATAGGTCGATGGGTTTTCGCGGATGCCGTCAAGGAATGCAGCTTTATTGACCCCGGCGAGGTGGAACATAACGGATGCGGCTTGCAGCTCTTCGCGGGGTGTCGACTTCATGGGTGCTCCCGCGCGATGCGCGACATCGGCATCTCCGGTGGCGTCGATAACACGCTTGGCCAGAATGGCTTCACGTCCGGCCTTGCTTTCCACGATTACGCCAGTCACGCGTCGCCCCTCCATGATCGGCGCAACGAACGCGCGGTGCAGCATGGGGTGTATACCGGCTTCGAGCACCAATTTGTCAGCAACGAGCTTAAAGCCCTCGGAGTCCAGTTCGTAGGACAGTGACTGGCTCTCTGGCACCGCTGCACCTTCCGCCTTGGCCCGCTGTTCAAACTCCCAGCCTAGACCACCCGCTTCAACAGTCTGCTCATGGCGGTACCACGCAAAGCCCTCGACCCCGACCACGGTAATGTTGCCGCCAAAGCAGCCGAAACGTTCGAGCAGGGTGACGTCCACGCCCGCGCGTGCTGCAGCAAGGGCGGCGGCCAAACCGCCTGGACCAGAGCCAACGACAAGGACGTCAGTTTCATGCACGATCGGGGTTTGACGGGCGGGTTCGGAGATGCTGGCCATGGCCTCGGCTCGCTGTTCTATTTTGTCGCGAAGACTGACACCATGGCTTGAGGAGTCAAAGCGAAAAAGAGGGAGCGAAGGGTGATAATCGCCAGCGGTTTTTCTCAGCTTCAGGATTGTAAGAGCGGGGCAGTGCTTTCCCTCACAACCAAGGTAACGTCGAGCTGCGGGTGCAGGCCTTCCCGATAGCTCTGGCCATTGATCCGGTCGAGCAGCATGCGGGCCGCCATCCGGCCTATTTCTAGCCGTGGCTGTGAGATTGTGGTTAAGGCGGGAACAGAGCGCGCTAGGAGATTCAGACGATGACGTCGAAAACTCAGACCCCTCGCGGCCCAAAGCCCAATGGGATCAGCCCTAGCCGGATCGTGGTTTATTCGATCCTGTTCGTAGCGGCCGTCTACTACCTCCTGCCTCTATACGTGATGGTGATTACGTCGCTGAAGGACCTCGATGATGTACGCCAAGGCAACATCTTTTCGCTGCCTGTGCGCCTCACCCTTGACGCATGGTTTAAGGCTTGAAATTCGGCCTGCACAGGGCTCTACTGCGAAGGCCTGAAGGTTGGCTTCTGGAATTCGGTGCAGATAACCATTCCCTCTGTAATCGTCTCGCTCGCCGTCGCATCGGTGAACGGTTATGCCCTTTCGTACTGGCGTTTCAAGGGTTCGGAGGTGTTCTTTACAATTCTGATTATTGGCTCGTTCATCCCGTATCAGGTCATGCTCTACCCTCTGGTGGTCATCACCCGAGAGCTCAACATCTTCGGCACACTCTGGGGCGTCATTCTGATTCATACGATCTTTGGTATGCCGATTCTGACGCTGCTATTCCGAAACTATTTCGCGGCCTTGCCTGTGGAATTGTTCAAGGCAGCGCGAGTGGATGGCGCTGGATTCTGGGGTATCTTCATCAAGATTATGCTGCCGCTTTCCATCCCGATCGTGGTTGTGGCCATGATTCTTCAGGTCACTGGAATCTGGAACGACTTTCTCTTTGGGACAGTCTTTGCCGGAACCAAGAACTGGCCCATGACCGCACAGCTCAACAATATCGTCAACACCACGCAAGGCGTGAAGGAGCACAACGTGAACATGGCCGCGACCATCCTCACCGGCCTCGTTCCGCTGACTATTTATTTCATCTCCGGACGCTATTTTGTGCGCGGCATCGCAGCCGGCGCCGTGAAGGGTTAAACTGATGTCTGACTCACATTCTATTGAAATCAGGGACCTGAAGGTTGCTTTCGGCGAAGTCGTCGTCTTTGAGAAAATGAACCTCGACGTTACCGACGGCGAGTTTCTGGTACTCCTGGGGGCTTCAGGTTGCGGTAAGTCAACGCTGCTGAACTGTATCGCTGGGCTGCTTGATGTCAAAGATGGTGAAATCCACATCAAGGGCCGCAACGTCACCTGGGAAGAGCCCAAAGACCGGGGCATCGGCATGGTGTTCCAATCCTACGCGCTGTACCCGCAAATGTCGGTCAAGCGGAACCTCTCATTCGGGTTGCGCAATGCGGGGGTGAAGAACGATGAGGTCGAGCGCCGCGTCGCCCAGGCCGCTGAGGTGCTGCAGATTGAGCCGCTGCTCAACCGTCGTCCAGCCGAGTTGTCGGGTGGACAGCGCCAGCGGGTCGCCATTGGCCGCGCACTGGTCCGGGACGTGGACGTTTTCCTATTTGACGAACCGCTCTCAAACCTCGATGCCAAGCTGCGTACCGACCTGCGTGTTGAGATCAAGCGCCTGCACCAGCGCCTGAAAAACACCATGATCTACGTAACACACGACCAAATCGAAGCCATGACGCTGGCTGACCGGATTGCGATCATGCGCGACGGGCTGATCCAGCAGTTGGACACGCCCTACAACATCTACAATAATCCGGTGAACAAGTATGTCGCCGGCTTTATCGGTTCACCGTCGATGAATTTCCTCGACGGTACGCTGGAAGGCGGGGCCAAGCCGGTCTTTAGGGCCGGTAATCTGTCGATCCCGCTGGGTGAATACGCGTTCACCCAGAAAATCGGCAAGGGTAAGACCGAGGGTGTGACGATGGGTGTTCGTCCTGAACACGTCCTTTTCGGTGATTTGGCCAAGAAGGCGGCCTTTAAGGCCGATGTGAAGGTTGAGGTGGTCGAACCCATGGGAGCGGACACGCAGGTTTGGAGTGTTCTTGATGGCAGGCCGTTCCGCTTCCGGGTGGAGGGGCAACTGCAACTGGCCAGCGGCGATGTGGTTGCCATTGGCTTTGACGCATCTCGCAGGTCACTCTTTGATGCCGCCGACCAAAGGCTATAACGGAGTTTTGTCCCAGTGAATCTGTCCTACCAGCTCTATTCTTCCCGTTTCGTTGAGGACTGGGAGGCTGTACTAGTCCACCTCGCTAAGACCGGCTATGCCGAGGTTGAGGGATTTATGGGGGCTATACACAATGCAGCCGAATTCCGGTCCAGTCTCGATCGTCACGGTCTCCGTATGCCTTCCTTACACCTGGGCATAGAAGATCTGGAGCGCGACCTTAGTGGTGCTATTGAGACTGCCAAGATTCTGGGCGTAGGCCATGTCTTCGCACCCTATCTGGACGCAGCGGAACGACCGGCTGACGCGGCTGGTTGGCAGGCTTTTGCGGGTCGACTCGCGGCGATCCAAGAAACCATGGCGGCTTCGGATCTGGGCTTTGGCTGGCATAACCATGATTTCGAATTCGAACCTTTGTCCGACGGCAGTTCGCCCATGGCCCACATTCTGGACGCAGCGCCGGATATCGGCTGGGAGGCAGACATTGCCTGGATCGTCCGCGGCGGCGCGGATCCCTTTGACTGGATCAAGCGTTATGCAGGTCGGATTGTTTCTGTCCACATCAAGGATATAGCCCCGTTGGGTGAGTGTGAGGACGAAGACGGCTGGGCCGACGTCGGGCAGGGCACCATGCCTTGGGACCGATTGATGAAGATCGTCAGGGCCGAAACCAGCGCCGGTATCTTTGTCATGGAGCACGATAAACCGTCGGACGCATTCCGGTTCGCTGAGCGGTCTTTTTCGTATATTGCCGGACTTGAGGGCTGAGATATGAGTGATCCCATGCGCGTGGGCGTGATTGGCTGTGGCAATATTTCAACCGCTTACTTCAAGCTCGCGAGGATGTTTCGAGCCATTGATATGGTTGCCTGTGCCGACCTGAACCTCGATGCGGCAGAGGGTCAGGCAAAAGCCTTTGGCCTGCGGGCGCTCACAGTCGAGAATATGCTGATGGACGATGATGTTGATATCATCGTTAACCTCACCATTCCGGCCGCGCATTATCCCGTATCGCGGCAGGCGCTAGAGGCGGGTAAGCACGTCTATTCCGAGAAGCCCTTTGTCCTCAGCGTTGAGGAAGGCCGCGCTCTGCTCGATCTCGCGGCCGAAAAGGGCCTTCGGGTCGGCTCCGCGCCGGACACGTTCCTCGGTGGTGCGCATCAGCACGCCCGGCACCTGATCGACAGCGGCGCGCTGGGTGCCATTACTGGTGGGAGTGCAGCTGTCATGTCACGGGGCATGGAAATGTGGCATCCCAATCCCGATTTCTTCTTCAAGCCCGGTGGCGGCCCGGTGCTGGACATTGGTCCCTACTACGTGACCAATCTGGTCCAGCTTATTGGTCCGGTGACGCGTGTTTCTTGCTTTGCTTCCACTCCGCGAACCCGCC
>PAFB01000003.1 GCA_002700865.1 Rhodospirillaceae bacterium
GATCGAACTCACCGGAGGCCAAATCAACCAGAACATCATCCGGATCGCGCAATTCCCGCCGCACCACATCGAGCTTCCAGCCATCAAAGCTGGCAACGCGTTTTCGATCCTCACTCTGAGAAGCAATCATGCCCTGCCGCCGAAGGGTTGCCTTGATCCGGGCGACCAGTTCGCGTGGGGAAAACGGCTTGGTCAGGTAGTCGTCTGCGCCCATTTCCAAGCCGATGATGCGGTCAGCTTCGTGGGTCATGGCGGTGAGCATGATGATCGGAATGTTGGAGTCTGCGCGCAACTCCCGGCAAATGGTCAGCCCATCCTCGCCGGGCAGCATCAGGTCGAGAACCACCAGATCGATGGTTTGGTGTTCCAAAATAGTCTTCAGGTCCCGACCGGTCGAGGCGGTTGAAACTTCGAATCCAGAGCTGCGCAGGTTCTGCTCTAACAGGCTTCGTATTTCCGGATCATCGTCCAGAATTGCGATATGATTGGCTTCGCTCATGGTATCCTCCGCCGCCAAGGTAGTGAGCCAAAACTACCTAATTTCCGTCCTTGTACCATGGGCCTGAAATATTCTGAAACAAACCGAGCGCTGCTGTTTCAATATTCAGGCTGAATCGACAAACACTTTCCGCGAAGATTGCGTATACACAAGGGACACGAAAACAACCCAAAGGGCTCGATCACCACAGCGCAGCGACTGGCACCCACCACCACCACAAGCCCGCCGCCGCAGCGCTTCATAGAGCCTGAGACAAAGGAGCCTAGATCATGTTCACGTTCATTGCTGACGCAATCGTAAAGTCGTCTTCATGGCGCGCGGTTGTTGCGCCGCTGGCGGTATCGTTGCTGGCGCAGATCGCGGCGCTGCTGATCCCATCGACGGCGCTGGCTCAAGGCAACTCCTTTGCCATCGCCACCCGCTATGGCGAGATTATCTGCTCCTCGCAACTTGCCGAAGACCGTAAGAGCCTTGAGGTTTACTGCACGGCGGGCAACGGCACCCTGGTTTCAGCCTATCGTCAATTCGCTGATGGGACCATTCAGGTTATGCTTGAAGAAGGTAAGGCGGGGCAGGCCGTCACCACGGCAATCCTCGAAAGTCAGGACCAAGGCTAGACGCATCCGGCCTTAGCTCAAATCCGAGATTCAAATTTCCCCAGACGTCGTTCGTCAGTTGGCAAGCGCTGCACGGGCGCGTCTCGGGAAACATGAGAGGTGGTGTGGCCAATCCCCTGCTCCACATCACCTCTCAGCCTCTCGGCACGTCAAGACAATTTTGATCCGCGACGATCATTGAAACCTGTCCATGGTGCACTTACCTCTTCGGAACGTTGACGCGCAAAGCGGACCTTTTGAAGGCATGGCTTGAATCGGTTTCTGAGCCGGTTCGGGATGGCCCTTTAGCCCGGATATGCGTGCCGAAGCGCTACATTATCGACGTTTGGATGACGAAACGCGGATCGATGCTCACTCCACCATTAACAGGCGGAGAAAGTCGTTCCATACTTGCCTAACCCAAACGTGAACACCAAACGGATCAGGACACCATGTCGCTGGACATTCTTGCCTCAGACCCACCTTCCAAGCCGCCGAGCAAAGGCGACGAACCCGACACGCCGGGCGGTGCCACTGTTCTTGAGGCAAAACCCAAAACCAAAAAACCGAGCATGTACAAGGTGTTACTGCTCAACGACGACTACACGCCCATGGAGTTTGTTGTCGACGTTCTGGAGCGATTCTTTAACATGAACGCTCAGGCCGCTACCCAGGTGATGCTGCACGTGCATCAGCAAGGCGTGGGCGTTTGTGGTGTTTATACCTTCGAAGTGGCGGAAACCAAGGTGACGCAGGTTGTAGACTACGCCCGCAAACACCAACATCCTTTACAGTGCACACTCGAAAAAGACGACTGATAGTTAGGATAGCTGATGCTCTCGACAGAGCTTGAAGAAACACTCCGCAGGGCCTTGGCCTCGGCAGCAGAACTGAACCACGAATTCTGCACGCTGGAGCACCTGTTACTCGCGCTCATATCTGACCCGGACGCGCAAAAAGTGATGCGCGCCTGCGATGTTGATATTGATGAACTGACCGATGCTGTCGAAACCTTCCTGCGTAATGAGCTGGACGATCTTGTGCGGGCCGACGGGGTTGATCCGCGTCCAACCATGTCGTTTCAGCGGGCCTTTGAACGCGCTATCCTGCACGTACAGGGGTCGGGCAGGGGGCAGGCGACCGGCGCGAATGTCCTGATTTCCCTGTTTCAGGAGCGCGAGAGTTTTGCCGTTTACTTCCTGCAGGAGCGCGGGATGTCGCGCTTGGATGCCGTTCAATTCGTCTCCCACGGCATCGCAAAGAACAAGGACCTGTCGGAAAGTCGCAGTATTCGCGGCGCTGATGAGGAGGATGGTGATGCGGGTGAAGAGTCCGGCACCAAGGCGCTGGAGCAGTATTGCCGTAACCTCAACGACCGGGCGCGTGAGGGTAAAATTGATCCTCTTATTGGCCGCGATCTGGAGGTCGAGCGCACAATTCAGGTTCTGTGCCGCCGAACCAAGAACAACCCGCTTTATGTTGGCGATCCGGGCGTCGGAAAAACAGCCATCGCAGAGGGGCTCGCCAAGAAAATCGTCGATTCCGACGTGCCGGAAGTGCTGCAGGACGCCACTATTTTCTCCCTCGACATGGGCGCGCTACTCGCTGGAACCCGTTACCGCGGTGATTTTGAAGAGCGGTTGAAGGCGGTTATTGAGGAAATCAATGCCTTCGATGGTGCAATTCTGTTCATTGATGAAATTCACACGGTCATCGGCGCTGGTGCGACATCCGGCGGTGCTATGGACGCCTCGAACCTGCTTAAGCCGGCTTTGGCGGGTGGGGAGCTGCGTACCATTGGTTCAACAACCTACAAAGAATACCGCTCCTACTTCGAAAAGGACCGCGCGCTGGTGCGCCGGTTCCAGAAGATTGACGTCAACGAGCCTTCTGTCGAAGACGCCGTGAAAATTCTGCGTGGTCTGAAACCCAGCTACGAAGAGCACCACGGCATTCGCTATACGAACGAAGCCATTCGGACGGCAGTGGAGCTTTCCAACCGATACATCGGCGACCGTAAGCTGCCTGACAAAGCCATCGATGTTCTGGATGAAGCCGGCGCAGCGACCAAACTGGCCGCGCCGTCGAAACGGAAAAAGACGGTTGGCGTCAAGGAAATCGAGGCCATCGTTTCGAAAATCGCCCGTATTCCGCCCAAGACGGTGAACAAGGACGACAAAGAAATGCTCATGACGCTTGAGCGTGATCTCAAGCGATTGGTTTACGGTCAGGACGACGCCATCGATGCCCTGTCCACGGCCATGAAGCTCTCAAGAGCCGGTCTGCGTGAACCGGAAAAGCCCATTGGGGCCTTTCTGTTCTCTGGTCCGACAGGGGTCGGTAAAACCGAAGTTGCCAAGCAACTGGCGCACACCATGGGCGTTGAACTGATCCGCTTTGACATGTCGGAATACATGGAGCGGCATACGGTATCCCGACTGATTGGGGCGCCGCCGGGCTATGTCGGCTTTGATCAGGGTGGCTTGCTGACCGACGCTGTTGACCAGCAGCCCCATTGCGTTTTGCTGCTCGATGAGATCGAAAAGGCGCATCCGGACCTTTTCAATATCCTGCTGCAGGTGATGGACCACGGCAAACTGACCGATGCCAACGGTAAGTCTGTGAACTTCCGCAACGTTGTCGTTATCATGACGACCAATGCCGGCGCTTCAGAGATGTCCAAAGCGGCCATCGGGTTCGGTTCTGCGGTCAAGGAAGGCGAAGATACTGAGGCGATAAAGCGCTTGTTCACGCCTGAGTTCCGAAACCGCCTGGACGCGGTTATTCCGTTCGCGGCGCTGGGTAAGGAAACGATTGGCCGGGTTGTTGAGAAGTTCATCCTGCAACTCGAAAACCAGCTTTCCGACCGCTCTGTCACCATCCGCCTGACCGACGCCGCGCGGGCAGAACTGGGGGAGCAGGGCTACGACCGTCTGATGGGTGCCCGGCCTCTGGCGCGGGTTATTCAGGACAAGATCAAAAAAATGCTGGCGGACGAGCTGCTGTTTGGTCGCTTGCAAGGTGGCGGATCAGTGCTGATCGACTGGGATGGAAACGACTTCGTCTTCACCTTCCCTTCCGCTGCGATCGAAGAGGTTGCCAAATTGCCGGCGCCCGATGATCAGGACAGCGAAGAGCCGGTTAAATAGCCAAAAAGGCCAGCAAATAACGGCCTTTACAGCTTGAAAATCTGTTTTTAAACAGCCGCGGGGATTGCGCTCCGTGGCTGTTTTTTTGTGGTAGGCGGGGTCGTGAGGTCGCACTCTGGACATAATAGATAAAATTGTAATAATGTCTGAGCCCACATTACCAAGCATCAAAAGAGACAGGAGATCTCAGCCGTGGCGGAACGTAAATCGAGCTATGCGGAATTCTGGCCCTATTATCTGCAGGAGCACGGAAAGTCGAACACCCATTTTTTGCACTTCATCGGCACGGCGGGCGCCATCATTTTCTTCTTCAACTTTCTGCTGACCTGGCACTGGCTTTCGCTGTTGGCAGCGGTTGTTTGTGGCTATTTTTTCGCGTGGATGGGGCACTTCTTCATTGAGCGCAATCGACCAGCAACCTTTACGCACCCGGTTTGGTCCCTGATCAGCGATTTTCGGATGTTCTTCCTATGGCTGGGCCGTGGTTTGGACAACGAGCTGGCGCGTGCTGGCGTGGCTGAAACTGAAAAAACCGACGCAGAAGCAGAAGCCTAGCCCCCAGCCTGCATCCAGGCTGGTTCGCTGCCCCTACTGATCAGCTTTTCGGTAGGGGCTTTCGTGTTCCAGAAGACCGGCGATCTGATACTCGATCTGCTCCCGCTCCTGCCTGACAAAATTGGCGACTGGCTTCCTTAGGCCCGGATCGGCAATCCAGTGCAGGGAAAAAGTGGCGGAAGGCAGGTAGCCCCGCTGGACCTTGTGCGAGCCCTGAGCTCCGGCTTCGACCCGCTGCAGACCATGCGCAATTGCGTAGTCGATAGCCTGATAGTAGCAGGCCTCGAAGTGCAGGAACTTATGGTCATCAAGACAACCCCAGTTGCGGCCATAGAGCGTGTCGCCACCCCGCAAATTGAGCGCCCCCGCCACGGGCTGACCGTGCTCAAAGCACATGACCATCACAACATCGTCGGCACAGCGCTCGCCAAGCAGTGAGAAAAATGATCGGGTTAAGTACGCCTGACCCCACTTTCGATCTGCTGTGTTCATGTAGAAGGCGTAAAACGCATCCCAAAGCGCTTCGGTCATGTCGTGGCCGGACAGCACGCGTATCTCGACATCCAGCGCCGCGACCTCGCGACGCTCTTTCTTCACCGCCTTGCGTTTTCGACTGTTCAACCGGGCCAGAAAGTCCTCAAAGCTGCGATAGCCTTGGTTTTCCCAGTGGTACTGCACGCCAAGGCGCTGCTCATAGTGTTCCAGTTCGCCAAGGGCATCAAATTCGGACTTGTTGGGAAAGGTGATGTGCAGGCTGGAGACGTTCAGTTGCTGGGCAACGGCAATCAGCGCGTCTCCGAGAATCTTGTGCGTTTCACTGTCCGAGGCCTCACCGAGCAGTAGTCTCGGGCCTGTGGCGGGCGTAAAAGGTACGCAGACCTGCGCCTTGGGGTAATACCGTCCCCCGGCACGCTCGTAAGCATCCGCCCAGCCCCAGTCAAAAACGTATTCTCCGTAAGAGTGGTTCTTGACGTACAGCGGCGCTGCGCCAAGCAGCGCGCCGGTGCTGCTGTCTTCGAGCAAAACATGCTGTGTCGCCCAACCGGATTCCGCCGTTGCGGAACCGCTGTCTTCAAGCGCGGACAAAAAACCATGTCTTACAAAGGGGTTAGATTGCCCCGCGCAGGCGTCCCATGCCTGGGCTGAGACCTCGGACATGCTGCCAATGGTTCGAATCTGCATGTGCGTTTCAGGGTCGTTCATGGGGGCGGAAGGTTCCTTGCGACGCCGGGGAAGTAGGGAGGGTCTCGACCCTCAGTAACCTGTACCTTTGTCGCCCCATAACAAGGCGAAAAGCGCAGTTAGGCAGACGTGTTTTTGGGCTTTTTTGGCGCAGGTTCGGGCGTTTTTTCTCGGAAGCAACACCAGTCAACAACCGGGCAGCGCCAGCATTCTGGCTTTCGAGCCTTGCACAGGTAGCGGCCGTGCAGGATCAGCCAGTGGTGCGCGTGGTTTTTGAATGCTGCAGGCACGCGTTTGTTCAGGCCGTCTTCAACCTTGTCCGGGTTATTGCCTGCGGCCAGTCCCATCCGATTGGACACCCGAAATACGTGCGTATCGACGGCGATGGTCGGGTGCCCCCAATACATTTGCAGCACCACGTTCGCCGTCTTTCGACCAACACCGGGCAAGCTTTCCAGCGCTGCGCGGTCTTCGGGTACTTCACCGCCGTATTCATCGACCAGGATGCGAGCCGCCTTCATGACGTTGGCGGCCTTGGCGTTATAGAGGCCGATGGTCTTGATATGCTCCTTGAGTGCATCCTCGCCCAGATCAAGCATTTGCTGCGGTGTTGTCACTTTGGCGAACAGAGCCTTGGTCGCGGCGTTCACTGACACATCAGTCGCTTGTGCCGATAAAGCGACGGCCACAACGAGGGTATAGGCGTTGACGTAATCCAGCTCACCCTTGGGTTCGGGTTCAATCCCCTGAAACACGTCAAAAACAGCCTGAATTTGCTCAGGTTTCAGCACCCGCTGACGCGGTGTGACGGCCGGTGCTGAATTCACCAGTGTCATTGCGCTCAGGCCACTTCAACGATGGCTTCAATCTCAACAGCAACGCCCAAGGGCAGCGCTGCTGCCGAAACCGCGGCGCGGGCATGGCGGCCTTTATCGCCGAAAACATCGACCATGAGGTCGGAAGCACCGTTGATGATTTTTGGCTGGTCCGTGTAGTCACCGGTTGAGTTCACGAAGCCGGTCAGCTTGACGACCTGCACCACGCGGTCAAGATCACCGTCCAGTGCCTTTTGCACCTGCGCGATGATCGCCAGCCCACACAGCCGCGCCGCAGCAGCGCCTTCCTCAACGCCCATATCATCCCCCAGCTTGCCCACAACGGGCTTGCCGTCGGCAAGAGCAATCTGACCAGAGACAAAGAGCAGGTTGCCGGACCGCGTTACGGGCACGTAGTTAGCGACGGGCGCGGTTGCTGGGGGCAGGGTGATGTTGAGTTCGTTCAAGCGGGAGTCGATGGTGCCGGGCATGGAGGGTTCCAATTCGTTTACTGATGACAGAGTAACCGAAGTGGTAATGCGGACAGCGCTCGTGCGCAAAAAAAAAGGAGACGCAGAATTCTGCGTCTCCAGTCGGCTACATGAAGAGCTATCAAACAATCAGAGGCTCGCACTGAAAAAGGTACGGCACCAAAGACAGTCTGATCCACGCAACACCAGTGCCAACTTATGCGACTGGCACATAAAAAATTATGCGACCCGGGCCTAGTTTGTTGAAATTGCATGTTTCTTTATTCCGATCGGCAAAACCCGCCTTAAATCTTTTTGAGACAGAGTAAATTAGATTTCGCCTAAAGGGTTGGGTGAGGTTTTCCCATATTGGGAGAAAGGGGTCGCGAAAAGGTTACGCGATGCGAATCAGGGCCGCGCATCAAGTGACTTGCCACAGTCAAACCGCCGCTTTAGCAAAGGCTCAGATCTGCAAAAAATCGTCGCGCTTAGGCTGATTCGCGCTGTCACTCGAGAGAGACCGGCCGCAGGAGAAGCGGATCGCAAGGGCGACTGTACAGGCAAGGGGGACACCACCTCGTGCCTCACTGGAAAGGACACGGGAATGGCTCGGAACAAAATCGCTTTGGTTGGCGCGGGTAACATTGGCGGCACGCTGGCGCTGCTGGCAGGGATGAAGGACCTCGGGGACGTGGTTTTGCTGGATCTCGCCGAAGGTGTTGCCAAAGGTAAGGCATTGGACATCGCTGAAGCAGCACCGGTCGAAGGCTTTGATGCGACGATGACCGGCACCGCTGATTACGCTGAAATCGCGGGCGCCGACGTTGTGATCGTTACCGCTGGGGTCGCGCGCAAGCCGGGGATGAGCCGTGATGACCTGCTGGGTATCAATGTCAAAGTGATGAACGCGGTGGGTGCTGGAATCAAGGAACATGCCCCCAATGCCTTCGTGATCTGTATCACTAACCCGCTCGATGCCATGGTGAAAGTACTGCAGGAAGCTTCTGGCTGTCCGGTGCAAAAGGTCGTTGGTATGGCTGGGGTTCTGGACAGCGCACGGTTCCGCCACTTCCTCGCTGATGAAATGAATGTGTCGGTTGAGGACGTGTCAGCCTTTGTCCTCGGTGGTCATGGCGATACCATGGTTCCTGTCGTCAACTATACGACCGTTGCCGGCATTGACCTGCCCACGCTGATCAAAATGGGCTGGATCACCCAAGATCGCGTGGATGCTATTGTTGATCGTACGCGCAAGGGCGGGGGTGAGATCGTCGCGCTTTTGGGCACGGGCTCAGCCTTCTACGCGCCAGCGTCTTCGGCCATTTCCATGGCGGAATCCTACCTCACGGACAAAAAGAGGCTGTTGCCCTGCGCGGCTATGCTGAGCGGCCAATACGGCGTTGATGGTATGTACGTCGGGGTTCCGGTCATCATCGGCGCAGAGGGTGTTGAGCGGATTGTTGAGCTGCCGTTGACCGATCAGGAAACGGAAATGTTCAACCAATCTGTTGACGCGGTTAAAGGGCTGAACGACGCCGTCGCTGCTCTGGCCTAGCGTCTTTTCTCCCTATTTCGACCTGACACATCCACACCGTAGCAGCGCCAGAGGCCCCAAGCCGATAAGGCGCTGCGCCCATTCGCTTCGCGCGTTACCGATAAGCACTGCATGCGCATTGACCCCTCTCCGTTCGGGCGTATTGTGCATGCGACTTCGGATGATCAAGACGCGACGCCTGTGCGCGGGTGGCTGTGGCTTGAGATCGACCCGCCACCGGGCAAAGCACCACCAGACGAGGAGCCTTCCATTCAATGAATATCCATGAGTATCAGGGCAAGGAACTGCTCAAAGAGTACGGCGTTGCTGTGCTTGAGGGCGGCGTCGCCTTTACGCCTGACGAGGCCGTTGCCGCGGCCGAAAAACTCGGCGGCCCCATCTATGTCGTGAAATCACAGATTCACGCAGGTGGGCGCGGTGCCGGTCACTTCGTCAACGACCCGCAGCGTGAAACCGGCGGTGGCGTTCGGGTGGTAAAATCCGTGGCAGAGGTCAAAGCCGCCGCTGACTTTATGCTCGGAAACACGCTGGTCACGAAACAGACCGGGCCTGATGGTAAAGAAGTCAAGCGACTGTATATCGAAGACGGCTGTGACATTGCCCGCGAGCTCTACCTGTCCTTTCTCGTAGACCGTGTCAGCTCCCGCGCGACCATCGTTGCCTCCACCGAAGGCGGTATGGATATCGAGACGGTGGCTGAGGAGACTCCAGAGAAAATCATGCAGGTTGATATTGACCCTGCAACCGGAATTCAGGGCCACCACGCCCGGTCGATTGCCTTTGGGCTGGGACTGGAGGGCGCCCTGGTGAAGTCGGCGACGAAGTTTCTGTTCGCCATGTACCGGGCCTTCACCGAGCTTGATTGTGCCATGGTTGAGGTGAACCCGCTGGTGGTCACTGGCGCAGGGGACATGGTGGCACTGGACGCTAAAGTCGGCTTTGACGACAACGCTCTGTACCGCCACAAGGATGTTGAAGCCCTGCGCGACGAGGATGAGGAGGATGCCTCAGAGCTCGAAGCGGCGCAGTGGGATTTGAACTACGTGAAACTCGACGGCGAAATTGGCTGCATGGTCAATGGTGCAGGTTTGGCGATGGCAACCATGGACATCATCAAGCTCTATGGCTCCGAACCTGCCAACTTCCTCGACGTCGGCGGCGGCGCGACGGAAGAACGGGTGACGGCCGCGTTCAAGATCATTCTCTCCGATCCGAACGTGAAGGGCATTCTGGTCAATATCTTCGGCGGCATCATGAAATGCGACATTATCGCCAGCGGCGTTGTGGCTGCAGCGCGTGAAACCAGCCTTTCAGTGCCGCTGGTCGTGCGGCTGGAAGGGACCAACGTGGACAAGGGCAAGGAAATCATGGCGAATTCTGGCCTGACCATCATCCCTGCTGACAATCTTGCCGACGCTGCGGACAAGATAACCCAAGCTGTGAAGGAGGCTGCGTAGCATGGCCGTTCTCGTAGACAAAAATACGCGCGTCATCACACAGGGTTTCACCGGCTCTCAAGGCACGTTCCACTCCGAACAAGCGCTGGCTTACGGCACGAAGGTTGTCGGCGGTGTAACCCCGGGTAAGGGCGGTCAAACGCACCTCAACCTGCCGGTATTCAACACGGTTGCCGAGGCCCGGCACGTGACAGAGGCCAATGCCTCCGTGATCTACGTGCCGCCGCCCTTCGCAGCGGACTCCATCCTGGAAGCCATTGATGCGGAGATCGAGTTGGTTGTCTGCATCACCGAGGGCATTCCGGTTCTGGACATGGTTAAGGTAAAGCGGGCGCTGTCCGGCTCCAAAACCCGCCTGATCGGTCCAAACTGCCCCGGCGTGATCACGCCCGACGAATGCAAAATCGGCATTATGCCGGGACACATTCACCAGCGCGGCAAAATCGGTATCGTTTCGCGGTCCGGGACGTTGACTTATGAAGCTGTGGCCCAGACCACAGCCGCGGGCTTGGGGCAATCGACCTGTATCGGGATCGGCGGCGACCCGGTGAATGGCACGAACTTCATCGACTGTCTGGAGCTGTTCTTACAGGATGACGAGACCGCTGGAATCATCATGATCGGTGAAATCGGTGGATCGGCTGAAGAAGAAGCGGCGGCGTTCTATGCAGCTCAGCCGAACAAGAAGCCGATTGTTGGCTTTATCGCCGGTGTTTCTGCGCCTCCCGGAAAGCGGATGGGCCATGCTGGCGCGATCATCGCGGGCGGCAAAGGCGACGCTGGCTCAAAGATTGAAGCCATGAAGTCCGCTGGTTATGTCGTTTCCGATAGCCCTGCTGGGCTGGGTGAGGCGATGATCAAGGCGCTCGGCTAAGGCACCTTAAGGTCCTGATGCAGAAC
>PAFB01000004.1 GCA_002700865.1 Rhodospirillaceae bacterium
AAACAGATGAGCCAGATACTCCTCTAATCAAAGCCTCTCAACTGGCCCAAATACTCTGACGACGGACAACACCGGCGAACGATTCTCCTGAGCCCCCTGCATTCACAGCCGGCTTTGCGCGCGGTCGTCGATCACCAAGACCGCCGCGTGATCAGCCCGCCGTATACTGCGCCGACGTGAAGGTCGATTGCCGTGCTTGCCCCGTCAGGTCTTGCGCTGCCATGCCGATGAAGGTGCCCGTGAAGTTGCCGTGTTCGCCCCGGCCGCCCTCATCAGAGATTTCGAAGCTGCCCAGCACCGGACCAAAGGGCATCCATTCGCTGTCGCCCCAACGGGCGCGGAACTGCAAGTTATCGTCCTGAATATTCACACCAAGATGCAGGACCTCGCCGCGCGGCACTTCCTCACCTTCGCCGACGGGAAAGGTCAGCGGACAGTCGGGCCAGCCCTTCAGGGTCGATTGAATCATCAGTCGCTTTACACCGTCGTCGTCCTGACTGACGCACAGGTAATGGAACATCTGGCGACTGTAGTAGACCACCAGGCCGGCCATCTGCTGGAAATCTTCCGGCTCGAACTCCATGCTGGTTTCAAAGTCGCAGCAGAACTCAGTCCGACGCCGCGCAACGAGAGCCTGCTCAAACCAACTGCCGATGGACTCGCGCCCAAACAGCGTCAGCCGCCCCGGATTCTCAGTGAAGGAAAACAGCCGTTCCGGCTCGGGTGAGCGAAGCCACTGGAAGTCGGCAGGCAAGCCCTCACCGGTGGCGAAATCGTAGACGTGCTTCTCTGGCTTAATCGGCACATCGCGGTCTTGCAGCGGCAGGTCTTCGGCTTTGATCGGTTCGATCCAGCCATCGTCGCGAAACCGCATCCGAACAATTCCCGCTTCGCGACCCATGGGTGAGCGGCGGGTTTCCCCTGACCCCCCGGCCACGCCTGTCTCCACCGGGCGCGAACACAGGAAGCTGTGCAGTGCCGTACCGTCGCCCAGATCGACCAGCTGACCATGCCCGACACGTTGAATACCGTGCGTGCTGCCCGAAGTGCTGAGAACCGGGTTCTGCGGGTGAATGTCGTAAGGCCCTGTGATTTCCGTCGACCGGGCGTGGGTGACAGCGTGTTCATAGCCGGTCCCGCCCTCAGCCGTGATCAGGTAGTAGTAGCCCTCTCGCTTAAACACATGGGGAGCCTCGGCGAGGCCGATTTCGCTGCGGTGAAAGATGTTTTGTGACCGTCCAACCAGCCGCTGCTGACTGTGATTGTACTCCTGCAACAAAATGCCGCCGAACAGATCCGCGGGCGGCCTTCGCCCGGGCAGGGTTGCCCGATGATCCCAGACCATATTCAGCAGATATTTCCGCCCATCGTCATCATGAAATAGGGACGGATCGAAACCCGAATTGTTCAAGTAGATCCCCGGTGACCAAGGGCCGTCGATTGACGGCGCCGTGGTCAGATAATTGGGCGTATCTTTATAGTTCCCATCAAAGCGTTTCACGTTGGTGTACACCAACCAGAACAGCCCATCCGCGTAGCTCAAAGCCGGTGCCCAGACACCGCAGCTGTCGGGATTACCGCGCAAGTCCAACTGGTCGGCCCTGCTGAGCGGACGACAAACGAGTTTCCAGTTTTCCAGATCACGCGAACTATGGATTTGCACGCCCGGATACCATTCGAAGGTGGACGTAGCGATAAAGAACTCATCGCCCACCTTGCACAGGCTTGGATCGACGTTAAAGCCTCGGAGTATCGGGTTCTGAAAGTTCATAAATACCTCTTGCCGATGCACCCTGATAACCACTCGAACCCAACCGCCAGCCAAACTTTTGGCCTTGGTCTGTGAGCACGAGAGACCCTAGACGTACCGATTGACGATGTTCTCCAGCAGTTCCTGACGGCCGGATTTAGGTTGGGGGCGAAGGTCTTCGCCCGTTACTTTGGCCCGCAGCGCCTCCAGCGTGGTTTCAGGCGCAAGGCATTCTTCGCCCAGCGGCCCTGACCACCCGGCGTAACGCTCGCTCATCGGCTGGCTGACCGCGCCGTCTTTGAGCATGGCAGCGGCGGCTTTGAACCCGCGTGCGCAGGCGTCCATGCCGCCAACATGCGCAATCAACAGGTCTTGAGAGTCCATACTCTGTCGGCGCAGCTTGGCATCGAAGTTCGTACCACCGGTGGCAAAACCGCCGCCTTTGAGGATCTCGTAGTAGGCCAGCGCCACTTCCGGCACGTTATTCGGGAACTGGTCTGTATCCCAGCCTGACTGATAGTCGTTCCGGTTCATATCGATGGAACCAAAGATGCCCAGAGCTTGCGCCAATGCAATTTCATGCTCGAAGGTATGGCCGGCAAGAATGGCGTGGCCCTGCTCGATGTTAACGCGGACCTCGTTTTCCAGCCCGTGCTTGCGCAGGAACCCGTAAACCGTGCCAACGTCGAAGTCATATTGATGCTTCGTGGGTTCCTGTGGCTTCGGCTCGATCAGGATCGTGCCCTTGAAGCCGATTTTGTGCTTGTACTCGACCACCTGGTTGAGGAACCGACCCATCTGATCCAACTCGCGCCCCAAGTCGGTGTTGAGCAGTGTTTCATAGCCTTCCCGGCCACCCCACAGGACGTAGTTCTCTCCGCCCAACTGGTGAGTGACATCCAGGCAGCTTGCGACGGTTGCGGCGGCGTAGGCGTAGACTTCAGGGTCGGGATTGGTCGCTGCTCCCGCCATGAACCGCGGATGGCTAAACAGGTTTGCCGTGCCCCACAGCAGTTTCACGCCAGAGGACTGCATTTTCCCGGCCAGCACGTCCGCAATTTCACGCAGATTGCGGTCACTTTCTGCGAAGCTCTCGCCCTCGGGCCTTGCGTCGACATCATGAAAGCAGAAATACGGCACACCCAGCGCCGTGAACATCTCAAAGGCCGCATCTGCACGCGCCTTGGCAGCGTCCATAGGGGCGCTCAGTGCTGACTGATTCCAGGCGCGGGGAAAGGCATTCGCGCCAAACACGTCGCTGCCTTCCCACACCAAATTGTGCCAGTAACACAACGCGAAACGCAGATGCTCGGCGAGCGTCTTCCCCATGATCACTTCGCTCGGGTCATAGTGTCTAAACGCCAGAGGATTGAGTGAATCGGCGCCTTCAAAGGCGATAGGCTGATCAAGATTAAAGTAGGACACGGAGGCTATAACTCCCTCATTGCATTGGATAACGTGCGATACCGCAAGAGCGCCTCGCGGTAGTCTTGTAAGGTTTCTGCGCGCGGCTCGATGCGTTCGAGGTTGGCTGGTGTTGGCGCTTGGTTAATGACATCAATAACGCTGCCGCCCGTCGCTGCTGCCCGTGCCAACCGCGCGCCACCCAGCGCGGCGGCATGTTCGGCATTGGGGTTGAGCGTCAGGGGTCGTTCCAGCACGTCTGCGAGTGTCTGCAACCAGAACCGCGAGCGCGTACCACCGCCGACCGCCGTCAGGTTTTCGATCCGCGCCCCTGCTTGCACCAGCGCCTGCGCGCAATCTGCGATACTGAAAGCAACCCCTTCCATGACCGCTCGGGTCATCTCAAGCGCACCATCATTGCGGCTGAGGCCAAAGAAGCCACCTTGCGGGGAATCGAGGTTATGGGGCGTTCTCTCACCGGCGAGATAGGGAAGGAACAGGACCGCGCCCGGACCATTGCTGGTTTGTGGCAGGCGGTCGGACAGCGCACCGGGCGTGTCCCCAACGGCATCGGCGAGCCAGCTCAGGCTATCGGTGGCTGTCAGCGTGACACCCATCTGAATGAAGCGATTTGCTGCGGCGTGGCTGAAGCTGTGAACGGCTGTATCGGCATCAGGGGTCCAGCGTTCGTTGACCGTTAGCAGCACACCAGAAGTGCCGAGTGAAACCTGTCCTTCACCATCGTTGACCGCGCCTATGCCCAGACTGGCTGCCGCGTTATCGCCCGCGCCTCCGGCCACCACGCAAGCCGGGTTCAGCCCAAAGCGCGCGGCGATCTCCCCGCGCACCGGTCCCCGCGGTTGATCACTGGGCAGGATAGCGGGCAGCATGTCTGACGGTAATCCAGCTGCGGCACACAGTTCCGCACTCCAATCGTTGCGCGCAGGATTGAACAGGGCCGAGCCAGCGGCATCAGACGGCTCGCAATGCATGAGCCCCGTCAGCCAGTAGGCCAGATAATCCTTTGGAAACAAAACCTTGTCCGCCTGCGCCCAGAGGCCGGGCTCATGGTCTCGAACCCATGCCATCTTTGGGGCGGAAAAGCCGGGGAACACGATTGTTCCTGAAACCGCGCGAAAAATCGGGTTGCTGTCCATCGCTGCCGCTTCGGCACTTGCGCGGGTGTCGTTCCAGAGCAAGCACGGGCGCACCACCTCCCCGGCTTCATCCACCAACACCACCCCATGCATATGGCCAGCAATGCCGATACCTGTCACAGCGGCCAAATGCGGCTGAAGCTCGCTGAGGACGGCCTTACAGGCGTCGATCCAGTGGGCGGGGTCCTGTTCCGACCACCCTTGAGCCGGGCGCGATGTTTCCAAAGGCGCGGTAGCAACCGCGACAACTTCATGGTCAGCATCGAGCAAAAGCGCCTTTAGTCCCGACGTACCGAGATCCAGACCCAAGTACATAAATCACCGTGTTCATTTGCGTTCAGGACTATGTAGACGTGCTGCGCAGCGGCGAGTCAATTGTCTTTCTTAAGATCGTAAATTAAAGCGATGGCAGGCACGAAAAGAACAAGATCACCGCAAGCAGACCGTCGCCCCAGCACCGGGTTTGCCTTCCCGAGCCTGACTAAGGTTAGAGCGTTATTTCTCTGGTGTGGGCAAACGGATAACCGGTGATCCTGTTCCCGAAAGGGTGCTTAACTCTTGTCCACGGGCCGGGAGCGCATGCGAGACACCGTTTCCCGCTCGGCCCGCTTGCAGCGCAGGGGCGGGAGGCCTTGGTCGAGCAGGGCCATATCCTCCAGCACCATATCGCCCATCATCTTAAATGCTGCATCCAAGGCACCTGCCCGGTGCGCAGACCGCAAAAAGCCGTTGAGGGAACGGACGGGATGGTTCAGCGGAAGCGGTTCTTCGGGGAAAACATCGCTGGCAGCGGTGATATGACCGCTTTCCACGGCCGCCATTAGATCGTCGAAATCGACCACATCGGCCCGGCTTAACAGAATCAGACGCGCGCCTTTGGGCATGGCGTTGAACCGTTCTGCGTTTAGGAACCCCCGGTTCTCTGAGGTCACCGACGCCACCACAAAGACGGTTTCTGACTCAGCCAACAGCGCGTCGAGCGATGCCGATCTCACCCCTGCCTCTTCGAGCAGTGACGGCGGCAGCCAAGGGTCAAAAACGGCGATATCAGCGTGAAAGCCGCTGAGAACCCGACGCAGGGCCCGCCCCAAATCGCCAAAGCCAATAATGCCGATTTTGGAGCCCGACAGCAGGCGGGCATTCGCATTGCCATCGCCGCCCCAAAGCTCCTGTCCCTCTGTAAACGCTCGATCCGCCGCTGCTACATCACGGGCCAGTGTCAGCGCCATGGCCAGCCCCATTTCCGCCACTGGCAAGGCAAACACCGCCCCCGTCGTCACGACATGAACGCCGCGCTGGAACAGAGGTTCGTACGGCATGTTGTTCAGCAGATTGCTTTCGACATTGAAGATACAGCGCAAGGCGCTCATGGCCTCGACAGTGCGCAAGGTCAGCGGCGGCTGACCAAGGATATAGCGCGCGCGGCTGAGCGTCTGGGGTGAAAGGTTATTCACCTCAGTTTCCGCGACTTCGATCAACTCATAGTTAGACCGCAGAACCTCTTCCTGCTCAGGCCGGAAAATAAGCGGGATCGAGCGAGGCTCCGGTGCGCAGATGATCAAGGGCCTGGTCATAAGGATTTCATGCTCCCGATTGAGGGCTAGGGCGTGGGCTGGGGCTTTGAGGGTTTGGGTCCAAAACTGACCTGACTGATGCAGCGCCCTGTTTGAAGATCAAACAGCTCGATAACGCCGTTATCAAAGATCAGTTTGAACCTTAAGTCACGCTGCGGTCCCAGGGGCATACGCGCGTCCTTGAACATGGATCGCAGCGCCTGAGGTCGGTCCAAAACCAGCGTTTGCTCCTCAAAATCAACTGTGAGGACATGGCCAGTCGGCTGGCCCTTGATTAACAGTTCGTGGCTCTGCCGCAGGCCATCGTCGGCGGAAAAACTCAGCTCCAGCACTTGCAGCGTATCACCATTTGCGGTTGGCCAGACTTTGGGGAAACCGCCCACTTCGAGGCCCTGACCGTTGTCAAACAGCTGGAGCTTCCGTGGCAGCGTCAGGCAGCCGCGCCAGGGGTCTGTCGGCACCTTGTTCGCATAGGGCCAGTTGCTCATCCAGCCGATATACAGTTTGTCATTATCCGGCTCATCAAACCACGTCGAACCGGCATAGTTGTCCGGGCCAAAGTCCAGCCAACGGGCGCCCTGTGAAGCGTCCCAGTGGAACTTCACGCCGTCGAAATTTCCGATGAAGTACTGAATTCCGCTGCCACCTGCCAGCGCGCCATCGTTAACGCTCATCAGCAAAACCCAATGAGTTGAACCCTGCGGATCGGTCAGTTGGAACAGGTCAGGCACTTCCCAGACACCAACTGTGCATCCACCGCTGAAGGCACTGGCAAAGGTCCAGTCAATGAGGTTCGGGCTGGTGTAGAAATAGCACTCACGATGCGCCGAAATCGCCATGACCCATTTCTGAGTCGGCGCATGCCAAAATACTTTGGGATCGCGGAAGTCCTCTTTGACCGCTGGCATAATCGGATTGCCGCGATAGTGCTGCCAGGTAAGGCCACCATCGACGCTGGTCGCCAGTCCCAGACTCTGGTTGTCGTAGCTGAATATCGCGGTCAGGTTGCTCGTCCCCGGACCGGCAAACAGGCCGCTGGAGTTGTGTCGGTCATTGACGCAGCAACCGCTAAACATGGTGCCGTGTTCATCCGGGTATAGCGCTACGTCGTGGTGCTCCCAGCTCAGCAAGTCACGGCTGGTCGCGTGGCCCCAGTGCATTGGTCCCCAAATCATTGAATCCGGGTGAAACTGATAGAAGAGATGGTACAGGCCATCGTGATAAATCATGCCGTTGGGATCGTTCATCCACATCCGCTTTGGCGTAAAGTGCGCTGAGGGACGCCACGGCTCCTGCCCTACAGGCCACTGCGACTGCGGTTGGTTAGCCGCGTGGTCTGCGGCGGAGTGATTATTGACATCAACAATGGGTGTTGGGTCGTCGTGAAAGGCTGTCATTGCGGATTATCCTTTCACGCCGGTTGCTGCGATGCTGGCGATAAACGCGCGCTGAAGCAGCAGATAGAAAATCATCACAGGCACGGAAATTATGCTGAGGTAAGCCATGATCTCGCCCCAGGCAGTGTTGAGTTGAAAGAAGTACTGCAGCCCCACCATAATCGGTCGGTACTGCTCGGTCTGGACCACCATGTTCGGCCAGATGAACTGGTTGTTGTACATCTCGATGAATTTCAGGATAGCAACGGTCGCGAAGATTGGGCCGCTGAGCGGGAGCACGATGCGCGCATACACCTGAAACCAGTTCGCGCCGTCCACGCGCGCAGCGGCAACCAGGTCCTTCGGCAGATCTTTGAAATACTGCACAAACAGGAACACACTCAGCGCATCGGCGATAAAGGGAATGATTTGAACATGGTAGGTGTTGAACCACCCGCCTTTGAGCGAGACACCGGCAAAGGTGATCAGCTCACGATTACCATCGAACCACGGCAGGTTATTAACGATCAGCAAAAGCGGAATCGCTCGGGTTTCAAAGGGGACAATCATGGTTGCCAGAATCACCGACAGCGCGACCGCCCTCCCCCACCAGTTCAGAAACACCAGCGCAAAGGCGGCCAGTGAGGCGAGAAACAGCGTGCACGCCATAGTGATCGCAGTGACCAGCAGGCTGTTGAAGATAAACAAGCGAACGGGCGCGCGGTTAAAGGCCTCGCGATAGTTATCCAAGCTCAATTCGTTAAGCGGTACCGGAAGAAAGGCTCGGAAGTCGTTGGAATGCTGCAGCAAGGTCGCTGTCGGCTTGAACGACGACATCAGCATAAACAGGATGGGGAACAGGAATACGAAGGCCAACGCCAGCAGCGGCAGGTAGCGCGCGGCGAAGAGCACGGCCTCGCGCGCTTTTGGCGTTGCGGTTGCAGCTTGAATGATACCGTTCATGGCGCTAGCTCCGCTGCCGCGAGATCCACTGCTGGATCAGGGATATGCTCAAAACGATAAGAAACATGACAATCGCCATTGCTGAGCCAAAGCCCAGCTGCTGCTGCACGGCCCCGCGGCGAACGATTTCATAAACAAGGGAGGTGGTGCTGTTCAGCGGTCCGCCATCGGTCATCACAGCCACCTGAACAAACAGTGTAAAGGCCTGCATGGTGATGATGATCATGATCAGAATCGCCGTATTGCGCAGCCCTGGCCACGTGACAAAGCGAATGCGCTGCCAGCCGTTCGCGCCCTCCATTTTGGCGGCTTCGTACAGCGTAGCCGGGATGGTTTGCAGGCCTGCCAGCCAGATCACCATATGAAAACCGACACCCTGCCAGATCGACATAATGATAATGGCCCATAGCGCCGTGCTTCGTTGCCCCAACCAGTCAATCGGCTCGATTAGCCCGAATGTCATCCCGCCCAACAGGTTGTTCAGCAACCCGCTTTCCGCGTCGTAAACCAGCCGAAACAGGAAGGCGACCACGATCATGGAGATGACCACGGGCATGAAATAGATAGCCCTGAAAATGTTGATTCCAGGTAGCTTTTGATTGATGAGCAGTGCCAGCCCCAAAGCTAGGAAAGACTGCAAAGGCGCCACCACTGCCACGAAGAACAGCGTGTTTTTCATGGCATGGACGAAAGAAGGCTCTCGCGCCAGAAAGACATTCTTGCGCTTCTCGCCGCGCAGAGCGTTGAACCGAAAAACTTCGGTTTTGCGGAAAAACTGCGGATATTCTTCCTTGTTGCGCGTCCAATTTCGTGTGCGCGGATAGGTTGGCTGTCCGCCTTCATCGTAAATGATCTGCCCCGCCTCATCACGGATTGGATCGATGGTGAGGATGGCGACGTCAAACATGCGCTGGTAGTTGCTGAACCCGACAAATTCGGGCGGATTGGGTGAGATCAGGCGTGCGTTCGTCATCGACAGCAAGAAACCCATCACAAACGGCAAGATCATAAAGACGGAAAACAGCAGCAAAATCGGGCCAGCAAAGATCCAGCCGGCAGTATTGTGACTACTGAGTAAGGATTTGCGTGCCATGAGATCCGCCTATTGCACGTGAATGAACCGTGCACAAAAGAAAGGGCAGATCGACGCCGAGTACTCGACCCGATCCGCCCTTTGGGAGTAACTTTCGGAAGAAAGCTTAGTTCATGCCATAGCCACTGTTGGCTTCGATGTCGCTGTCGATCGCATCAACAGCCTCGTCGAGGGCAGCCTGAACATCACCGCCATCGGCGATCGCGCGGAAGGCCTTCTCGAATTCACCCGTTGCCACCAAGTAAGCTGGTGTTGGTGAACGCAGGACGCCTTGCTCGTTGGACAGATCAAAGAAGATCTCCATAGCCCCGCCAGGTGCATAGTTTTCCGTCATCGCAGCAGCACCCGCCGTCGCCGGGATCAGGCCAATACCAGCCGTGAAGTCTGCGAGGTAACGGTCTTGCATGGCAAACTCGATGAAGGCCGAAGCACCTGCAACATTTTGGGACGAAGCGGAGACCCCAAACTGCCACGAAGCAGAACCAATCTTGTTCCCGTTGCCAAAGTCAGGCGCAGGCAGGAACAGCATGTCGTCGCCAAAGGCTTCCACAGCCGGAAGAGCAGCCCAGTTGCCGTTCCACTGCATCGCGTACTTGCCATCAAGGAATCCGCGATCACGGTCAGCACCATCTTGGTTGGTACCGGGGATCATGCCGTTCTGGAAAAGGTTTTGGAAGTAGTCACCAAAGGCAACAGCAGCGTCGCCGTTAAGCGCGCCTTCAGCATTCTGGTAACCTGCGGAACTGTCGATCAACTCACCACCAAAGGACTCCAGCAGCGGGCAAAACGCGTAGCAGTACCACTCACCGCCCCAGGCCATGCCGAGGTCAAAGGGGTAGTCGTAATCACCCGTTGCCGCCAGCGCGTCGATGGCGCCGGAGAATTCGTCCTTGGACCATGGGGAGTCCAGCGTTGGGATACGGATACCTGCGCCTTCCAGAACCGACTTACGGGCAAAGACGGCAACCGCCGCATCCCACAGGCCGACGGAATACAGCTCGCCATTGTGGTAGCCCAGTGCGCCGGGCAGGAAGTTATCGACGGCACCGTCAGACAGCTCCAACGGCTGCATGTAACCGGCCCATGCCCAGTTCGGCATGATTGGACCGTCAACGTCGATGATGTCGGGCAGACTGCCGGATACTGCTGCTGCGATAATGGAGTCGTTGTAGCTTTCTTGCGGGAAAGACTCGATTGCGACAGCGTAGTCGGACTGCGAGGCGTTAAAGTCGTCAATGATACTGTTCAGGATAGCCGCTTCAGTCTCGTTACCAGCACCGTGGTACCAAAGGCTGAGCTGAGTTTGGGCCGACGCGGTGCCGGCAACCATGACAGCGCTTGCTGCCATCATAAATTTCAGAGTGCGCATGATTTCCTCCCAGAGTGTTCGCTTGCGCGGAAAAAAACGAAGCGGACCGTCGAACGCCGTGCCCCCTCTTCGCTCCTCCTAATTCAAACCTGATCATCAATTGACAGCGTTGTCAATTTTAATGTGACAACCTTGTCAAATGGTCTGCGGTGCTTTCCATTGCTGTTTGAGTTAGAGCGTTGCGACTGATTTTCGGTGAACAGGCCAGCCGGGGATCTGGATTTTCGCTGCTTGTCTGACGTGATTGTTTGCCCGCTTTTCGATCACGTCCTGCAGGACCGAAATAGCCTCGCGCCCCATGCCCAAATAGGGAATGGCAATGGTTGTCAGACCCGGCGACAGCAACTCAGCGATAATGGTGAAATCATCGTAGCCAAGCAAACTGACATCCGCAGGCACATTCAACCCCAGACTTTGCAGAACCCCCAAGGCCCGGAGCGCAGTTTTGTCATTACCGCAAAAAAGCGCCGTGGGGGGCTCATCCGCGGCCATAATGGTTCGGACATGCTGGGCGAGGTCTTCGGCATAGGCCTCCTCCGCCTCATGCTTGAGGAAAACGCAGTGCGGCGGCGGCAAGCCCGCGCGCTCAAACGCCAGATTCAAGCCCTGCTGACGCAAGCGAGAAGCGACAACGTCCTTTTGCAGATTGATGAAGGCAACATTCTTATGGCCCTTTTCCAGCAGCAGCTGACCGGCCAGATAGCCACCTTGCCGATCGTCAGGGACCACAGAAGAAACCCGGCCTGCGAACTCAAAGCAATTCACCAGCACCAAAGGTTTTTCCAGCAGATGCTCCGGCACTTCGATTTCTCGATGGGAATGTGTGGCATAGATCAGTCCATCGACCTGAGCGGAACGGATGAAGTCAAAGCTCGGTCCCTCAAAGGGCGATTTGTCCGGTTCTGAGGCCAAAAAGAACAGCGCCAGACCAGCCTCCGCCGCAGCCTCTGCCACGCCTTTGGCGATATCGATGGATTCAGGTGAGGTCACGACACTGTCCGTGAGAAAGGCAATGGTCTTGCTCTGCCCTGATTTCATGGCACGCGCGAAATGGGACGGGACGTAGTCGAGCGCTGCTATGGCGGATTCAACCGCAGCCTTGGTTTTGGGCCGGACGTTAGGCTCTCCGTTGATCACTCGGCTGACGGTCTTAATGCTGACGCCAGCACGCAGCGCAACATCGTGAATAGTGGTCACACCGACCTCCAAAGCTGAATCAGTCTAAGGCGCACATTCTCGAAAGCGACGAGTTTTGTCAAAAATCGAACATCTCCTGCTGCGTTTTAGCGCTGCCTTGAAGATGGGAAAGGCGCGTCGCCGCGGCGTTGGATTTCAACGGGTGAGCCCAGTCTGGTTCATAAAATGAGTATTATTGCGCGGGAGTTTTTCCTTGATACATACTCGCAATGCTCGGCCCGTACCACGTCCACTGAGTGCTTTCGTAAAACCCACGATAACAAGGGCATCCATGTCCATCACTCATTCAGCTATGGCAGAAACGACCAACCCAAGTCAGGCGACCATGAAGTTCGCCATTGTCTATATTCCCGGCGCTCTGATGCTTGGGCGGAGCATGAACAAAATCAGGGCTTTTCTGAAACACGCACTCACGCCCCACGATATCGAATCTATGACGTGGCAGTACAACCCTTATGAGCAAAAAGAGAGCGCTCTCGACAGTCTGCTCACGCAGATTTCCAAGATTCCAGACCTCGATGAGCGGCGGCTCGTCCTCGTGGGTGAGAGCTACGGACTGGACATTGCGATAGAGTTTCGGCAGCGGCACGATCTCGACGCGCTCGTCATCGGTTCATCGCCCAGCGCAACTCTTTTGCAGCCCACCGTTGAGCTGCGCCGCAAGAACACCGCGCTTGACCGGCGTCATTACCAAGACCTGTTCAACAACGACGTGGGCGAAGCACTGGCCCGTAACTGGTTCAAATGGCACGATCAGGAATACATCAATCCCGCATCCTATGCTGCGGTTGGGAAAGTGATCATCTTTACTGGCGTGGCAATCGACAACCCCAACCCCAAAAACCAAACCCGCCTGAACAAGGACCACCTTGAGTTTCTGCACAGTCACCCGCGGATCATGTCCATCAACCTCGACGGCCAGGGGCATCGCGTGATGCTTACCGCGGCGGCCTTTATCGCCTTTACCTGCCGCACCTACATCATGCACCCCAACTTAAGGCCGAGCGGGCACCTAAAGTTGCCCAACATCGACGACCCAAAGATTTACCACCCCATGGATGGAAAAATCGTTCTCTGAGGGTGTTACGTTTCCATCTGGGCGAGCACCGCAAGGATGCCGTCGCGCAGATTGTCCTCTGACATGAAATGTTCAACCTCGATTTTGACATTGAACCGCTTTTCGATCTCAAAGGACATCGACAGCATTTCAAGTGAGTCTATGCCCAATTCGTCAAAAGACTGCAGCAAGTCAGCCTCCGTGACGTCGCGTTCGAGGTACTTTCCCAGCAGTTCCAGAGCAATCTGGTTGGCTTCTTGAATATCCATTACGTTAAATCTCAACTTTCATTGTCATGCGGTCCACGCTTTGCGTATTGCGGCCCGTCCCCATCGTAACCTCCCCGAACCGGTGGATGGCCCGAAGCTGGGAGATCTTTTGAAACGACACTCTTAAAGCCTCGAGTGCGAGGTTGCGGCCAATGCACGTGTGGATGCCGCTGCCGAAAACAAAGCCGTCATTTTCCTTGCTCGCCTCGGTTAGCTGATGCGGGCAACCATAGACAGCGGGATCTGTATTCACAGCCCGGATCACGACCAGCACGCGCTCCCCCGCCGCGATCGCTTGGTCGCCGACCTTTCGCGGCTCACTCGCCTCGCGCTCGATGATATTGACCGGTGACGTTAGCCGCAGAAGTTCCCGGGCCTTGGTATCCAGAGATGCCAGTTGGTCGCCGTCGATCCTGTCGCCAAACTGCTCAAAGGCCTCATGCAGCGACAGCGATATGGCGCCTGCAATCGTATCCCGTCCAATGATCATCACCGCCATCATTGCGAAAATCCGGTTGTTGAAGGTGTCTTCGAGGTCAGCATCCACCAGATACCGACCAACACGCTCATGAAAGGCGCGAATATCTTCGTTTTCGTTAACGAGTTTCTTCATCTCAGCAAAAGCAACCCGGAGTCTCAGCTCCGTATTAACGAACTCCGAAACCGAATTGTTGTAGTTCAGATTTTCGGAGGTCAGCATTGGGTTAATGATCTCAACACTGGACGCCGGCATGCCGATGACTTTGGAAAGCGTCGCCATGTGCAAGCGGTAGGAGAATTCCTCGGCAAAATCGCCCGAGCCATTCTTCAACAAATCATGGATCAGATCATCAACGACTTCCGGCAGCAGCTGATAGTACCTTGGCTGAATCTCAACCAGAATTTTGGTCAACACTTCCCGGATGCTCTTATGGTAAATGCCGTTGTGCAGGAAAGGGATGAACATAGACAGGGCCTGCAGTTGGCCTAGGTCCTCACCAGTGATTTTCTCCAGACTACCAACGCTATTCGAGTATGGAGGTAAGTGGAATTTATCATCACGCAAAACATCAAGCGCGAGCTTCTGTTCCACAATCAGCCAGCGTTGATTGAGGTTGGACCAGAATATACTTCCATACTGACGGAGCCGTTCAACTTCCTGCTTTGGATGGTATCGCATTTGGTGTCGGTCGATGCCAATTTTAGCTGTCATGGTGCGTACCCTTTAGGATAAAGCGGTTGAATGTTCCGTCGATGTAAAGGTCTTTGACCTGGCGCCTGATGACCTTGCCGCTCGAGGTTCGGGGAAGACTGCGGGTTTTGAGGAAGAGGATGTCTTGTGCCTTCAAACCAAACCCCTGACTCAGGGCTTGATTGAGGTCCTTTTTCTCAATGCGATCGACGGTTCCAGCGACTTCAATGAACAGATAAAGCGCGTCTGTCCCCTGCTCTGGGTTGTCCAGAGACAGTGCCGCAATCCCTGTAATCACGCCGGGAGGCTGAGTGTTGAGAATGGCGGTTTCGATATCTTCGGCGAAGAAGTTTGCCCCGCGTATGATCAGCAAATTGCTTTCTCGCCCGACAACATAAATCGCGCCTTCGTCTTGAAAGCCTACGTCGCCTGTTTTGACCGGCTGTTTCACCAACGCCACCCGCCAATTCGCCCCCTGCGGCACAACAGTGCCGACGGCCTCACCGGTGATCCAGATGTTGCCAAGATCACCCGCCTCTAGTGCTTGGTCGCTTTCAGGATCGCGGATTTCAACTTGAACCTCGTCAACCGGCTGGCCCAAGCAGGTGATTTCTTCCGACGAATGCCGCTGCGAAAACGGCTGTTTGTCGCCGTCACCGGAGAAGCGGGACACCAGCAAGGTAGCCTCGGCCATGCCGTAGGACGGCTTCACCGCTGCTCGGGGCAGCCCAAGCCCGGGCCCCGCTGCGTAGAGCCGGCGCAGCGTGGCCGGTCTGACTGGCTCACCGCCGATAATCAGGCTGGCCATCGAAGACAGGTCGATCCCGTCTGCATCAGATGGTTCCAGTCGTGACAGTACATACTCGTAGGCAAAGTTTGGTGCGGCAGTGATGTCAGCCTTCCATTGCGTCGCGAGTTCGAACCACAGGCTGGGCCGCTGAATAAACACGCTTGGTCGCATGATCACGGATGTTCCACCCGTCCAAAGCGGCATGACCACAGAACCGATGAGCCCCATGTCGTGGTAAAGTGGCAACCAGTGAATGCCCACGGTTTCGGTGCTCAAGCCATAGGCCTTCGCAATCGCCTTACATCCGCCCCGAACCTCAGCAGGCCCGAGCAAAACCGGCTTGGGGTTGGTGGTAGAGCCGGAGGTGTATTGCAGCAGCGAGCCACTAATTTTTGGCGATGATCCACCGCTAAAGCGAGCCTCGCGCGCAGAGTCCACGTTCACAAACTCAGCATTGGGCGCCAGTTCCAGCAACCGAGAATGCGCGGCCCCGGCTGTCATATCATGCAACACAATGTCCGGCGCGGTGCGGTTGTAAATGTGGGTATTCCGGTCATTCAGATTGCGGCGAAAAGTGTTGGTCGTCGGGATTGCCGTGGCCCCGGTCAACCACGTAGCAAGCAGGGCTGTCGCAAAGTTTAGTTCGTCGTTGCAGGTAATAATCACGCCGGTTTGCTGAGGCTCGCCCGTCGGATTGATCTGCCCCGCGATGCGCTGCGCCGTTTCAAAGACGTCGCGCCAGGTCATGGTCACAGGTTCTTCATCGTGGCGCTTATAGACGACGTAAGCAGGCTTAGCCGACTCTTGCAGGCCTAAAGCACCGAAACCAGACCCTTCAGCGTTCATTACAACCCCATTATCCAAAGTAAGGTCCTCACTCCAATCCTGGAAACCCGTTAGGTCGAAAGCGCGCTGCTCTCGAGCCGTGACTCAGGTGGCGGTGATACCGGATTCGTTGCTACCCAGATTACCCTGCGAACTCATGTAACAGGCCCTGAATTCCTGAGAACAGGAGAGACGTCACCTTATCTGTGGATAATTCATCCATTTAGGGGGCTTTTATGAAGATACTTTGACTGGAAGACGTTTTGTTTCCATTACGCGACTTCTTGGTGCTGGTTTCGGTCGGGCATTCTGTGCCATTAGCATTCAGTTGGTAATGGCAAGGCACTCTGGGCGTGCAACTGCACCGCTTGATCGAAAGCGCTAAGGGAGTTTGATCGCTGATGGCGATGAAAGACGCGCACAACTCACAGAACACCCTCGCACAGGCTGTCGGGTTTCGCGTGTCGTGGACCGGGTCGGACCCCACTGCTCAGGTGCGAATTGATCCGTTGGCAGCGCAGGATTTCCGTGCTGCTTTTGAGACCGCCCTGCAGCAGCTTGAGGCCGACGAGCTCGGAAACGAAACCGCTGGTTCCACCCGGTTTCTTGTTCCCGCGAGGGGTGCGACCCCATTGGATGTTTCAGCCGTGGAAAGCTGGTGGTCCCGAGTTTATCGCGGCGATGTTGCACAGGCTCCGCTCCGGCCATCCCTGCAAATCTGCACTCTTCCAAATGAGCTGTCCGTTCCCATGACGTTGAGCCAGCCCTCCCCAAACCCGAACCCGGCCCCAAACCGCGACACAGTGGATTTGCCGTCATTGCGGCAGTATCTCGATGCGGGCAGCTTGAGGGCAGCGGATCACCAGATTTTTGCTGCCAAAGAGGCCGAACCGGCTTGGTATGAGACCCTCGCACGCTTCGGTAACGCGGCAACGGGGTTTCAGGTCGCAGGAGCTGTTTTGACCGGCGCGGAGCCGGCGGACGACCTCGCCGAGCTTGACCGCTGCGTGTTGGCGCTGGCGCTGGACCGGCTGGCGCGAAACCCGTCTATACGCCTCAGCGTGAATGTCAGTCGGGCATCATTGCTGGATGCAGCGTGGCAAGACGAAGGGCTGGCACAACTGTCCACTGTTGACCCCTCACAGCGGGCGCGCTTGGCACTTGAAGTGACCGAGACGCGGACCCTGTCAGGGCGCAATGATCTCAGTACGGTCACGGCTGACTTTGGCGCTTTGGGCGTGGCGGTTTGGCTGGATGACATCGGGACCGGGGCAAGCTCACTCAACGAAATCATGCGGGACGGCGTGACAGGCATTAAAGTCGATCGCTCTCTTTCCCAACATGCTTTTGCCTATGGGGACAGCTTTGGAACCCTGTCCCTGCTGGCTGATTTTGCTGCCCGTAGAGGCTTGGATTGCATTGTCGAAGGGATTGAAAGCGTTGAGGAACGGGCCTTGGCTGAGCAATGGGGCGCCAGCCACGTTCAGGGCTTTTTCGCGGGAAAACCAGTAATCAGAGACCCGTAGGACCGCGCACCAAAGCCCCTTTTCCGGGCCATCACGTGAGCCAACTGCAACAAAATCGAGCAGCCTGTCACGCGGCGGTAAATCAGGGATTGCATGAAAAGGGGGATGCGACCTACTCGCGGCGCGAAACCCACAGGATGAGAAGGCTTTGAACACATTGATACGCGTTGCAACCTTCAACATCGCCCTCTTTGGTCAGGCCCCTGGCGACATTATCAAGCGGCTTAACACCGGCTCTGATGCGCAGATCAATGATGCAGTCGAAGTGCTGGTGGACAGCAATCCGGATATGGTCCTTATCAACGAGCTGGATTACGATGAACAGGGTGAGGCCGCGCGCATGCTGGCGGCACGACTCTCCAGCATGCACCCCGATTTGCCGCCCTACGCCAGCCACGCTTTTCCCAGCAATACCGGGATACAAACGGGTTTTGATCTGGTGGGAACCGGGTCACTGGCCAGCCCGGAAAATGCTCAGGGTTTTGGCACCTTTCCCGGGCAATACGGCTTTGCCTTGCTCTCGCGGTTCAAGGTTCAGGCGGTTCGAACATTTCAGCACTTTCTGTGGCAACAAATGCCCGGCGCGCGCCTGCCCGATGCGGTACCGGGGAGCGGGCGCGGCGATTACTTCAGTCCGGCGGCGAAAGCAGTTTTGCGGCTGAGCTCAAAGAACCACGTCGACGCTCAAGTGACCTTGCCGGGGGCTGATGAGGGCTTGCATTTGCTGCTCAGTCATCCAACCCCACCCGTGTTCGACGGCCCGGAACGCCGGAACGCCCGCAGGAATGCTGACGAAATCCGTTTCTGGGTCGATTACTTGGACGACAAAGCCTATTTGGTCGATGATGCTGAGCAACCTGGCGGTTTGGATCGCGGGGCGGCGTTTATCATTCTGGGCGACTTGAACGCAGATCCGGAAAAGGGTGCGAGCCAAACAGGGGCAATCAACCAATTGCTCAACCACCCCCGCGTGCAAGATCCGCGACCAAGCAGCGCGGATGGGTTGAATACAGCACAATTTCAGGGTGGAATGAGGGTCGATTTCGTGCTCCCCTCGTCAGGCCTGCGAGTAAAAGACAGCGGGGTTGTCTGGTTTCCCAAGAATGACCCCAAGGCACGACTGAACACGGCATCAGATCACCACCTAGTCTGGGTCGATTTGGAGGTGACGCCATGAGCGTGCTCGGAAAACTATTTGGTAAGCATACCATCGGATGGTGGTTCGCCGGGCCTGGTTTGCTGATGCTGGTAACTTGGCAGATTGCCCCGATCCTAATTGCCGGTTTCATGAGTATTCACCGGTGGAAACCCATCCGCGATCGCTATCTGGGTCTGCAGCACTACGCAGATTTACTTGGCGAATGGGGCCCGGGAATTCTCTTTTTTGCGTGTCTGTCCCTGCTTATTGGCGGGGTTTGGCTGTTTAGTCAGCCAGCGCGTGCGTTGACAGAAACGTTTCGACGATCGCTGCTGGCGGTCATTCTGGTCATCGCAGGCGGCGCGGCGCTGTGGTCGAGGAACTTCTTGCTCGATGCGATTGAGCGCTTTCCCAGCCTGACCGAAAAGCGCGAAATACGCGACTTCAAGCGCTCGACCTTTCTGGACTGGCGGGGTGACGAAACCGAGCAACTGACTCTGGTCGCAGGGTCGGCAAGCCAGTTTCTGCTCTACTCCGTCATGCTGTTCCTGGTTGCCGCGCTGATCATGTTCCTGCCTTGGGGACGGATTCAGCAGTGGGGGAACCGGGTTGCCGGTGCGGTTATCGTGATACTGGCCTGCCTGGCACTGGCTGTAGCCTGGCAACGGATGTTAATCGCCGGCAGCAACGACTTCCTCGCCAGCTTGATCAGCACGCTATTTTATTCTGTGGCGACGGTGTTCACCCAGATCACCCTTGGCCTGATCATTGCCTTCGGTCTGTACCGCAAGATTCGGGGCGAAGGCCTGTTCCGCTACCTTATTTTCCTGCCCTACATCACCCCAGCCGTTGCCATGGCCACCGTGTTCAGCGTGATTTTCCGCGAGCGCTCCAGCGGGCTGATGAACCAAATTCTGGGCTGGTTCAACATCGAGCCGATGAAATGGCTAAGCAATGAAACGCCGATAATGCAGGCTCTGTTTGGGCTGGAATGGGTCGGACTCGCCGGGGGGCCCACCATTGGCTTGATCACCGTGGTGGTGTTCGGGGTCTGGTCCTACACTGGCTATAACGCCGTCATCCTGCTTGCCGGACTGACCGCGATACCGCGCGATTTATATGAAGCTGCTGAAATTGACGGTGCCAGCCGCTGGCAGTCCTTTACCCGGATAACCCTGCCCCTGCTCTCGCCGGTGATTTTCTTCCTCGTTCTCACAGGTCTGATTGGTACGTTTCAGGCGTTCAACCATACCTTCGTGATGTTCGAGCAGACGGGCGGACGCAATGAGAGCCTGATCGTCGCGTCAATTTTCGTGTTTCAGGAATTGCGATCAGGCGATTTTGGGGCGGCTGCAGCGATTGGCGTTTTGCTGTTCTTCCTCATTCTCCTCATCACCGCTGCCCAATTCATTCTGGCGGGCCGCCGGCTCAACTCGGATCTGTAAGTCATGGAAAACACCGACGACAACAACCGCTTCGAAGCCGGCGATTTGCTCCGGTATGCCATCCTCGGGCTGGCTGGTTTCCTCTCGCTTGTCCCGTTTGTCTACATGCTGCTGCTCTCTGGCATGAACCAGTACGAGGCGATCAACGCCTCAACCTGGCTGCCGAAAACGTTCTTGTTCGAGAACTACGTCACCGCTTGGGCCTATGGTAAATTCTGGCTCTATGCCATCAACACGATTGTTGTGACGCTGTTCAGCACGCTCGGGCAAATTGTGTTCTGTGCGCTCGCCGGATACGCCTTTGCCGCCATTCCATTTAAGGGCAAGCGCTTCGCTTTCTTGCTGCTGCTGATCACTCTGATGGTGCCGGAGGCCGTCTTGATCACCCCGACTTTCACAGTCATCAAAGGGCAGATTTTCGGTATAGCGGTGCTCAATCTGCTGACCCTGACGCTGATCGCTAGCGCCGCGACACTGCTGTTCTATGCCGTTCTGAGCGTCTACGCGACACTCACATCGCGGCAAATTCCGGTCTGGCCGCTCACCTTTGCCGGTCTGATTGTCTTCATTGGCCTGCTGCTGCTTGCGGGGGTGGTGAACCGGGATTTCGGGTCTGTGCTTTCCGAAGAACTTTGGCCCCCAAAGACCCTGCTGAACACCTATCAGGTGATGATCCTGCCGATCATCGGCAATGCCTATTCGATCTTCCTATTCCGCCAGTTTTTCATCCAGCTTCCCGATGAACTGTGGCAGGCGGCAAAGCTCGATGGTGCCAACCATCTGCAGTATTTTGTCCGCGTGGTCGTCCCGCTGTCGATCCCGGCATTCTCCACCATCGGCGTTTTGGCTTTCATCTGGTCGTGGAATTCTTATGCTTGGCCAATCCTGACTCAAACCGGTGTAGATCCAAAGTTCACCCTGTCTGTGGGCCTGCGTGAATTGTCTGACGATTACATCGGACACATCCCGGCTCAGATGGCTGGCGCGCTGATCGTGGTTCTGCCGGTTTTGGTCGCCTATTCGCTCGCCGTGCGACAATTTACCCAGTCTCTGGCACGCGTTGGCATAAAATAGGAGCAGATTTATCCCCAATTTAGGCACTTCGAAATAATAAACCTGAAACGTTTGTAGGTTACAACGCAGAGCGCTTGCAGGGTAGCCTGCCCGAGCGTGCACTATGGAGAGAACACATGAACAAGTTTCTGATTGCAGCCGCCGCGCTGCCGTTTATCGCCTCTGCTGCTATCGCGCAGAACTACGAAGACGTTGACCCAAGTGGTGCTGAAATCACCATTTGGTACCGTCAAACCCGCGGCGGCGCAGAAGCGCTGGACGCGATTATCGCCGACTTTAACGCAACCAACCCTTACGGCATCACTGCAACCGGTATTTCCGCGGGTGGTTACGGCGAAATCTACGACAAGTTCGTAAACCTGATTGGCACCGACGAGTTGCCAAACATCGTGGTCGCTTACCAGAATCAGTCCGCAGCTTTCGAAAATGCTGACGCGCTGATCGACCTGCAGCCGCTGTTTGACTCTGAAAAGTGGGGCGTATCCGAAGAGTTGCTGGGTCAGATCGCTCAGGGCAAGTGGGATGCGGGTATCCACCCAGACCACGATAACGAGCGTCTTGGCTTCCCAACCCGTACGTCAATGGACGTTATGGCTGTCAACCTCGACTGGCTGGCTGAACTGGGCATGGACATGCCAACCACACCTGCTGAGCTGAAAGAAGTCGCCTGTGCTGCTTCCGCGAACGCGTTCTCTAAGACCACTGACGCTGAAACCGCGCCGGTTGGTTTGATGTTCGCGGGTGATGCATCCCGTCTGGGTTCCTTCATCTTCGCGCAAGGTGGCGAAGTGTTTGACATCGAAGCAGACGCATTCGTCTACGACAGCGACGAAGCCATGGCCGCTGGTGCGTTGATCTCTGAGATGGGCATTAACGGCTGTGTCCGGATGCCAGCGGAGCGTTACGGTGAAACCGGCGACTTTGGTAACGGTGTTGCAATGATGGTTCTGGGCTCGTCTTCGGGTATGGACTACTGGGCTGCTGCCGTTGAAGAAGGCTCTCAGCACAACTGGACTGTCGTGCCACTGCCGCACGTTACCGAGACCCCTGTGGTCAACATGTTCGGCCCCGACTGGTCCGTTACTGATACGGACGAGGCTGAAGAAGTCGCATCCTTCCTGTGGCTCCAGCACTGGGCACGCGCTGACATGCAGGCTGACTTCATCCGGGCGACCGACTACTACCCTGCAAACCTTGACTCGCTGGCAATGCTCGAAGAGCACCGCGCGGCTAAGCCTCAGTGGGCAACCGGTTCCCAGTACCTTGGCTACGGCAAGATCGAGGCGTCTGTAGCGGCTTATCAGGACGTTCGCCGATTGGCTGGTCCGGCTTTGACTGAAATCATCGAAGGCGGCGACTACGCAACCATCCTCGAAGATCTGGCCATCGAAGCCAACGAAGCGCTGGAAGACTCCCGCAAGTAAGGCTTCCCGACCGCCCGCATTCGCCTAGAAACGCGGCGCGGCCATCAAATGACGAACCGGGTATCGCACAGTGCGCGATACCCGGTTTTTCTTTGCCTGATCGCCGTGCACCCGGGTTTAGTCGTCGACCAGAACAAAATCAAAGTCCACACGGTACCAGGGTAAGGTCACGTCCTCGCCAACCTCCAGGCCCGGCGGCAAGTCGCTGAGGTCGGTTTTCTGCTGGTACTCCATGATCAAATCTTCGCGCACACCAAAAACGGCGTCTCGATCAATGTAGGGGTCATCGCTTGGAAAGACCTCTGTCACCAGCGCACGCTTTCCCGGAGCCGTGACAATGAAATGCAGATGGGAGGGACGCCAGGCGTTCCGGCCGGTTGCTTTCAACATCTCACCGACCGGGCCGTCGTCGGGGACCTTGTAAGGGGCCGGGCGAACGGTGGTAAAGGCGTAACGCCCGTCCTCACCGACGCTGGTTGTCAGCCGCAGGTTATAATCTGGCTGAGCCTCGTCCTGATTGGAATAGAGCCCATTGTCGGCGGTTTGCCACATCTCAATAACCGCACCGTTAAGGGCGCGCCCCTCAAGATCGCTTACACGCCCCGTCACCAGCACTGTCGCCCCGGCATTGTCCCGCTTCAGGTCAGCGCCATAGGCCTGTTCAGGCGCGCCAGCAATGTGGAAGGGGCCCAGCACGGACGAAGAGGTGCCTTCATGCTGAGATCCCAGCATATCGATCAGCGAAGACAGGCCAGTCACGTCTGATGCCAAAACGAATTCATTGCGTTCAGGGGTAGAGATCTGGCCCGCATCATAAAGGAATTGCAGCCCCCTGATCCACTCTTCGTGCGTCAGTTCAGTCTCTTTGGCAAAGGCATGCAAGTGTTCGATCAGGGCTTTGAGAACAAACATGAACCGGGGGTCCGTGCTGTCCGAGTAATAGCTCAGGACGGCCTGAGTGATTGTATCTATGGAGACGTTTTTCATCGTTTTTCGGTTCGTCAGTTATCCAAGGTTGATCGGGCTGGGAGGGTGGTTCACTCTCTGTCCCTCAACGACAAAGCTGAGTTTGCTCCATGTCAGACACTTTGAAAATCACCTTATTGGGAACTGGCATCCCCAATCCAGACATAAATGCTTTTGGAACCTCGACGCTCATAGAGGCAGGCGGTCAGGTGGTGATGATCGACTGCGGACGCGGTGCCGTGGTTCGCCTGGCACAGGCGGGTTATTCGCTGGGGTGTATTGAGACGATTATTCTGTCGCATTTCCACTCCGACCACTTTTCCGGCCTGTTCGATCTGGCCATGACAGGCACCATCCAGCAGCCCTACGGCAACCGCCGAGGGCCGCTGCACGTGTTTGGACCGCCGGGAATTGATGACATCGCAAAGGGAGCCTGGCTTGCCACCAAACCTGATCGCGATATCCGGGTCGCAGACAAGGAAATCGACGCCGAGCATATGCGGATCATCCCGCACGTCTACGAGCGCGAAGGCGTGGTTTTTGATCGTGATGGACTGCGCATTATCGCCATTGAGGTAGACCACGGTGAGTTAATCCGCCCTGCCTATGCCTTTCGCGTTGAATACCAAGGGCGCGTCTTCGTGCACAGCCACGACACCCGGTACAACGAAAACCTGATTGCACAGGCTCAGGGTGCTGATGTTTTTATCCATGAAGTCGCCGCTGCCCGGCCAGAGGCAATCGCCAAGCATCCCCGAATAAAAGTCGCTATCGACCACCACGCCACGCCGCAGGAAGTCGGACGGGTCTTTGCACAGACCCGCCCCCGGCTTGCTATGCTCACGCACATGGTTCTTCTGCCGCCGGATCCGCCAAGCGTTGGTGAGGTGTTGGCTGAAATATCCACTGAATACGACGGCGTGGTGGTGGCTGCAGAGGACTTGATGACCATCGAGATTGGCCCCGGCGTCAGCGTGATTCCCTTCCGCACGGGGGCCAGCGGCGTCGGCCACAAGCCGCTAAAGAACCGCCCTTGAGCATCCGCTCAGAACAGCGCTGATCCAAGGCTTGGCACAAAAAAGGGCCGCTGCGAGGCAGCGACCCTTTTCCAATGATGAAAACGACGGTGTCAGATTACTGAACGCCGATCTCTTTGTAGTAACGTGCTGCGCCAGCGTGGAAAGGCGCGCCGCCGTTAGGGTTACCACCCTCAGCCGGGTTCAGAGCCGCAGCCCAAGGGGCCTCAGACGTCACCTTGTCAACATTCTCCCAGAACGTCTTGGTGATCTGGTAAACCGTTTCTTCAGGCACATCACCGCTTACGAAAATTGTCACGAAAGTGTTGAAGGTTTTCGTGGCTTCGGCGTTGGTCTGACCGGAGTAGAGACCCGCCGGGATTTCGTCGCGGAAGCGGAACTTACCCAGCGCTTTGTCAACGTTTTCGCCGGAATCGTCTGCTGGACCAATAAACCGGATTGGATCGGTTTCGGAGATTTGCAGGAACGTTCCGCAAGGGTGGATACAGCCCTTCACAAACACTTCAACAGTGCCGTCGAGGAAAGCCTGGTAACCGGTGGTCCAGTTGGCGTCGATGGCTTCATAGTCGCCTTCGCGTGCATCCAGACCGGTGGTTGCCGTCACCCATTGGTAAGCCGCATTCCATGCGCCGCCACCGGTTGGGCCAAGGAAGACACTGGCGCCTTCCATGTCATCGAGGGTTTGAATGTTGGAGTCATCACGGACGGTGAACGTGTACTGGCCGTACGGGAAGAACATCAGAACCTGGACGTTGTCAGCGATCTGAGGCGCGTCTTCGGTCTTGGCGTACATCCGCTTCCCCTGCTTCATCAGGTTCCAAACGGTTGCTGAACCCATGGAAAAGTCCATGTTGCCACGACCCACTTCGATCATGTGCTTGGTTGCCGCGCCGCCTGCTGCGACTTCGATATCAATATCGTCGAGCTCAGAAGATACGATGTTGGCAAAGGTCGCCATAACCACTGCCTGCGGCAGGTTAGCGGGCAGAGTCGCCATCTTTAAGGTTTCAGCATTGGCCGCGGCTGCTGAAGCAACCAGCGCAACACTTGCAAGAATTAGCTTACACATTTTATCCTCCCTGAATTAACTACGTGTACTAAGTTTGTCGGCTTCGACTTTGTCGAAACTCGGAGGTTCCCCTCCTAAAAAGCGGTGTCCTACGATGAGGAGGACCGCCAACACCAAAGCCGGCGCGCTGATCCAGTAGTTGGGGATCAGCAGTGCAAGGCCGATGATAACGCGCGCAAACCGCTCCCAAGTCTGCAACCGGTTCTTTTCGAAACCAATGAGCGCAGAACAGATCAGCCAGATTGCAATGATAAAGGCAATAATGATCCAGCCGTAATCCAGCCAGGTAACCGTGCTGATATCGATCATTGACCGATGAGCGATAGGCTTGCCGCCCAACCACTCGAACACAACCTGCAGCTTGTAGAGAACAGCGGGGTGATAGACGAACACAAACGGCACGAGGAAGCCGGCAATGGAAAGCCGGGAAGCCTGCCACCCGGTTCGTATTGGGTCCGCCTTAGCGATAGGCGCGGCCGCAAAAGCTGCGAGCGCAACGGGCGGGGTGACCGTACTCATAACGGCAAAGAAAACCACGAACAGGTGGAGGGTCATGGCCGGTATTGCCACGGTATCAATGCCCGAAGACAGGGCCACAACAATGATAAAGTAAGTCGCACCCGGCGGCAGGCCCATGCCCAGCACAATCGCGCCCAGAGCCACAATAATCAGCACGAAAAACAGCGGTCCATCGGCCATTTCCGTGAGGAACAAGGCCAAACGAGCCGTGAAGCCTGACATACTCAGCAGGCCAATGATCAGGCCGATCATGGCGACGATGATGATAATCTTTGCCGACATCCGTCCGGCATCAACAAAGGCACCGTAGATGCCGCTCCACGATCTAAAGCGAGGGAACAGCAGCGCCGACATCAGGATCGCAGCGATAAAACCATAAAAGCCAGCCTTTGGGATCGACGGCTGGGTGAACAGGTAGAAAGTCAGCACAAACAGCGGCACGACGAACACCAAGGTGTTCCGGTAGTCCATGGCCGAGAGCCCTGGACGTTCCTCTGGCGGTAAAGGGCCGATCCCGCTTTTCCGTGCTTCGAAGTACACGGTAAGGAAAACACCTAAGTAATAGAAAACCGCCGGGGTAATGGCGGCGATCATGATAAAGCGATAGTCCA